>NZ_MWLL01000250.1 GCF_002198675.1 Kineosporia sp. R_H_3 | reverse complement strand
GCCCGGGGCCGCCGCGCCCCCGGGCCTCGGGCCGCGCGACGTCGTCCGCCGGGCCCCCGGTCTGCGGCTGCTCGGCCGCTACGAGGGCTCCGGGTACGTCGAGGACCGATTCCTGGCCGTCCGGTCCGACGGCCAGACCGTCATGCTCACCCCGCTGCTGCACGCCGTCCTCGAGTGCGCGGACGGCGACCACGGGGCCGACGACCTCGCCGCCGCGGTCGGTGACCGGCTCGGGCGGGCGGTCGGCCTGCCCGTGCTCTCCGCGCTCGTGCTCGGCCGGCTCGGCCCGGCCGGGCTCGTCGTCGTGGTGCCTCCCGGTGCCGCCGGCCCCGCCCAGCGCCCGCACCTCACCGTCGTCCCGGCCGTGGACCGCGCCGGGCTGCCCACGGCCGACCCGCTCCTCGCGACGACGCTGCGCCGTCCGCTCCTGCCGACGCCCGCGGTGGACGTCCTCGGCCGGCTGCTCGCGCCGCTGTTCGACCCGCGGGCGGTCGCCGGTGTGCTCGCGCTGTGGCTGTGCGGGTCGCTGTGGCTCTTCGACCCCGGCGGGCTGCTCGCCGGCGTCGGCAGCGCGTTCACGACGCCGGCCGGGGTGCTGTCGGTGCTCGGGCTGCTCCTCGCGAGCACCCTGTTCCACGAGCTCGGGCACGCCGCGGGCTGCGCGTACGGGGGCGCCCGGCCGGGTGCGATCGGGGCCGGCCTCTACCTGTGGGTCCCGGTCTTCTGGACCGACGTCACCGACGCCTACCGGCTCGACCGGGCGGGGCGGCTGCGGACCGACCTCGGCGGGGTGTACTTCAACGCCGTCTCGATCGTCGCGATGACCGGCCTGGCGCTGGTGACCGGCTGGGCGCCCGCGACCGCGGCCGCGCTGCTCACGCACGGGGTGATCCTCCAGCAGCTCCTGCCCGTCGTCCGGATGGACGGCTACTACCTGTTCGGCGACCTCACCGGGGTGCCGAACCCCTTCGCCTTCACCCGGGGCGTGCTGCGCGGGCTCGTGCCCGGTCGCGGCATGCCCGCCCAGGTGCGCGCGCTGCGACGCGGCGCCCGCGCCGCCGTCGTCGGCTGGGTCGTCGTCACGGTCCCCGTGCTCGGGGTCATGCTCGGCTGGCTCGTGCTCTCGCTGCCCTCGCTCGTGGGCTCGTCGTGGCAGCAGGGCCGGGTGTTCTGGGCCGACGCCACGGGTGCGCAGGGCCTCACCGCGGCCGCGCTCGCCTGGGTCTGCATCGTGCTCCTCGTCCTGCCGCTGCTCGGGCTCGCCGCGCTCCTCGCGCGGGTCGTGCAGCGCCTCCTTCGCGTCCTCGTGGCACGGGTCCACCGCCGCACCGAACACACCGAACAGCCCCACCGCACCGACCGCTTCGACCCCACGGACCCCGCCGCGGCGACCGCCGGCGGCGCGCCGACCCCCGGAGGACGGCCATGACCCGCTCGACGTCCATGAAGTCCACGTCCGCCCTGCTCGCCGCGCTGACCGCGGCCGTCCTCGGCGGGACGGCGCTCGCCGGGCCCGCGGTGACGGCCGCCCCCGCGGGCGGCGGGGGTCGCGGTGCGCTCGCGGCGGCGGCGCCGGCACTGCCGGCCTCGGGCGCCGTGCGCCGGGCCGACCGGGACGGCGACTCGCGGGAGGAGCGGGCCGAGCGGGCCGAGCAGCGCCGTCGCGACCGCTACCGGCACCGGACGGCGACCGTGCGCTCGCAGACGCAGGTCTCGGTGCACCGCGACGAACGGGAGCGCCGCCGCGCGACCTGGCGGCAGCGCCGGGTCACCGCGGGCGGCCTCGTCGCCCGCAACCGCGCGGACGCGCTCGCCGAGCACTGCACCGACTGCCACGCGGTGGCCGTCTCGGTGCAGGTCGTCGTCAACGGGCGCAACGCGGGCCGGGTCGACGTCGCGAACCTCGCCGACGCCGTGACCGTCGACTGCACCCGCTGCACGGCGACGGCGCTCGCCTACCAGTTCGTCGTGGTCGGCCCGGGCCGGCTCACCCTGACCCGGGAGGCCCGGGCGCGGCTGTCCGACCTGCGCCACGAGATGCGCGACGTGGCCCGGCACGCGCCCGTCGGTGCGGTGACGGCGAAGGAGGACGCGCTCGCGGCCGAGGTGGCCGACGTCCTGCGCGGCGGGATCGTCGACGCCGCCCGCCCGGACGGCGCGAGCACCCTGAGCACCCGGCGCAGCGGCGCGGACGGCGTCACGGTGCGGGTCCGCAGGGCGCACGACGGCTCCCGCGGCCGGTCCCGGTGACGGCCGGCCCCGGACCCGGGGTCGAGCCGCCGGACGACGAGCACCCGGACGTCCACGGGCTGCTCGTCGTCCGGGCCTGGCCGCAGGGGCCGGACGACGGCGTCCGGGCCCGGGTCTGGTCGACGCCGGACGTCGGGAGCACCCCGCCCGCCGTCCGGGTCGTCGGGTCGCGGGACGACGTCCTCCTCGTCGTCCGGGAGTGGCTCGCCGGGCTCGGCCCCGGCTGAGCACGGCCGGCCCGGTCCTGCTCCGTGCGGGAACACCGTGGGCATCCTGCGAGTTGAGCCTGACAGACTCAAGTTTGGTCAGTCCCGAGTTGACAGCCCTGCTGCCGCGGACCAACCTGAGTGCAGGCAACTCAACTCTGCGCGGGTCGCCCCGCGCTCGCCACACGGAAGAAGGACATCGGACATGGCACGAGCGGTCGGCATCGACCTCGGCACGACGAACTCCGTCGTCGCCGTCCTCGAGGGTGGGGAGCCCACCGTCATCGCGAACGCCGAGGGCGGGCGCACCACGCCGTCGGTCGTCGCGTTCGCCAAGAGCGGCGAGCCGCTCGTCGGCGAGGTCGCGAAGCGGCAGGCCGTCACGAACGTCGAGCGGACCATCCGCTCCGTCAAGCGGCACATCGGCACGGACTGGAACGTCGAGATCGACGGCAAGAAGTACGGCGCGCAGGAGATCTCGGCGCGCGTGCTCCAGAAGCTCAAGCGCGACGCGGAGGAGTACCTCGGCGAGAAGGTGACCGACGCGGTCATCACCGTCCCGGCGTACTTCAACGACGCGCAGCGGCAGGCGACCAAGGAGGCGGGCGAGATCGCCGGCCTCAACGTCCTGCGCATCATCAACGAGCCGACCGCGGCGGCCCTGGCCTACGGCCTGGACAAGGGCAAGGAGGACGAGCTCATCCTCGTCTTCGACCTCGGCGGCGGCACCTTCGACGTCTCGCTCCTCGAGGTCGGCAAGGACGAGGACGGCTTCTCGACGATCCAGGTCCGCGCGACGTCCGGCGACAACCACCTCGGTGGTGACGACTGGGACCAGCGCGTCATGGACCACCTCGTCAACGTCGTGAAGATGCAGGGCGGGCCCGACCTGTCCAAGGACAAGATCGCCATGCAGCGGCTCCGTGAGGCGGCCGAGCAGGCGAAGAAGGAGCTCTCGAGCTCCACGGCCACGACGATCTCCCTGCAGTACCTGTCGATGACCGAGAACGGCCCCGTCCACCTCGACGAGAAGCTCACCCGGGCGCAGTTCGAGAAGATGACGGCCGACCTGCTCGACCGGACGAAGGCGCCGTTCCGCGCGGTCATCAAGGACGCCGGCGTGAGCCTGTCCGAGATCGACCACATCGTGCTCGTCGGCGGCTCGACCCGGATGCCCGCCGTCGCGGACGTCGTCCGTGAGCTCACCGGCGGCAAGGAGCCGAACAAGGGCGTCAACCCGGACGAGGTCGTCGCCGTCGGCGCCGCCCTGCAGGCCGGCGTCCTCAAGGGCGAGCGCAAGGACGTCCTGCTCATCGACGTCACCCCCCTGAGCCTCGGCATCGAGACCAAGGGCGGGATCATGACCAAGCTCATCACCCGCAACACCGCGATCCCGACCAAGGCGTCCGAGGTCTTCACGACGGCCGACGACAACCAGCCGAGCGTCCTCATCCAGGTGTTCCAGGGCGAGCGCGAGCTGGCCCGCGACAACAAGCCGCTCGGCACGTTCGAGCTGACCGGCATCGCGCCCGCGCCCCGCGGCATCCCGCAGGTCGAGGTCACCTTCGACATCGACGCGAACGGCATCGTGCACGTCTCCGCGAAGGACCGCGGCACGGGCAAGGAGCAGTCGATGACGATCTCCGGCGGCTCGGCGCTGCCGAAGGACGAGATCGACCGGATGGTCCGCGAGGCCGAGGCGCACGCCGAGGAGGACCGCAAGCGTCGCGAGGAGGCGGAGGCCCGCAACTCGGCCGAGCAGCTCCTCTACTCGACGGAGAAGTTCGTCGCCGACAACAGCGACAAGCTCCCCGAGGACGGCAAGGCCGCGGTCCAGGCCGCGGTCGACGACCTGAAGAAGGCGCTGGACGGCGGCGACGTCGAGGACGTCAAGGCCAAGCACGAGGCCCTCGCGAAGGCGTCCCAGGAGCTCGGCTCCGCGCTCTACGCGCAGGCGGGCGACGCCGCGGGCGGCGCCGGCCCGACCGGTGCCTCCGACGGCGCCGGCTCGGCGAAGGCGGCGTCCGACGAGGACGTCGTGGACGCCGAGATCGTCGACGACGAGAAGTGATGCGCTGCGGGGGCGGGCGCCACGGAGCGCCCGTCCCCGCACGCACGTCTCGTCCCCCCACGACCATGAGGAGCTTGGCACTGTGAGCGACACCGAGAACGGCTCGGGCCCCGTCATCCGGGACCGCCGCCGGCTCGACCCGGAGACCGGGAAGGTCCGCGAGGCGTACGGCGTCACGGACGACGCCACGGACGGCGCGCAGCCCGGTGACCACGCCGAGGCCGACGAGGTGCTCGAGGGCGTCGTCCCCGACGCCGTCGCCGAGCCGGAGGACGGGGCCGCCGAGCCGGCGCCGTCCGCGGGTGACGCCGCGCTGGAGGCCCTCGCCGCGGAGCGGCTCGACGACCTGCAGCGGCTCCAGGCGGAGTTCGTCAACTACCGCCGCCGCGTCGAGCGCGACCGGGACGTCGCACGGGACACCGCGGTGGCGAGCGTCCTCGAGGCGCTCCTGCCGGTGCTCGACGACGTCCACCTGGCGCGCCAGCACGGCGACCTCGAGGGCGGCCCGTTCGCGGCGATCGCCGAGAAGCTCGAGAACGTCCTGGGCCGGTTCGGCCTGGCCCGCTACGGCGAGCCGGGCGAGACGTTCGACCCGGTCGTGCACGAGGCTCTCATCCACACCCAGGCCGAGCTCGCCGAGGGGACGACGGAGACCACCGTCGTCCAGATCCTCCAGCCCGGCTACCGGGCCGGGGACAGGGTGCTGCGCGCGGCGCGCGTGGCCGTGGCCGACCCGAGCTGACCGGCCGTTCCGGCCGTCAGGTTCGACACGACAGCGAAGGGAGGGGCGCCCATGGCGAGCCAGGACTGGTTCGAGAAGGACTTCTACGCCGTTCTGGGCGTGTCCGTCGACGCCTCCCAGGACGACGTGAAGAAGGCCTACCGCAAGCTCGCGCGCAAGCACCACCCGGACGCGAACGCGGGTGACACGGCCTCGGAGAAGAAGTTCAAGGAGGTCGGCGAGGCCTACGCGGTCCTGTCCGACCCCGAGCAGCGCAAGCAGTACGACGCGGTCCGGCAGATGGCCCGCGGCGGTGCCCGGTTCACCTCCGGCGGCCCGGGCGGCGGCGGCGCCGGCTTCGACGACGTCTTCAGCAACCTCTTCGGCGGCGGCGGGGGCGGCGGCAACGTCCGCTTCACGACGACCGGTGCACCCGGCGGCTCGGGCGCGAGCTTCGAGGACATCATGTCGATGTTCGGCGGGGCGGCCGGTCCGGGCGCCGGGGCCGGCACCGGCTTCCGCGCCCCGCGCGGGGCGCGCCGCGGCGAGGACCTCACCGCCGACGTCACGCTGACCTTCAAGCAGGCCGTCGAGGGCGCGCAGCTGAGCCTGCGCGTCGACGACCCGATGACCGGCGTGCGCACGGTGAACGCCCGCATCCCCGCGGGGGTGCGGGGCGGCCAGAAGGTGCGGCTGCGCGGCAAGGGCCGCCCCGGCGACCACGGCGGCGGTGACGGCGACCTCGTCGTCACGGTGCACGTCGAACCGCACTCGGTCTTCACCCTCGACGGTGACGACCTGCGCGTCACGGTGCCGGTGACGTTCCCCGAGGCGACCCTCGGCGCCCAGGTCGAGGTGCCGACGCTCGAGGGCCAGACGGTGCGGGTCAAGGTCCCGGCGGGCACCCCGTCGGGGCGCACGCTGCGCGTCAAGGGCCACGGCGTGAAGACGTCCAAGACGACGGGCGACCTGCTCGTCACCGTGCAGGTCGTCGTCCCGCAGCGGATCGACAGCTCCGCCCGGGAGGCGCTCGAGAAGTTCGCCGCGGCCACCGCCGGCGAGGACCCGCGCGCCGACCTCGTCGCCCGGGCCCGCCGGGACGTCCCGGGCGGCGGTCATGCCCGGTGACCGGCTGAGGTTCGACGCCGCCTTCGGCGGCGAGCGGCTGGGTGTCGAGGTCGAGCTGGACCTCGACGAGACGACACCCGTCTTCGTCATCTCGGTCGCGGCCCAGCTCGCAGGCATGCACCCGCAGACCCTGCGCCAGTACGACCGGATCGGGCTCGTCAGCCCCGGCCGCACCGCGGGCCGGGGCCGGCGCTACTCCGCGCGCGACGTCGCGATGCTCCGCGAGGTGCAGCGGCTCTCCCAGGAGGAGGGCGTCAACCTCGCCGGGATCAAGCGGATCCTCGAGCTGGAGCTGGAGAACGGCGCGCTCCGCGAGCAGGTCGGCCGGCTGCGCAGCGAGCTCGAGGACATGCACGTCCGGCTCGCGACGAGCCGGCGCGTCTTCGCCGCCGGCGCCTCCGGCGACATCGTCGCCGTCCGCCCGGGCCAGCGGCCCGACCGCTTCCCGTCGTCGTCCGGCGCGCTCGTCGTCTGGCGCCCGCAGCGCTGACGCGCGCGGTGCGGCCGGCGGCTCAGAGGTCGCCGTCGAGGAACTGCGCCCGGCCGAGCCCGAACGACCAGTCGGCCGTCGTGTTCTCGACGACCGACACCACGACGTCCGTCGGGGCGATCCCGCAGTCCCGCTCGAGCCGCTCGGCGAGCGCCGCGTAGAGGGCCCGCTTCTGGTCGACGGTGCGGCCCTGCTGGGTGACCTGGACGATGACGACGTCGTCGGTCCGCTCGAAGCCGAGCCCGGTGTCGAGGGCGATGATCCGCCCCGGCCGGTGCTCGTGGATCACCTGGTAGCGGTCTCGCCCGGGGGCGGCGAAGTGCTCGACCATGACCGCCTGCACGGTGTCTGCGAGCCGTCGCACCTCGTCGTCCGTGCGACCTTCGACGACGTCGATCCTCACGAGCGGCACGGTGCTCTCCTTGTCCGCCACCGGTCGGCTCCGGCGGCCCGGCCATCGTCGGCCCGGCGGCCCGGTGCCGCCCACCGACCCGTTCCCGCCTCCGCGGTCCCGGAGGGCGCCCCTGGCGCCCGGCCGCGCGTCGGAGCAGGATGATCACCCGGTCGGCGAGGGGGAGCATCGTGACGGGAACCGTCGGTACCGACGTCCGGGCCGTCCGCGGGCCGGCTGCCCGTCGGCCCTCGCGGGGCCTCCACGCCCTGCTCGTGATGGTGGTCGCCGTCGTCGGTGCCGCAGGCGGTGCCACGGCCTACGACGGCATCGGGTCTGCGGCCCGCGTGCAGACGTTCGCCGACGCGGTGGTCGTCGTCGCGGCGGCCGACGGAGCGCTGCGCGAGGAGGCCGGGGAGGCGCTCGTCCGTGCGGCCTCACGGGCAGCGGCGACCCCGGCGGACGGCGCCCGGTTCGCCGCGCTCGCCGCCGCGACCGACGCCGGGCGGGCGGCCGTCGCGCGCCTGGTCGGTGCCGGGCCCGGCGGCGGCTGGTCGGACGACGTCAGCGAGGCCCTCGCAGCATCCACCGACCTCGACGACACGCTCGTGAAGGCGCGCACGGAGGTCGTCTCGTCGCGGAGCGCGAGCTTCGCCGCGAACCACTACGGGCAGGTCGTCGCCGGCGAACGGGCCGTGCTCGACGCGCTGCTGCGGGACCTGGAGGGTGCGACGGACGACGCGGACGTCGTGCGCCCGGCGCGGGTGCTCGGCACGGTCGCGGACCTCGTGGCCGCGGCGGCGCGGGAGCGTGAGACGGGCAGCGCCCTGCTCGCGACGGCACCGGTCGTCGCCGGTGACCACGTCACCGGGGCCGGCCTCGCCGAGTACGTCGACACCGTCCGGCGCCAGGACGCCGCGGTCGCGGCGCTCGCCGGGCTCCGGCCGCGCCCGGCGGCGGTCGGCACCGCGACCGGGCCGGACCCTGCCGCGCTGGAAGCGGCCCGCGACGCCGTCCGACGGACCGCCACCGCGCTCGAGTCGTCACCCGAGGCGCGCTCGGCGGCCGTGCAGAGGTTCGCCGAGGTCACCGGGCAGCGCCTCGTCGCGCTCGACCAGGCGCTCGCCGCCGTGGCGGACGGGCTCCGGGCGGCGGCCGACGAAGGACGGGCGCGGGCGGTGCGCCGCGCGGCGGCGATCCTGGCCGGCACCGCGGCCGCCGCGGTGACGGCGGCCCTCGTCACCCGGGCGGTGACCCGTCGACGGACGGGCCGGTCCGGCGTCACACCGTGAGGACCGCCTCTCCGAGCGACTGCTCGACCGGTGCGCACGGCCGGCCGCGCGCGATCTCGACGAGCCCGGCGTCGAGCGCGTCGAGGTCGGCCGGGTCGGTCGAGCCGGCGACGTACGGGTCGTGCCGCCACGTCCGCAGGTTGATGACGTGCAGGGCGGCCATCCGGGCGGCGTCGGGGTGCCAGGCGACGACGGCGGAGTGCGCGACGGTCAGCCCGGCGGCCGTGCCGAGGGCGGCGAGCCGGTCGCCGATGTCGAGCGCCTGGCCGTGGTGGCGCTGCAGGTCCGCGACGAGGCCGTAGTAGCGGTGCAGCACCGGGTCCGCGCTGTCGAGGGCGGCGACCTCGTGGAGCACGAGCCGGCCGCCGTCCGCGAGCGCCCCGGCCCAGGTCCGCAGCGCCTCGACGGGGGCGGCCAGGTGGGTGAGCAGGAACCGGGCGTGGACGACGTCCGCCGGGTCGACCGGCAGCGGCGCCCGGGTGACGTCCGCCTCGACGTACGTCACGCCGTCCGTCACACCGTCCGCCACACCGTCCGCCAGGTCCCGCCGGGCCAGCGCGAGGAAGTCGGCCGACCGTTCGACGCCCGTCGTGCGGTCCGCGCCGGTCGCCGCGTGGAGCAGCCGCGTCGTGTGCCCGGGCCCGCACCCGAGGTCGACGGCGTGCCGGACCGGGCGGCCGGCGTCCGGCGGCACGCACCGGGCCAGCAGGTCACGGGTCGGCGGCTCGAAGAGGTCGGCCAGCAGCGCGAGCCGGTGGGCGGCGTCCGGGGTGGTGCCGAAGGTGTAGACGTCGGCGGCGCGTTCGTTCACCCCGGCATCCTCGCGCGCCAGGATGGTCCGGTGGAACCGCTCCGTCTGGCCGGCCGGGTCGTGCGCGGCCCGCTCCCGTTCGCACCGTGGACGGCGGCGGGCGGGCCGCCGGTCGTCCACGACGGCGACGGCGTCGAGACCCTCGCCGCCCCGACGGTCCTCCCGCTCGCGTGCCCGGCGTGCGAGGCGGCCGTCGTGCTCGACGTCGCGACCGTGCTGTCCGCCGAGGCCCTGCCGGCGCGGTCCGGCCAGGCGTGGGTCGACGGGCTCGTCGCTGCCTACGGGCTCGTCGTCCGCGGTGCGGGCGACTTCCGGGCCGTCGTCGACGACCTCGGCCTGCTCGCCTTCCCGGTCCGGTTGCGGTGCACCGCCTGCACGCGCCCGCTGCTCGCGGTGCTGGCGTACGGCGAGTTCCAGCCGATGCGCTGGGTGGCCACCTTCCACGGGCTGGCCGTGCTCGACGGCTGACCGGTCCGCGGCGCGGGCCGGACCCGGACGACGAACGTCCGGCGCGCGCATGCCCACCAGGTGCGCGCGCCGGACGGCTCCGGCTCGTCGTGCGGCGTGGATCAGCCGCCGGCGAGGATCTGGGCCAGGACGATCTTGACGATCATCGCGGCCGGGTAGACGAGGGCGTAGCCGAGGGCGACCCGGGTGTCGAACCCGGTGCGCTCGTTGGCGAACGCCAGGACGGCGGGCTGGGTCTGGACCCCGCCGAGGACACCGGAGAGCCGGGTCGGGTCGATCTTGTGGACCACGGTCCCGACGACGGCCAGCGCGACCGCCGTGAGCGAGGTGAGGACCAGGCCGAGGAGGCCGATCCGCCACCCGAGGCTCGACGTCACCGCGGCGGTGAACGAGCCGCCCGCACGGGTCCCGGCGTAGGCGAGGAAGGCGAGCATCCCGAACGTCGAGAGCGTGGACGCCGCGGGGTGCGCGAGCGACGTCACGAGCGGCCCGACCCGGCCGAGGCGGCCGAAGACCAGCCCGACGAGCAGCGTGCCGCCGGCGGCACCGATGGCGAAGCCGCCGCCGGGCAGCGGGATGTGCGCCGTCCCGATGAGGACGCCGAGCGACAGGCCCAGGGCGAGCCCGACCGGGTTGATGTCCGACAGGCCGCGCTCGGAGTCGCCGAGGAACGACGAGACCTCCTTCATCCGCTTCACGGGCGCGATGACCCGCAGCCGGTCGCCCGGCAGGAGGATGAGGTCGTCGGCGGCGACCATGTCGACGTCGCCGCGGCGGACCCGGGTGATGGCCGCCCCGAACTTGTCGCCGAGCTCCAGGTCCTCGACCGTGCGACCCGCGAGCTCCTTGCGGGACAACGTGATCCGCCGGAAGTCGAGGTCGCGGCGGTCGGCCTGCAGCACGTGCGACGAGCGGTGGCCGAGCTCGCGGGCGACGGCGTCCACGACGTCGCGGGGCCCGACGACGGTGACGAGGTCCCCCTCGCGGAGGGTCTCGTCGTCCTCGGCGACGAGCAGCACGTGGTCAGTGTGCGGCTCGCCGTGCATGACGCGGGAGAAGACGACCTCGCCGCCACGCCGGTCGACGACCTCGGCGACGGTCGGCTCGTCGGTGCGCTCGACGCGGATCGTCAGGTTCGTCAGTCCGCGGGCCTGGCTGCCGCCGACGCGGCGGCGCAGGACGGTCGCGGCCGCGACGAGCATCCCGACGACGCCGAACAGGTAGGCGATCGAGTAGCCGACGGTCGTCGCGGCCGCGTCGCCGGAGCGCTCGGTCGCGGCGGCCAGTGCCGGCGTGTTCGTCAGGGCGCCGGCGAAGGTGCCGGCGATCGTCGGGAACGGCAGGCCGAGCACGTTGCCGAGGACGGCCGCGACCCCGGCGACGCCGCCGAGCGTCGCGGTGACGGTGACGATGGGCCGCCAGCCGCCGCGCAGCGCGGCGAAGAAGGTCGGGCCGCCGATGATCCCGATCGTGTACGTGAACAGGACGAGCCCGAGGGTCCCCACGACCTCGGGCACGGTGAGCTTGACGTCGTTGGCCGTGGCGACGGCCGAGACGGCGATCGCGGTGAAGAGCACGGCGGCCGGGCCGATCGCGACGTCCGCGATGCGGACTGCGCCCAGCGCGGAGCCGATGCAGAAGAGACCGAAGAGCAGCACCAGGGGCTGCTCGCCGAGGAAGAGCAAAATGTCGTGCACGGTGGACCCACTTCGCTGTGCCAGGCCGGGGTGGCCCGGTCCGGGTACCAGGGTCCCAGCATCTGAAAGCGTTTACGGTCGCCGAAGGTCCCGGTGGTGTCAGATCGCCCTGCGCAGCACCGGGATCCGCAGGATCACCCACGTCAGCGCGAGCGAGCCGGCGACGGTGAGGGTGAGGTGCGCCGCCGTGACGCCGACCCACAGCGGCCAGTCCTGCGGGGCGGGCCACAGCCGGCGCAGCGGGTAGAAGAAGAGCGGGTGCACGAGGTAGACGCCGAACGTCAGGGCCGACAGGGCCGCCGTCCGCCGGCCGGGTGCCCACCGCGTGCCGGGCGGGTGCCGCAGCCCCCAGGCCCGCAGCAGCACGTAGGCCGACAGCGACATGACGACGACGGTCGGGGACAGGTAGCCGTAGAGGTAGCGGCCCGGGTTCCCCCAGCCCACGAAGGCGGCACTGGCGGCGACGAGCCCCGCGGTGGCGACGACCGACCCGGCGAACGCCGCCGCCGCGCCCCGGACGGCACGGGAGGACAGCGGGACGTCCCGCAGCAGCCAGCCGAGGGTGAAGTACCCGGCGTACGGCAGGAACCGGGTCGCCGCCGACGCGCCGCCGACGTCGAGGAACGACGACAGCACCTGGTCGAGGGCGCCGAGCCCGAGGAGCACCCCGCCGAACGCCGCCTGCATCCGGTGCGTCGCGTGCCGGACGACGAGCCGCAGGAACGGGGTGAGCAGGTAGAGCACGACGAGCACGTAGAGGAAGTAGAGCTGCAGGAAGGGCGTGCCGGCGGCGACGTCACGGGCCGCCTGGCCGGCGTCCAGGTCGTCGCCGAGGTAGAACGACCGGAAGGCGAGGTACACGGCGGTCCAGACGACGAGCGGGACGCCGATCCGGGCCAGCCGCCGGCGGTAGAAGTCGCGCGGCCGGTCGGTGCGCCGGGGGTCGAGGAGCAGCGCGCCGCTCACCATGAGGAAGACCGGCACGCACCAGCGCGAGGCCGAGTCGAGGATGTTCGCCGTCCACCAGGCGGCGGTCGCCGGGTCGCCGGCGTCCCGGCTGCCGACCTCGCCGCTCGTCTCGTGGACGACGACGACGGCGAGGATCGCGAGCACCCGGGCGAGGTCGAACCAGCCCGTCGGCTCGTGCGCGGCGGCCTCGAGGACGAGCGGCTCGGCGCGCGGGTCCGGCTCGTCGCTCGTCATGTCACCCGGATATCCCGTCGGTGGGCCGCGCGCGCGTCGAGCGGGCCCGGGCCGGGGGTGCTCCGGTCAGGGGGTGACGGACGCCGTGAGGTCGGCGGACCCGGACACGACGAGGCACAGGACGGTCCGCGAGCCCTCCGCCCAGTCGGCCGCCGTCGGCGGGATCCCGCTGAGCGGCATCGTCGTGGCGGACTCGACGAGGGCGGTCGGCGCCTGGAGCCGGCAGCCCTCCTCGCTGCTCGTGACGAGTGCCGCCGGGCCGGGGTAGGCCGCGCCGTCCGCGTAGGTGTCGGAGAGGTCGACCTCGCCGAACGCCTGCGCCTGGTGCGGGTTCGTGCAGTCGACGGCGACGACGTCCGGGTCGGCGTCGGCCGTGAGCGTCGTGGCGTCCCAGGCGAGCAGGCAGTCGCCCTGCTCGACCTCGGCGCCGCTCTTCGTCAGGCCGTCCTGGGCCGCGACGGCCGCCGGGTCGCCGGCGGTGTCGCCCGACGGCGACGTGAGCTGCTGGCCGAGGAACACGGCGAAGACGAGGACGGCGACGACCGCGACGGTCCACAGCCCGCTGAGCGCGAGGCCGGTCAGGGCGAGGCGGCGGCCGCCGACGCCGGGGCGCTTGGTCCGCACCAGGCCGGCGATGCCGAGCGGCACCGAGACGGGGACGAGCCCCACGATGCCGGTGACCAGCGCGGCCACGGCGATCTTGGACGTGCGCTCCGCGGGGCGGGTCTCCTGCTCGGGGAGGAGGACGAGCCCGGGCAGACCTTCGGTCGAACCGTCCATCGGGCCGAACACCCTCTCGCTCACGGAAGTCGCCCCTTCGCCCCACGGTTCACGGGGGCGGGGTGGGCCGGG
>NZ_MWLL01000025.1 GCF_002198675.1 Kineosporia sp. R_H_3 | reverse complement strand
GTCGGGGGAGTCGGGGGAGTCGGGTGCGTCGGGGCTGCCAGGTGCGGCTGCGTAGGCCGCGAAGGCGTCGAGGACGTCGTCCCAGAACGCGTCGACGTACGCCCGGACGGCGGACAGGCCGTCCCGCTCGACGCGGTAGTAGCGCCGGCGGCCGTCGGGGCGGTCGCTGACGAGCCCGGCGTCCCGCAGCACCCGCAGGTGCTGGGAGACGGCGGACTGGGTGACGGGGAGGGCGGCGGTGAGGTCGGCGACGGTCCGTTCGCCGTCCCGGAGCAGACCGAGGAGCCGCCGCCGGGTCGGGTCGCCGAGAGCGTCGAGGACGGGCCCGGCCGGGTCCGGCGGGCCCCCCGTCGCCGGGTCGACGGCACGCAACGCATCAGCCATGACTAATGATTAGTGCCGGCTGATGAGTCGTGTCAACCGTTTCGCGTGACGCAACGAAAAGACGATCAGGATTTCGCCCGTCCGCGGGAACTAGACGGCTCTCCTGCGCATTACGGTGGTAGGGCCGCGCACCGCGGTACCTGCAGACCCACAGCGTGATCGATCCCGGAGGGACCGATGGAGAGCCGTAACCCCATCTTCAACCGCAGCGAGGAGTTCCAGCGCGGGGGGTACGCATCGTTCAGCACCCCGAGCGCCAACGACCTCGAGACCATGTACGCCGCTCCTGCCGCGAGCGCGGTCGACACCGGCCGCATGACGATCGACGACGTCGTCGTGCGCACCGGGGCGCTCTTCGCGGTGCTTCTCGCGACCGCGGCCCCGACGTACTTCATCTGGAAGCCCAGCTTCTTCGTCGTGCTCGCCGCAGGCCTCGTCGCGATGGTCCTGGCGTTCGTCACGTCGATGGGCAAGACCGTCAAGGTCCCGCTCATGTTCGTCTACGCGGCGCTCGAGGGCGTCTTCGTCGGCGGCATCAGCGCGTACTACGCGGCCGCCTACAACGGCATCGTGCCGCAGGCGGTCTTCGGCACCCTCGCCGCGTTCACCGCGATGCTCGTGCTCTACAAGACGGGCGTCGTCCGGAACTCGCCGAAGTTCACGAAGATCCTCATGATCGCCGGTGCCGGCTACCTGGCGTTCGGCCTCATCAACCTCGCGATCGCGCTGTTCACCGGCAACAGCGTGTACTCCGGCAACCCGGTCATCGCGTTCGCCGTGAGCGCGTTCGGCGTGGGTCTGGCGTCGTTCTTCCTCGTGCTCGACTTCGACTTCATCGAGCAGGGCGTCCGCAACGGGCTCCCGGAGAAGTTCGCCTGGGTCGCCGCGTTCGGCCTCGTGACGACGCTGGTCTGGCTGTACCTGGAGATCCTGCGCCTCATCTCGATCCTGCGGGGCGGCGACTGACCCGCACGACCGCAGCAGCACCCTGACGTCCGGCGTGGCGACACGCCGGGACGTCCGACACGGGGTCCGGCCACGGCCGGGCCCCGTGTCACCCTTTTGGTCCCGGCACCGCGGGAACCGCCCGCCGCCGAACCGATGGGGGTGCGACGTGGCCGACCCGGCCCCGGCGACGTACGCCGCCGCGACGACCGTCGCGCCGGACCGGTCCGACAGCGGCGGCACCGACAGCGGCGGCACCGGCAGCGGTGGCAGCCCGGGGACGGTCCGCTGGCACCCGCCGCGCGCCGTCCTCGAGCTCGCCGAGCTCGTCGTCACCGGCGCGCTGCCCGCCCTGCCGCCCGACGCCCTCCTCGCGCTCGAGGACGCGGCGCCGGACGACGTCCGCGCCGTCCTGCGCGAGGGCTGGACGGTCGAGCTCGAGGACGCCGAGGGCACCCCGGTCGCGCGCGTCGTCCGGGACGGCACCGTCGGGCCGCTCAAGCCCTTCGCGCACGGCCCGCTGCGCAGCCGCCGCCGCACCCCGGAACAGGTCCGGGCCGCGCTCGACGCGCAGGCGGACGCGGATCCGCACGGAGCGGACGACGTCACCGCGGTCCTCGTGGCCGCCCCGCTGACCGCCGAGGTCGTCGACCGCGTCGTCCGCGGCGCCGTCGACGCCGGCCGCACGCTCCTGTGGTGCGCCGTCGTCGGCGCCGGGNGAGGAAGTCGGCCCCGGCGTCCTCGACGAGCGCCCGGACCTCCTTGCGGACGGCGCCGCCGAGCACCCGGCCTTCACCGCCGAGCGGGCGCTGCGCTCGCGCGCCCACGGGTACCGCGGCGTCACGGTCTTCTTCACGGGGCTGTCCGGCTCGGGCAAGTCGACCGTGGCCAAGGCGCTCGCCGAGCGGCTCCTCGACGACGGCCGCCGCGAGGTCACCATGCTCGACGGCGACGAGGTGCGCCGGCTGCTCTCGCACGGCCTCGGCTTCGGCCGGGCCGACCGCGACCTCAACATCCGCCGGATCGGGTACGTCGCGGCCGAGGTGTCCCGGCACGGCGGGCTCGCGGTCGCCGCGCCCATCGCGCCCTTCGACGCCGTCCGCAAGGAGGTCCGGGCGCTCGTCGAGGACGCCGGGGCCGACTTCCTCCTCGTGCACGTCGCGACCCCGCTCGAGGAGTGCGAGCGCCGCGACCGCAAGGGGCTGTACGCCAAGGCGCGGCGCGGCGAGGTCGCCGACTTCACCGGCATCTCCTCGCCGTACGAGGCACCGGCCGACGCCGACCTCGTCGTCGACACGACCGGGCGGGCCGTCGAGGACGTCGTCGACGCGGTGTGGGCGCTGCTCGCCGCCCGGGGACACCTCGGCGGCCCCCGTGACGAGCCGGCGGCCCAGGGCTACGGTCCGGGCCCCGACATGCCGTAGGAACTGGTGTGGACCTCGACCTGACCATCGTCGTGGCCGGCCTCGTCGTCGGCTTCGTCGTCGGCCTCACCGGGATGGGCGGCGGCGCCCTCATGACGCCCGTCCTCGTCCTGTTCTTCAACGTGACCCCGCTCGCCGCCGTGTCGAGCGACCTCGTCGCCGCGGCCGTCATGAAGCCGATCGGCTCCGTCGTCCACATGCGCCACGGGACGATCAACTGGGGCCTCGTCCGCTGGCTCATGGTGGGCTCGGTGCCGAGCGCCTTCCTCGGCGTCCTCGTGCTGCGCGCCCTCGGCGACGGCGAGGGCGTGCAGACGGTCGTCAAGACCTCCCTCGGGGTGGCCCTGCTGCTCGCGGCGGGCGGGCTCGTCCTCAAGGCGTACATGTCGATGGTGGCGACCGCCCGGGCCGAGGCGGCCCGGGCCCGCGGTGAGGAGCCGCCGGCGGCCCCCGACGGGCCCGTCGTCGTCCGGCCGCTGCCGACCCTGCTCGTCGGCGCCGTCGGCGGCCTCGTCGTCGGCATGACGTCGGTCGGCTCCGGGTCGCTCATCATCATCGCCCTGCTCGCGCTCTACCCGACGCTGCGCGCTAACACCCTCGTCGGGACCGACCTCGTGCAGGCGGTGCCGCTCGTCGCGAGCGCGGCGCTCGGGCACGTGCTCTTCGGGGACTTCCAGCTCGACCTCACGACGTCGCTGCTCGTCGGCTCCGTGCCGGGCGTGTGGCTCGGGGCCCAGCTCTCGGCGCGGGCCGCGGCCGGGCTCATCCGGCGGGCGCTCGCGCTCGTCCTGCTCGCCTCGGCGCTCAAGCTGCTCGGGGTGCCGACGCCTGTCCTCGGGGTGGTCCTGCTCGTGCTCGTCGTCGCGGCCCCCTGGGTGTGGGCGGGCGTCCGGGCGCGCAACGGGCTGCCGCGGCGCGGACTGACCGTCGAGGTGGTCCGCAAGGCCTGGCAGACCGCCGGCGCGCGGGACTGACCTGCCGCGCACCACGCCCGGCAAAGGTCTGGCGCCGATCCATTGACAGCCGCTCGTCGGCGGCGACAGGATGCGGCCTCGGCAGCCGGACGTCGGTCCGGCCGTGCAATGGTCTGTTTCCGGCGGTTTGATGTCGGTGCGGGCAGTCGGTGCAGCAGTCGGTGCAGCAGTCGGTGCAGCGGGCGGAGGTCTGGTGAGCGTGACGGCCGACCTCCCGCGCGCCGGCGGGCCGGACGACGCCACCGACGAGCGGGCCGGTGCCCCGGACGTCCCCCACGACCTGCCGGACGCCGTCCTGCGCCCGGTCCGGGACGGCAACGCCTTCGAGTCCACCGTCGAGCACCTCGCGACCGCGATCCGGCTCGGCGTCTTCCGGGCGGGGGAGCGGCTGCCGCCCGAGCGCGAGCTCGCCGAACGGCTCAAGGTCGGCCGCGCGACCCTGCGCGACGCGATCGGCGCCCTGCGGCAGGCCGGCCTCGTGACGACGAGCCGCGGCCGCTCCGGCGGCACCGTCGTCGTCCACCCCGGCCTCGTCGCCCCCGCCGACACCCGCACCCGGACCGGCGCCGAGGTGGTCGACGTCCTGCTGTTCCGCCGCGTCGTGGAGCCCGGTGCCGCGGCGCTCGCGGCCGCCGCACCGCTCACGGCGGCACAGCGCGCGTTCCTCGCCGACGCCCTCGCCGCGGTCACCCAGGCCCCGGACGACGCGAGCCGGCGCGTCGCGGACGCCCGCCTGCACCTCGCGGTCGCGACCCTCGCCGGCTCCCCGCTGCTCGTCGAGGCGGTGACGGCGACCCAGTCGCGGCTGTCCGAGCTGCTGTCGGCGATCCCCGTGCTCCGGGCGAACATCGCCCACTCGGACGTCCAGCACGCCGACCTCGTCGACGCCGTCCTGCGCGGGGACGCCGAGCGCGCCCGCGCGGTCGCCGAGGAGCACTGCGACGCGACGTCCGCACTCCTGCGCGGCCTCGTCGGCCGTGCCGGTACCGTCCCGGCCACGACAGCACCCGCATCCGCCCCCGCAGCAC
>NZ_MWLL01000249.1 GCF_002198675.1 Kineosporia sp. R_H_3 | reverse complement strand
GCTTCGGGTTCGTCGAGGTCGGTGTCGTCGCGCTCGCCGACGACGCCGACCGGCCGGGTGCCGCCGGGCTCGTCCTCGGGCTGTGGACGTTGGGCAGCCTCGTCTCCGGCGTCGTCTACGGTGCGCGCGCCTGGACGACGCCGCCGGCGCGGCGGCTCGCGGTCTCCGCGGTCGCGCTCGCCGCCGGGGCGCTGGCCGTCGCGGTCGCCGGTGCGACGACCTCGGGGACGGCGGCCCTCGTGGCGGTCACCGCGGCGCTCGTCGTCGCCGGGGCGGCGAACGCCCCGACGATCATCACCGGCAACGCGCTCGTGCCGGACGTCGTCCCGGCCACCGCGACGACCGAGGCCTACACCTGGCTCAACGTGACGATCTTCGCCGGTGCCGCGGTCGGTGCGGCGGCGGGCGGCGCGGTCGCGGACCGCTCCGGCGCGGCCGGATCGCTGGCCTGGGCGACGGTCGCCGCGGCGCTCACCGTCGTCGCCGTCGCCGGCCGTGGCCGCCTCGTCAGGAGGACGTGAGCGCCTCGCGGCCGTGCGGCGTCGTCCAGCCGCTGAGGTCCGGGCCGACCGGGACGATCCGGGTCGGGTTGATCATCGGGTGCGTCGCGTAGTAGTGCCGCTTGATGTGCGCGAAGTCGACGGTCTCGCCGAACCCGTCGTGCTGGAACAGGTCCCGCGCGTAGGCCCAGAGCACCGGCATCTCGGTGAGCTTGCTCCGGTTGCACTTGAAGTGGCCGTGGTAGGCGGCGTCGAACCGGACGAGCGTCGTGAAGAGCCGGACGTCGGCCTCGGTGACGGTGTCGCCCATGAGGTAGCGCCGGGTCTCCAGGTGCTCCGACAGCGCGTCGAGCCGGGCGAACAGCGTCGCGAAGGCCGCCTCGTACGCCTCCTGGGTCGTTGCGAAGCCGCACCGGTAGACGCCGTTGTTCACCTCACGGAAGACCACCTCGATCAACGCGTCCATCTCCGCCCGGGCGGCCGGGTCGTCGGGCAGCAGCCGCGGCGCGCCGGGGGCGTGGTGGTCGACCCACTCGGTCGACAGGTCGAGCGTGATCTGCGGGTAGTCGTTCGTCACGACGAGCCCGGTGACGGTGTCGACGACCGCGGGCACCGTGACCCGCCCGGTGTACGCCGGGTCGGTCCGCGCGTAGACCTGAGCGAGGTGGGTCACGCCGAGCACCGGGTCCCGGCCGTCGGGGTCGAGGGTGAACGCCCAGCCGCTGTCGTCGCGGTACGGGTCGACGACGGCGAGCGAGATCGCGTCGTCGAGGCCGAGCAGCCGGCGCACGACGACGGAGCGGTGCGCCCACGGGCACGCGAGCGAGACGACGAGCCGGTAGCGGCCGGCCTCGACCGGCCAGCGGCCCTGCGCGTCCGGCCCCTCGCCGGGCGCGGAGTCGCTGTCCCGGGTGATCCGGTCGGTGAACCGGTTGCCCTGCCGGACGAACGCGCCGTCCTTCGCCGTCTCCGCCCCGAACTGGGCCTTCTGCACCGCGTCGGTCGTCATGCCTCCACCCTAGGCACAGCCGTCGCAGGGGCGCCTGCGGTCACCCGGCCAGCCGGTCGTACGCCGCGAGCGCCCGGGCGGCCGTCCCGAAGGCACCCGTAGCGGTGACCTCTTTGGTGCGCAGGGCGGTGAACGTCGACAGCACGTGCTCGAGGTCGCCCCGGGACCAGCCGAGCAGCAGCGCGTGCGCGGCGTCGAGGTCGGCGAGCGCGGCGGCGCGGTCGGTGGCGGCGCGCGCAGCGGTACGGGCGCGCCAGGCCGGCACCGGGACGCCGTCCGCGCCGAGCTCGGCGGCGAGCCCGGACAGGTCGTCGTCCCAGGCGTGCGCGACGGCGAACCGGGCGAGCACCCAGGCCGCGAGCGTCGTCCCGGGCTCCCACGGCGCGGGGACGTCGTACGCCTCCGGCGGGGGCAGCGCGACCTGCTCGAGCTTGAAGAAGTTGAGGTTCGCGCCGGCGTGCTTCTGCCGCACGAGATGGTCGACGGGCAGGCTCGCGAGCGCGGCGAGCAGCAGCGGCAGCCGCGGTGCGTCGACGAGCGGCAGCGAGTTGCCGACGCCGACGACGGGCAGCGCCGTCGGGATGAGGGTGCGCGGCGAGTCCGTCGTCGTGACGTTGCGGTAGCCGGCGAGCCAGCCGCGCCCGGCGAGCGCGCCGAACCGCTCCTCGACGAGGTCGCGCGGCACCCAGTAGCGGTGCGCGGCCCGGCCGCCGCCGCGGTGGTCGAGCAGCCCGGCGTGCTTGGCCTCCCACAGCGGCACGAGCCCCGGGCCGGGGGCGGTCGCGAACCAGCGGGCGTCCCGGGTCATGTGCATCGAGGTCACGAGCCGGGCCTGCCACGGGCTGTCGACGACCCCGCCGTCGGCGCCGCGGCGCAGCAGCACCGGGAACCGGCGGTGCGCGGCGGTCACGAGGGCGGCGTCCCGCGCGGACGTGCACAGCGGCGGCGTGCCGGTGTTCGGGTTGACGAGCCACGGGACGTCGGCGTCGAGCGCCCAGGCCCGCTCCCCGGCCGGCTGCGCGGGGTCCACGAGCCCGACGACGACCTCGGCGGGCGGCCGCGCGACCGCCGCGGCGCCGTCCGCGCCGTCCGGCCCGCACGCGCCCGACCGCAGGACGACGACGGCGACCCCGACCCGGCTGCTCACGTCCTCGAAGACGGGCGCGGTCTGGTCGAGCAGGTGGAGCCGCTCGAGCGCACCGGCGTCGAGCAGCGCCCCGAGCAGCCGGGAGGCCGACCGGTCCGCGGCGACCCCGGCCGGGACGACGACCCCGGCCCGGCCGTGCGGCGCGAGCAGCCGCCAGCACGTCTCGAGGAACGGCAGGTAGGCGTTGATCTCGCCGGCCCCGGTGAGCGGGTGCCGGCCCGCCTCCCGCAGCCCCCGCGCGGACGCCGCCCGGTCCGCCCGCAGCGCCGTCGGCGGCCGGTGCTGCCAGTCCTTGCGGGTCACCTTGAGCCGCTCCCACGGCGGGTTCGCGACGACCGCGGTGAACCCGCCGCGCCACCCGGTGAGCGGGTCGGCGGCCGCACCCGGGTCCGCGAGCACCGCCGGGAACGCCTCGTGCCAGGCGAGGCCGCCGGGACCGGCCGCGGGCAGCAGCGGGGTGGCTCCCAGGAGGGCGTCGCCGAGGACGACGCGGGCCGCGAGGTCGGCCGGGGTGCAGGCGGCGCCGGCCTCGACGGCGTCGACCGCGAGGACGGTCCGGGCGAGGTCGACCGCGACCGGGTCGTCGTCCACGCCGTGCAGCGCGGCCGCCGCCTGCGCGGGCGGGACGCCGACCTCGACGAGCCGGGCGAACGCCGCCCGCAGCAGGGCCCCGCTGCCGCAGGCCGGGTCGACGACGGTCGGGGCGGCGTCCGGCGGGGCCGTCGGGAGGGCCGTCGGGAGGGCCGCCGGCAGGGCGTGCGCGGCGAGCACCGCGGCGAGCGCGGCCGGGGTGCCGAACGCGCCGCGCCGGCGGCGCTCGGCGATCCCGACCCGGGCCAGGTCGACGGCGCCGCCGTCGAGCACCGGCTCGAGGCACAGCAGCGCGCCGTACCCGCTCGCGAGCGCCCGGACCGCGGCGCCGTCCCCGGCCTGCCAGGCGGTCGCGGCCGCGTGCCGGATCGCGGCGTCCCGCCACGCGGCCGGGTCCTGGGCCGCCGACGGGCCGTCCGCGGCGAGCACCTGCGCCGCCGCGGCGGTGAGCAGCCCGGCCGCGTCGGTCACGGCAGGTGCTTCAGCACGGCCCGGACGAGCCCGGTGAGCTGCAGCCGGGGCAGGTCCGCGACCGGCCACCAGGCGGCCTCGACGGTGGACCCGTCGACCTCGACGACCCGGGGCGCCACGTCCGTCGGCACCTCGCCGTCGAACACGACCCGAACGCCGTGGAAGTCCTCGGCCCGCCCGGAGGGGCCGCGCCCGGTGAACCGGGTGCTGTCGACGTCGAGCAGCCCCCGCAGCCGCAGCGGCAGCCCGGTCTCCTCGTGGACCTCCCGGACGGCGGCCTCGTGCGGCTGCTCGCCGTGGTCGATGCCGCCGCCGGGCAGCGTCCACAGCGTGGAGTTCCGCAGCCGGCTCAGCAGGACGCGCCCGCCGTCGTGGCACAGCGCGTAGGCCGCGGTGCGCTGCACCCGGGCGACCGCCTCGCCGTGGAGGGCGTCGAGGTCCGGGCCGGGGGCGACCGCGCCGCCCTCGGCGACGACGGCGGGGTCATCGGCGGCCGGGCTGCCGAAACCGTGGACGGCGTGGCCCGCCGCGGCGGCCGGGACGACCGTCGGCCGGGCGGGCGGGTGCGCGACGGGCATCGGCGGCACGGGCAGGCCGAGCGCGTGCGCGACGAACGGCACGACCGGCAGCGCACCGGCGCCCGTGAGCTCCTCGGGGGCCACGAGGCGGACGGCGTCGCTCGTGCCGTCGGGCTCCGGCCGTAGGCCCACGGCCCAGCCCGCTCCGGGGGTGGACGCGTCGTCGGCGTGCAGGTCGTAGAGCACCCGCAGCGTGTGCACCCGGACGCCCCGGTGCGGCAGGTCGATGACGTCGGAGACGACGTCCCGCAGGCCGGTGACCCGGACCGCCACCCCGGTCTCCTCGGCGACCTCGCGGGCCACGGCGTCCCGCGGGTGCTCGCCGAACTCGACGCCGCCGCCGGGCAGGAACCAGACGCCGGTGAGGTCGGACCGGTCGGACGCCCGCACGAGCACGACCCGACCGGCGCCGTCCCGGAGCACCCCGTAGGCCGCCAGGCGCTGCACGTCCCGGCGCGGCGGCCGGTCCTGCGCGAGGTCCTGCGCAAGATCCTGCGCGAGGTCCTGCGCGAGGTCCTGCGCGAGGTGGTGGGTGGGGTCGGGCGGCACGGCGGACGACGCTACCGCGTGCGGCGGGCGGCAAACGCTCGAGGGCGGGGAGGCGATGCCTCCCCGCCCTCCGACCCGGTCCACCTCGGGTCGCGTGCTCGGCCGGGTGAGCGGCCGAACCCGTTCGCAGATCCGTGACGATCCGCTGAGCCGTGACGAGGACGACGTTAGGCGCGGATCCGTCCGTGCACCCGGGACGTCGGTCCCCCGGACGTAGGGTGAAGGCATGGGCGGGGAGGCGGGCGCGGGCATCGGGACGCTGCATCGCTGGGCCCTCACGGGTTTCCGCCGGATGCCGCGCCGGCTGCGGGTCGCGGCGGTCCGGGTCATCGCCCCGAGCCACACGGTCGGCGCCGTCTGCTTCGTCGAGCACGACGGCCGGATCCTCGTGCTGCGCCAGCACCACCGGCCCGGCTGGACGCTGCCCGGCGGGCTCGTCAACCGCGGCGAGCGGGCCGACCAGGCCGTCGTCCGGGAGCTGCGCGAGGAGACCGGGCTGGTCGTCGAGGTCGACCTGCCGATCGGGGTCGTCGTGGAGCCGCGGTCGCGCCGGGTCGACGTCGTCTTCCACGTCGTGTCGGACGCCGCGCACGAGGTCCGCCCGGGCAGCGAGGCGATCGAGGCCGCGTGGCTGCGCCCCGACGAGCTCGGCGCCATCGACGAACCGACCGCGACGGTGCTCGACGTCCTGCGCCGCTGGCGCGACGGCGACGCGCACTCGGGGCGGGTGCTCGGGCGGTGACGGACCGGCTCGCGGGGGTCGTCCTCGCGGCCGGCGAGGGAGTCCGGCTGCGCCCGCTCACGTTGCTGCGCCCCAAGGCGCTGTGCCCGGTCGGCGGGGTGCCGCTCCTCGACCACGCGCTGGCCCGGGTGGCGCCCGCGGCCGGCAGCGGGCCGGGGCACCTGGCCGTCAACGCCCACCACGGCGCCGACCTCGTCGTCGCGCACGTCGGCGGCCGGGCGCACGTGTCGGTGGAGTCCCCGGAGGCGCTCGGCACCGCGGGCGCGCTCGGTGCGCTGCGGGACTGGGTCGACGGCCGCGACGTCCTCCTCACGAACGCCGACGCCTACCTGCCCGGCGGCCTGGGCGGCCTCGCCGACGGCTGGGACGGCGAGCGCTGCCGGCTGCTCTGCGTCCCCGTCGACGGACGCCCGGACTTCACGGCGCCGGACGGCGCCCGGCTGCGCTACGTCGGCGCGTGCCTGCTGCCGTGGGCGCTCGTCAAGGCCCTGGCGGCCGAGCCGACCGGGCTCTACGAGGTGCTCTGGGCCGCCCAGGACGCCCTCGGCCGCCTGGACCTCGTGACGACCGCCGTGCTCGGCCTGCCCGGCACCGTCGTCGACTGCGGGACGCCGGCGCAGTACCTCGCGGCCAACCTCGACGCGGTGCACCGGGCCGGCGGCAGCCTCGTCGCGCCCGGTGCGGTCGTCAGCGGCCGGGTCGAGGAGTCCGTCGTCGGCGCCGGGGCCCGGGTCGAGGGGGACGTCGTCCGGTCGGTCGTCTGGGACGGCGCGCACGTCGCGCCCGGTGAGCGGCTCGTCGACGCCGTCCGCGCCGTCGCGGCGGACGGCTCCCGGATGACAGTCACCGGGGTTACCGGCACACTCAGTTCCGATCAGTGACTGGGGGTGTGATGCCGGACGGCGACCTCGACGCGCTGGCGCTGCGGGCCAGCGGCGTCGGGCTCTGGTCGTTCGTCCCGGGCCGGTACACCGTGACGATCGACGACGTCACCGCCCGCCTCGTCGGCGCCGCCGAACCGGGCACCTTCCCGGTCGCCGACCTCATGGGGGCGCTCCACCCCGACGACCGCAAGGGCCTGTTCGCCGCGCTCGAGTCGGTCTCCCGGGCCTGCCAGCTCGCGCTGCGGGCCGACGGCCCGCCGGGCGGCCGGAACGGCCGGGTCGGCCCGGGCGCGTTGCGCGACCTGCAGGTCCTCGAGGAGTTCCGGGTCCGCGGCGACGACGACACCGTCCGCTGGGTCCGGCTGCGCGGCGGCGTCGTCCTCGACGGCTCCGGCGGTGCCGTCGTCACCGGGGTCGCCGCGGACACGACCGCGCTGCGGACCTCCCGCGAGCGCACCGGCCGCACGCTCGCGCAGGTGAGTGACGGCGTCCTCATCCTCGAGCCGGACTGGACCGTCGCCTACGTCAACGACACGGCCGCCGGGCTGCTCGGCCGGGCCGGTGCCGACCTCGTCGGGCGGCCGTTCTGGGACGAGGTCCCCGAGACCGAGGACTCCCCCGTGCACGTGAACTACCACTGGGCGATGGACCACCAGCGCCCGGTGACGTTCGAGACGCCGACGGCGACCGGCTGGCTCGAGGTGCGGGCGTACCCGTCGATCGACGGGCTCACCGTCTACCTGCGCAGCGTCGAGGCCCGGCACGAGGCCGAGCGCGAGCGGGGCCGGATCGTCAGCCGGCTCGAACGGGCCCTGGCCCGCGGCCGGCAGCTGCTCGACCTGACCCGTTCGCTCTCGACGGCGATGACCGTCCAGGACGTCGCGGACGCCGTGACGACGAACGCGCGCCGGGCCCTCGGGACGGTCTTCGCGGGCATCGCCCTGGTCGAGAAGACCGGCCGGAGCATGGAGTACGTGAGCATGAGCCCGCTGCCGGCGGAGACCGCCGCGGTGTGGTCGCGCTTCCCGCTGGACCGGTCCGCGCCCGTCTCGGACGCCGCCCGGCACGGCCGCCCGTACTTCCACGAGTCGGTCGAGCAGGCCGTCGAGGACTTCCCCGACATCGGCCCGCACATGCGCACCGCGGGGACCGAGTCGATGGCGCACCTGCCGCTCGTGACCGGCAGCGGCTCCCGGCTCGGCACGCTCGCGCTGTCGTGGTCGACCGAGCACACGATGAGCGGCGAGGAGCGCGACTTCCTCGTCACCCTCGCGGGGCACACGGCGCAGGCGCTCGAACGGGCCCTGCTCTTCGAGCAGCAGCGGACGGTCGCCGACGCCCTGCAGCACGCCGTCCTGCCCGACCGGCTGCCGACCGTGCCGGGGGTGACGCTCGGGGCGGTCTTCGTGCCGGCGACCGGCGGCCACGAGGTCGGCGGCGACTGGTACGACGCGTTCGTCCTGCCGTCCGGCCGGCTCGGGCTCGCCGTCGGCGACGCCGCCGGGCACGGCCTGCCCGCGGCCCGGGTCATGAGCGGGCTGCGCAACGCGCTGCGCTCGTACGCCCTGCTCGGCGGTGGTCCCGGCGACGTCGTCGAGCGGCTCGACGCGTTCGTCCAGCAGTACGACCCCGACACCTTCGCGACGATCGCCTACCTCGAGCTCGACCCGGCCACCGGGGAGGGGGTCTGGTGCAGCGCCGGGCACCCGCCTCTGCTGCGGATCGCACCCCCGGACGCCGCGGTGACCGGTGCGCGCGCGACCTTCTTCGGGGACGACGTCGACCCGCCGGTCGGCTCGCTCCTGGCCGCCGGGGCACGTGAGCACCCCTTCCGCCTCGACCCCGGCGAGACCCTCGTGCTCTTCACCGACGGCCTCGTCGAGCGCCGCGACGACGACCTCGACCACGGTCTCGACCGGCTCACCGCGACGGCCGCGGCGGTGCCCGCCGAGCTGCCCCCGCCGGACCTCGTGCGTGCCATCTGCGACACCCTGCTCGCCGGCTCCGGGCCGACGGACGACGTGTGCCTGCTCGCCGTCCGCCGCGGCAGCGCCGCCGGCCGGCCGGTGGACGACCCGTCGGCACCGGACGGTGCCGTCGTCCGGCACGTGCTGCAGCCGGTGCCGAGCGCCGCGTACGTCGCCCGGTCGGTCGCCCGCGAGGCACTGCGCTCGTGGGGCATGACCGAGCTCGTGGACACCGTGACCCTCGTCGTCAGCGAGCTCGTGACGAACGCGGTGACCCACGCCGGCGGCGAGGTCACCCTCGAGGTGCGCCGCCTCGACGACGCCGTCCGCGTCAGCGTCACCGACACCAGCCCGGACGCCCCCCAGCACCAGGACCCCGGCCCCCGCGAGGAGCACGGGCGCGGCGTCCATCTCGTCGACGTCCTCGCCGCCCGCTGGGGGACGACGGCGCTGCCCGACGGCAAGCGGGTCTGGGCCGAGCTCGAGGCGCCCTGAGGGGCGACGACCCCACTCGTCGCTCAACCACCGAGCATGACGACGACCGGCGTCGAGCCGTCCCGCGTGACCTCGACCTCGAGCCTCTCGGCGTCGGGCAGCAGGGCGGCGTCCCGGCCGGCGTCGGTCCAGGACCCGGACGGCGTCACGCGGTAGCGCAGGGCCGCACCGACGTTCGCCACCACCCAGCCCTGCCGTTCCGGGAGCCGGACGGCCACCGGCAGGGCGGCGTCCGGGTCGAGCACGCCCCCGTCCGCGAGGGCGGACGCCGTGACGTGCTCGGGGTCGGCGCCGGTGAGGACGCCCCCGACGACACGGGACGGGTCCGCATCGGCGGTGAGGGTGGCGACGACGTACGTGCGACCGTCCGGGGTGCGGCCGACGAGGCTGCCCGGCACGGAGCCGAACGCCACGCCGCCCGGCCCCGTGCGATCCATCCGCGCGGTGACGAGGGCCTCGCCCCATCGCTCGCACGCCGACGCCTCGAGGTCGCCGCGGCCGATCGCGAGGCACCGGGTCGTGCGCGCCCAGCGCACGGTCGCGGCCGACGCGACCCAGTTCGGCACGACCTGGTCGCTGCGGCGGTCCGGTCCGAGGCGTTGCACGTCGGCCCAGTCCCGGACGGGGGCGCGGGCCACCGCGACGAGCCGGGCGTCGCTCCCCTTCGGCAACGAGAGGACGGTCGCCCCGTCGGAGAAGGCGACCGGCGCCCAGTCCCGCACCGGGACGCCGTCGGGCCGGTAGGACCAGCGGCTCGACCACACGAGCGGCACGCCGGGATCGACGAGGAGCAGCCGGCCGCGGGCCTCGTCGAGCCACACACCCACCATCGCGCTGCGGCGGGCCGGATCGTCGGTCACCTGCTCGGACCGGGCCGCGCGGTCCACGGCGAGGAGTTCGAGGCGGCCGCCCGGCCCGGTGGTCACGAAGCCGAGCAGCGTCCGCTCGCCGAGGTCAGCGGCGTCGAGGCCGGGGTGCGGGTGCACGAACGCGCGCTGCGCGACCACTGCCGCGGGTCCGCCCTGGGTCGGACCGGCCCAGACGAGGCGCGGCGTGCCCCGGAGGTCGTCGAACACCCCCAGCCGGCCGTCCGGGGACACCCTCCGGGCCGTCGCCCAGGCGGCGAACGCCTCGGCGCGCAGCCCCTCGTCACCGGCCAGCACGCCACGCGCCGGGCCGTCGAGGAGCCGCGCGTAGGGGTCGACGTCCCTGGCCACGGGGGGCTGCGGGTCCGGCGCCGGAACCGGGACGAGCGAGCCGATGACCGGGACCCGGCGTACCGCGTCGGGGAAGGCGGCGACGGTGCCGCCGACGAGCACCGACGCCGCGACGAGGACGCCCCCGGCGCGCGCCACGGTCCGGGTGCGCAGCCGGCGACGACCGAGGGCGGCCGCCCGGGCCGCGAGCGCGCCGTCCGCCGCGGGACGGGCCGGGGCGGAAGCGGCCTCGAGATCCGCAGCGAGGTCCACGGCGAGGTCCGCGCGCTCCGCGAGGGCGACGAGCGTGGTGACGAGCGGGTCGGGAGCTGTGCCGGTCATGAGCGCTGTCCTTCCGGGAGCCGGGCCGCGTCGGGGTCGCCGTCCGGTGCGAGCGCCTCGCGCAGCCGGGTCAGGGCGCGCGCGTTCTGGCTCTTCACCGTGCCGACCGAGATGCCGAGGGCCTGGGCGGTCTGCGGTTCGCTGAGATCCTCGAGGTGGCGCAGGACGACGACCGCGCGCTGCCGGGCCGGCAGGGTCGCGAGGGCGTCGAGGAGCACCCGCCGGGCCAGGACGGCGTCCGTCGCGTCCGGCGGCGCCGTCCGGGTGTCGGCGCCGGGGTCGGCGTCGTCGTGGACGACGGCCACGCTCGTCTCCGGCCGCCGGCGCCGGTACCGCCACCGCGACCGGGTGCCGTTGACGACGCTGCGCCGGGCGTAGGCGTACGGGTCGGCGACCCGCGGCCAGGCGACGTAGAGCGCGACGAGCGCGTCCTGCACGAGGTCCTCGGCGACGTGCGGGTCGCCGGTGAGCAGGTAGGCGGTGCGCCGCAGGTGCGAGGCCGCGCCGGCGGCGAAGGGCTCGAAGCCCTCGCGACGGTCCACGGTGCCTCCAGGGGTTGCCGGCTCGGGCGGCCGGGGTCACGTGTCCAGAGTCCGGCGGGGGCACGATGGTTGTCAGGCGTCCGCGGAAGGTGTCGCCGGAACGGCGGTGTCGCGGTCGTCGGGGCGACGGCGCGCCGGCCGCTGCATGTGTCGTTGCAGCCCGATGCACGCTAGGCGTGCAAGACCTCAGATCCACGACTGCAGCAAGGGTGGGCGCGAGCTCGGGTCCGTGCTCGGGTCCTCCACGTCGCGATCACGACCGCCCGGACTCGAGCATCGACCCGGTCTCGCGTCCGAGGAGAGGACGGCACCGGTGACCGACTTCGTGCACGCAGCACCCCGCGTCGTGCCGTACGACCCGGCCTGGGCGACGGCGTTCGCCGACGAGGCCGCACTGCTCGGCGCCGCACTGCTCGGCGCCGCGCTGGCCGACGTCCCGCACCGGGTCGAGCACATCGGCTCGACGGCCGTGCCCGGGCTGCCCGCCAAGCCCGTCGTCGACGTCATGGTCGGGCTGCCGGACGACGCCACGCTCGACGGCCGGTTCGCGCACGTTCGGACGGCGCTCGAAGGACTCGGCTACGTCTGGGACCCGCGCGCCCTGGCCGACGACCCGGGCCGATACGTCTTCCGCAAGGGCCCGGCCGACCCGACGCAGCTGCGCACCCACCACCTGCACCTCACGACCGAGGGCAGTGCGTACTGGCATCGGATCATCGCCTTCCGCGACCGGCTGCGCGCCGACCCCGCGGCCGCGGCCGAGTACGCCGCGGTCAAGCAACGGCTGCTCGCGACGTGCGGCGGCGACTCCCGGGCCTACACGCGCGGCAAGACCGACGTCGTCCGGCGGTACGAGACCTCCGCCGAAGACCCCTGACCCGCCTCTCCCGCTCGCGCCCCGCGCCACCTCTGCGCCTCGCCCCGCGCAGGGTCTCGGCGTCGCTGCCTGCGTGGGGGCGGTTCGAACCAGCGGGGGTCGTCAGGCTGACGCGGTCATCCGTCGAGCCAACGCCAGGTAGCCGTCGACGGGACCCGGGAGGACGTCGAGGTGGACGATCGTGCCGTTCGGGTGGGGAACGAGGTCGACCACCACGGCGACCGCAGGCGCGTCGTCGTCGCCTGTCACGACGAGGGCTCCGGGAGTCACGATGCTGGTGTCCCGCGCCTCGTCGAGGAATGTCCACACATATCCGGTCTCGTCCTCGGAGTTGAGATCCGCAGGGATGTCCACTCTGATCATCGTTCACCTCCTCCGTCGCCCGGTTGTCTCACCATAGTGAGGGTTCGGGCTTGCGGGGCCAAGCAGCTTGACGAGGGGTTCGAGGTCGTCGAGCGAGGTCAGCAAGAGTGTCATGTGAGGCCGAGTGAACGTCGGCAGCAACTGGAAACCCTCGGAGATAAGAGCACCAGCCTCGACGAGATGCACGACCCGGTATGTGGCCAGCTTCCCGGCGAGGACGCCGTCAACGGATGCGGCACCGATGTCATCCAGACCTGCGAACACCGAGATCCCCAAGACGGGCACCCCGTCCAGCGCGAATGCACGTGCCGTTCGCTGGGCGTGAGAGCGCAGCTTCTCCGAAGAGTCCGGACCTCCGCGGATCACGACCGTCGTGCGCGAAGGAAGCGTCTCCCCGCGCAGGACCTGCCGCAGATCAGGAAGCTCGATCACAGGAGTGAACGTAACCGGGGCCACCGACAACACCGCCCGCAGCACGACCGGCGGCCAGATCGGTGTCCGGCACAGCATCGAAGGGCTATCGGTCGGTGGCACGATGCGGCGATGCTCCTCGCCCGGCGATCGCGCCACGACCGCGTCGCAGCGACGTTGGCCGCCCTTCGCGACGACGAACTGGCGGGGCTCGTGCAGGCCGCGCCACCCGTCGGCGTCGGTGTGGGCGGCGGCTGTTCGAGTGCGGACGTCGATGGCGTGCCCGTGTTCGTCAAGCGGGTCCCGATCACCGACCGGGAGCTGGCTCATCCGCACGACACGTCGAACCTGTTCGACCTGCCGGTGGCTTGGCAGTACGGGATGTACCGCCTGGCGGCTCCGGGTTTCGGCGCGTGGCGCGAACTGGCGGCGAACCAGAGCGTCACCGATGGGGTCCTCGCCGGGGAGACGGAGTCGTTCGCGCTGCTGCACCACTGGCGGGTGCTGCCCGGCCGCCCATCGGTCGCGACCGAGCACCTCGACATCGACGCCGTCGTCGACCAGTTCGGTGGTCACCGGGCCGTGCGGGCCCGGTTCGACGCTCTGGCGAGCGCCACCGCAAGCCTCGTGCTGTTTCTGGAGCATCTCCCCGACGGGCTGTCGGGCTGGCTGAGCGACCCGATCGGCAGAGCCGCCGCGGTCGAACAGCACCTGTTCGAGATGGTGTCGTTCCTGCGGCACCGCGAGGTGCTCCACCTCGACAGACACTTCGGCAACGTCCGGGCCGACGACGACCGGCTCTACCTGGTCGACTTCGGGCTCGCCACCTCGCCGCGATTCGACCTCTCCGCCGCCGAGCGCGACTTCGCTGCCCGCACGCCACCCATGACGGCGACTACGCGTCTATGCGGCTGGTCAACTGGCTGGTCACGACAGTCTGCGGGGTGCCCGTACCGCCCGAGGGCGATGCCGTCGCCCGCGACGAGTTCGTGCACCGGTGCGCGACCGGCGACATCCCACCGGACGTGCCGCCGCACGTGGCGAAGATCATCGCGCGGCATGCCCCCGCCGCAGCCCGGATGAACGAGTTCTGCGGTCGCCTGTTCGACGGCGACCTGCGCGCCGCCTACCCCGGCAGGCCAGACCCGCGCGAATGAATCTCCCTGGTCAGGCCGTCATCGGGGTCGTGGCGTCGGCGGATGCGGTCGGCACGTCGCACGCCGCCACCTACGCGGAGATCTGAGCGGCAGCCTGCCGCATCTTCCCGCTATCGCTTCCGCGACCGCTGTGCCGTCACTCCCACTCGATCGTGCCCGGCGGCTTGCTCGTGACGTCGAGGACGACCCGGTTCACCTCGGGCACCTCGTTCGTGATCCGGGTCGAGATCCGGGCGAGGACGTCGTACGGCAGCCGGGTCCAGTCGGCGGTCATGGCGTCCTCGGAGGACACCGGCCGCAGCACGACGGGGTGGCCGTAGGTGCGGCCGTCGCCCTGGACGCCGACCGAGCGGACGTCGGCGAGGAGCACGACCGGGCACTGCCAGATCTCGGCGTCCAGGCCGGCCGCGGTGAGCTCGGCGCGGGCGATGAGGTCGGCGGCGCGCAGGGTCTCGAGCCGGTCGTGGGTGACCTCGCCGATGATCCGGATGCCGAGGCCGGGGCCGGGGAACGGCTGCCGGCCGACGATCTCCTCGGGCAGCCCGAGCTCGCGGCCGACGGCGCGGACCTCGTCCTTGAAGAGCGTGCGCAGCGGCTCGACGAGGTCGAACTGGAGGTCGTCGGGCAGGCCGCCGACGTTGTGGTGACTCTTGATGTTCGCCGCGCCCTCGCCGCCGCCGGACTCCACGACGTCCGGGTAGAGCGTGCCCTGCACGAGGAACTTGACCTCCTCGCCCGCCGCACCCGCCTCCTCGACGACCTCGCGCGCGGCCTGCTCGAAGACCCGGATGAACTCGCGGCCGATCGTCTTGCGCTTCTCCTCCGGGTCGATCTGCCCGGCGAGCGCGTCGAGGAAGCGCTTCTGCGCGTCGACGACCTTGAGCCGGACGCCGGTCGCGGCGACGAAGTCGCGCTCGACCTGCTCGGCCTCGCCCGCGCGGAGCAGGCCGTGGTCGACGAAGACGCAGGTGAGCTGGTCGCCGACCGCGCGCTGCACGAGCGCCGCCGCGACCGCCGAGTCGACCCCGCCGGAGAGCCCGCAGATGACCCGGCCGCCACCGATCTGCGCCTTGATCCGGGAGACCTGCTCGTCGATGACGTTGCCGGTCGTCCAGTCGGCGGTGATCCCCGCGCCGCTCAGGAGGAAGTTCGTCAGCACCTGCTGGCCGAACGTCGAGTGCTTGACCTCGGGGTGCCACTGGACGCCGAACAGCCGCCGGGCCGGGTCCTCGAACGCCGCGACCGGCGCGCCGGACGTCGTCGCGACGACGGAGAAGCCGTCGGGGGCCTTCTGCACCGAGTCGCCGTGGCTCATCCACACCGACTGCTGCGCGGGCTGCCCGTGGACGAGCACCGACCCGTCGGCCTCGACGTCGACGGACGTGCCGCCGTACTCGCGCAGGCCGGTCCGCGCGACCTCGCCGCCGAGCGCCCGGGCCATCGCCTGGAAGCCGTAGCAGATGCCGAGCACCGGGACGCCGGCCTCGAAGAGCGCGGCGTCGACCTGCGGGGCGCCGTCCGCGTAGACGCTCGCCGGGCCGCCGGAGAGGATGACCGCCGCCGGCCGCTTCGCGAGCATCGCCGCGAGCGGCATCGTGTGCGGCACGATCTCGGAGTAGACGTTCGCCTCACGGACCCGCCGCGCGATGAGCTGCGCGTACTGGGCGCCGTAGTCGACGACGAGGACCGGGCGGTGCGACTCCTCCGCGAGCTCCTCGGCGGTGTGCCGCTCGGCCGGCGCCGGGCCGGAGCCCGCGGGCCCGTCCGCGATGACGTCGTAGGGGGGCGTGTTCTCGGCGGGTGCGTCGGTCACCCGCCCAGCCTACTGAGGCTGCGCGGCCGTCCCCGCCGCGGTCCGCTCCCGGCCGAGCATCGGCTCGACCTGGTGCCGTACCCAGCGCTCGGCGACGAAGGACATGAACGGGATCGTCCCGGCGAGGGCGACGCCGACCATCCGCGGGAAGTTCAGCCGGGTCCGGAACCACAGGTCGACCGAGACGATGACGTAGACGAGGTAGAGCCAGCCGTGGACGATCGGCACCCAGGCGCCCGCCCCGGGCAGGACCGCGCCGATCCCCTCGGCCTCGAACAGCGGCTGCCCCGGCTCCTTCTGCACGGCCTGGAGGACGACGTGCAGCGTGAGGAGCAGCAGGAAGACACCCGTCGCCCAGGCGAGGACGCGGTACCGGGTCAGGGCGGCCTTCACAGGGTGGCTCCTTCGTGGGGGGTGGTCTCGTCAGCGGGGTGCGGGTCGGCAGCGTCGGCAGGGGCGGCAGGGGCCGGGTCGTCGTCCGGTGCGGGCGGCAGCACGCCGAGGTGGTCGTCCCGGACGAGCCGCCACCACATGAAGATGCCGAAGCCCGCGAAGAGGAACCACTGCCCCGCGTACGACAGGTTCCGCAGGTCGATGCCGCCGGTGCCCTCGGGGACCGCGGGCACGCGCGCCGGCGAGGCGGCGGCGACGGGCACCGCGGTCGTCGTGCCGTCGGCGGTCGCGGCGGCGGTGTAGTCGGTGAGGACGAGGTACCCGGTGAGCAGCGGCCAGCGCCACAGCCCGATGAGCTCGGTGACGTCGACCCGCTCGACCTGGCCGGCGGGCAGCCCGCTCGACTCGCCGGGGGCGCGGTCCGGGGGAGGCTCGGCGGGCCGCAGCACGCCCCGGACGGCGACCGGCCCGGTCGGGACGGCGGCCGCGGCGGCCGCGGGGTCGGCCGCGTCGGGGACCCAGCCCCGGACGACGCCGACGGCGCTGCCGTCCTCGAGGACGAGCGGGGTGAGCACCCACAGGCCGGTCCGGCCGGAGAGCCGGCGCTCCGGGACGAGGAGCTGGTCGGCCGCCGAGTACGTGCCGACGGCGACGACGGGCCGGTCCGCGGCGGCCCCCGTGAAGGTCTGCCGGGCCTTGATCACGGCGCCGATCGGCACCGGGGGCTGCGTCGTCCGCGCGACGACGTTCTCGTCGGCGTTGTCGTGCGCGCGGTCCCACTGCCACTGCCCGAGCCGCGCCATCCCGGCGGCGGCCACGAGGACGACGACGAGGAGCGCCAGCCACCGGGGCTTGAGGGCGGTCCGCAGCACGGTTCACGGTAACCCGGGCGGCCCGGGCCCGTGACGGCGGGTCAGCCGTTGCGGACCGTCGCCACGAACTCGCTGACCTCGGCACGGAGCATCTCGGCGAGCCGGACGAGCCCGCCGCCGGTCTGGCCGCCCTCGACCGCGCTCGCGATGTCGTTGACCATCGTGTCCATCTCGCGGATCCGCTGCGTGACGGCCTCGAGCGCCGTGATCGCATCCCCCGCGGCGGCGCTCACGGCGTCCACCCGGGACAGGATCGTGTCGGACGACGAGGCCGCGGCGTCCGCGAGGCTCTTCACCTCGGCGGCCACGACCCGGAAGCCCTGGCCCGCCTCGCCCGCGCGGGCCGCCTCGATCGTCGCGTTGAGCGCGAGGAGCCGGGTCTGGGAGGCGATCTGGCTGATGAGGTCGACCGCGCGGCGGATGTCGTCCGAGCTCGTCCGGAGCTCCTCGACCGTGCCGGTGGCGCGCGAGGAGTCGTCGACGGCGTCCCGGGCGTACGTGACGACGCCCTCGGCGGTCGCGCCCATCTGCGTCGCCGCGGCCGCGACCTGCTCGCTCACGGCGAGGACCGTCGTCTCGAGCCGCTCGGCGAGCGCCCGGCGGGCGTCGGCGGCGCGCTCGATCTCCTCGTGCGCGCCGCGCATCGAGACCCGGCCGTTGTCGATGGTCTCGGCCCCGGTGCGGAAGGCGCCGTGCAGCCCGCCGGTGAGCAGCCGCCGGTCGTACCGGCCGCCGCTGCTCGCGGCGATCGCCGCCGACGACTCCCGGATGTAGGCGTCGACGACGTCGAGGAGCGCGTTGACCGACGCCCGGGCCGTGGTGACGTCCGGGTCGGTCGCGGCGGCGCCCTCGAGCAGGGGCATGCGCTGCTCGAGGTCGCCCTCGGCGGCGCGCCGGCAGGCCTCGCCGAAGAAGCGCAGGGCCTCGCGGGCCGGGTCCGGCCCGGAGCCGGTGCGGTCGCTGTGGAAGAGGTTCACGGGGTGACCGTCCAGACCCATTCGTCGTAGGCGAGACCGGCGGACACCAGGGTGGTGCCGAGCAGCGCGGTCGAGGCCGCGATGCCGTCGGAGGCCCGGGCGTGACGCTGCTCCTCGGCGAGCAGCGCCGCGTAGACCGGGGTCACCGCGGCGATCGCGTCGCGGTGCGGGCTGCGCCGGTTGGAGTGGTAGCCGACGATCCGGCCCGACGCGTCGTACGAGGGCGTCACGTGGGCGAAGACCCAGTAGTTGGCGCCGTCCGCGGCGAGGTTGTTCACGTAGGCGAAGATCTCCTGGCCGGCCGCGATGGTGTCCCAGAGCAGCTTGAAGACGGCCCGCGGCATGTCGGGGTGCCGGATGACGTTGTGCGGCTGCCCGACGACGTCCTCCTCGCGCATGGCGGCGATCCGGCAGAAGACGTCGTTGGCGTACGTGATGACACCCTTGGCGTCCGTCTTGCTCACGATGAGCTCGTCGGCGCCGAGACGCCGCTCGACACCCGTCGGCGCGACCTTGGACCGGTGCATGCCGCCTCTTCCTCCGAACACCTGCTGCCGGCCGCCTGCACCAGCGCAGGCTGCCCCGTCCGATGGGTGATCGGCGTCACCGGGCGGGCCCTGTAGGCCCACCGGTCCCGACCTCGGCGGGGAGAAGGTCCCGGTGACGTTCGCACGCGGCAGGCGGCTACGGGCGCAGCAGCACCTTCGTCGCCCGGCGCTCGTGCATCGCGGTGTAGCCCTCGGCGACGTCGGCGAGCGGCAGCTCGAGGTCGAACACCCGGCCGGGGTCGATCGCGCCGGAGAGGACGTCGGGCAGCAGCTGCGGGATGTAGGCCCGGACCGGCGCCACCCCGCCGCCGACGGACACGTTGCGGCGGAACAGGTCGCGGACGTCGAGCTCGACGCCGTGCGGGACCCCGACGAAGCCCACCGAGCCGCCGGGGCGCACGGTCGCGAGCGCCTGGTCCATCGAGTCCTTGGTGCCCACGCACTCCAGGACGCTGTCCGCGCCGATCCCGCCGAGGGCTGCGGCGACGGCGGCCGCGCCGTCCGCGCCCCGGTCCTCGACGACGTCCGTCGCGCCGAACGCGCGGGCGAGGTCCTGGCGGACGGGGTGCCGGCTCATCGCGACGACCCGCTCGGCGCCGAGCCGGCGCGCGGCGAGCACGCCGCAGAGCCCGACCGCGCCGTCCCCGACGACCGCGACCGTCGAGCCCGGCCCGACCCGGGCGGCGAGCGCCGCGTGGTGCCCCGTGCCCATGACGTCGGAGAGGGTGAGCAGCGAGGGCAGCAGCGCGGCGTCCACCCCGCCGGGGCCGTCGGCACCCGACGACGGGACGGCGACGAGCGTGCCGTCGGCCTGCGGCACCCGGACGTACTCGCCCTGGCCGCCGTCGACGAGGACGCCGTCCCGGTCCTTGCCGCCGTAGCCGCCACCGGCCAGGCACGACGTCTGCAGGCCCCGGACGCACATCGCGCACGTGCCGTCCGACCACAGGAACGGCGCGATGACGAGGTCACCGACCCGCAGCGTCGCCACGTCCGGCCCGAGGTCCTCGACGACCCCGACGAACTCGTGGCCGATCCGGCGCTCGACGCCCTCGGGGGCGTCGCCGCGGTACGGCCACAGGTCGGAGCCGCAGATGCACGACACGACGACGCGCACGAGGGCGTCCGTCGGGGCGACGACGCGGGGGTCGGGGGCGTCGACGAGGCGGATGTCGAACGGGCCGTTGATCGTGGTCGCTCTCACGGCGCCGATCCTGTCAGAGCTTCGGGTCGACGCCCGTCAGCTCGACCGACCGCTCCCAGAGCCACAGCGCGTCCGCGTCGTCGCGCGCGGCGTCCGTCATGCCGACCAGCTTCGGGTGCCCCTTCTGCTCCATGAACCCGTCGGGGCCGTAGTAGTCGCCGCTGCGGGCGGTCGGGTCGCCGGCGGCGCGCAGCGTGGGCAGGGCCCCGGCGGCGGCGCTCTGGGCCATGAACCGCTCGGCGACTCCGGTCACGCGGGCGACGAGCCGGCTGCCGGCCGCAGGGCCGGACGTCGTGAGGTTCGTCCGCGCGTAGCCGGGGTGCGCGGCGAGCGACAGGAGCGGCGCGGCGGCCGCGTCGGCCCGGCGCCGCAGCTCGCGCATGAAGAGCAGGTTCGCGAGCTTGGCCTGGCCGTAGGCGGACCACGGTGTGTACTTGCGCTCGCCCATGAGGTCGTCCCGGTGCAGCCGGCCCATCTTGTGGGCGTTGCTCGCGACGGTGACGACGCGCGCGGGCCCGGCCGCGACCCCGCCGGTCGGACCCGTCGCGAGCAGCGCGGGCAGCAGCAGCCCGGTGAGCGCGAAGTGCCCGAGGTGGTTCGTGCCGAGCTGCATCTCGAACCCGTCGGCCGTCGTCCGCCGCGGGATCGCCATGACGCCGGCGTTGTTCACGAGCAGGGCCAGCCCCTCGCCGAAGCTCTCGAGGACGCCGTCCGCGAACGCCTGCACCGAGGCCAGGCTCGCGAGGTCGAGGCTGCGCAGCTCGGCGGCCGCCCCCGGCACCCGCACCCGGACCTGGCCGAGCGCCTCGTCGCCGCGCAGCGCGTCCCGGCAGGCGAGGACGACGTGCGCGCCGGCGCGGGCCAGCTCGACGGAGGTCTCCAGGCCCAGCCCCGAGTTCGCCCCGGTGACGACGGCGGCGAGGCCGGAGAGGTCGGGCAGGTCGGCAGGGGTCCACGTCGAGGTCACGAGATCCACTCTCGCACGGGGGTTCCGGGGTCACCCGTCGGGGCGGCGGCCCGGGTCACGGCCAGGGTCACGGCCAAGGTCACGGCCACGGGAAGCGGGTGGCCCGGGCCGCCTTGAGCAGGAGGGTGAAGGTCTTCGCGAACCGCTCCGGGCCCTGCCCGTAGAGCACGCCCATGCCCATGACGCGCTGCACGGCGACCGACTGCGACTCGGTGAACCGCAGGATGCCCTCGCGGCCGTGCCGCCGGCCGACGCCGGACGCGCGCCGCCCGCCCATCGGCGCCGCCGAGCTCCCCCACGTCGTCAGGTAGGCCTCGTTGACGCTCACGGTGCCGGCGACGACCTGGCGGGCGAGCCGCCGTCCGCGGTGCAGGTTGCTCGTCCACACCGCACCGTTGAGGCCCATCTCGCCCTCGTTGACGAGGGCGAGCGCCTCGGCGTCCGAGGAGACCCGGTAGACCGACACGACCGGCCCGAACGTCTCCCCGGCGTAGCACGTGGCCTCGGGGCTCACCCGGTCGAGCACGGTCGGCTCGAAGAACCACGGGCCGATGTCGGGGCGTGGCCGCCCGCCCGCGAGCACGACCGCGCCGTGCTCGACGGCGTTCTCGACGTGGGCGGTGATCTTCGCGAGCTGGGCGGCCGAGGTGAGGGCGCCGATGTCGCCGCTGAAGTCGAGGGCCGCCGAGAGCCGCAGCCGGCGGACCCGGTCGACGAAGCGGTCGAGGAACGCCTCGGCGACCGCCTCGTGGAGCACGAGCCGCTCGATCCCGATGCACTGCTGGCCGGTGTTGTTGAAGCAGTCCCGGACGAGCGCCTCGGCGGCGCGGTCGAGGTCGGCGTCGTCCGCGACGTAGGCGCCGTTCTTGCCGCCGAGCTCGAGCGAGGCGCTGATGAGCCGCTCCCCCGCCTGCCGGCCGACGACCCGGCCGGTCGGCGTCGAGCCCGTGAAGCAGATGTGGTCGACGGCGTCGACGACCGCGCCGCCGACGCCCGGGCCGTCACCGAGCACGACCTGCAGGACGCCGTCCGGCAGCCCGGCCGTGGCGAGCAGGTCCGCCGCCCAGAGCATCGTCAGCGCGGTCTGGTTGTCGGGCTTGACGACGACGGCGTTGCCGGCGAGCAGGGCGGGCATGATGTCGCCGAGCGAGAGCACGAGCGGGAAGTTCCACGGCGCGATGACCCCGACGACGCCCTTGGGGTGCTGCACCTGGGTGACCTGGGTGAGGACGGGCACGATGCCCCGGTAGGTGCGGTCGCTGAGGATCTTCGGGCCCCGACGGGCCAGCCACCGGCAGTTCAGCGCGATGTCGGCGACCTCCTCGTACGCCGAGAGCCGGGTCTTGCCGGTCTCGAGCTGGACGATGTCGAGGATCTCCGACTGCCGGTCCAGGAGCAGGTCGTGCAGGCGCAGGAGGACGGCGGCCCGGTGCCGCGGCGTCCGGGCGGCCCAGCCGGGCTGCGCGGCCCTGGCCTGCGCGACGGCCCGGGTGACGTCCCTGGGGGTGGACTGCGGCAGCGCCGCGAGCGGCGCCCCGCTCAACGGCGTGACGGTCGTGACGTGCGCGGCGTCGTCACCGACGACCGCGCGCGAGGTCAGGCCGCGGACCCGCCCGGGGTCGAGGGCCCAGGTGGCCGTGGGGTCCGACTCGGGATCGGCGACGGTGCGCTCCGTGGACATGCGAGGAGCGTAGACATCGTCAACGGCCCTTGGCTACCCACCGGTAACCCCCGATTGGGCGGCAGATCAGGACCGGCCGGGCGCCTGCTTCTGCTGGTCGCGGGTCAGGAGCCGGGCGTGCAGCCCGGCGGCGGCCGCCTGGACGACGTTCTCGGCGTCCTCGATCCAGGCTGCGAAGTCGAGGAGGTCGTCCGAGGTGAGGGCCTTGCCCTCGTGGACCTCGAGCGCCTCGGCCGGCACCTCGATCCGCTCGGCGACGACGCCGCCGAGGGTGAGCAGCCGGACGACCTCGTCGCCGGCGGGCTTCTTGACCTGGGACACGCACGACGTGCAGTCGAACGAGTAGAAGGACCGGCTGCGCACCGCGTGGACCACGAGCCGGACCTGGTCCTTCGTGAGCTCCACGTCGCCGCAGGTCGGGCAGGCGGCCTTGATGATCGTCATCGGGATGTCCCCCCGTTCAGGTGGTGTGTCCCGACCTCCTTCGGCAGTACGGGTGAATCCCTTTAACGCCCCTGGTCGACGCCGGGGACCAGGCCTCAGCTGAGCGGCACGATCTCCGGCGCGCCGAGCCGGACGGCGTCCGCCGTCTCGTCGTCCGTCTGGGTCTGCGACGCGCGCTCCGCGGCCACCCGGGCCTCGTAGTGCGCGACCTCCTTCTCCTGCTGCGCGGGCGACCAGCCGAGCACGCCGGCCATGAGCCGGGCGACGTGCGGGGCGGCCGTGACGCCGCGGTCCCAGGTCTCGATGGAGATCCGGGTGCGCCGGGCGAGGACGTCGTCGAGGTGCCGGGCACCCTCGTGGGACGCCGCGTAGACGACCTCGCCGCACAGGTAGTCGTCGGCGCCGGGCAGCGGCCGGCCGAGCGCAGGGTCGGACGTGCACAGCGCGAGGACGTCGTCCGCCATCGAGCCGTAGCGGCGCAGCAGGTGCTCGACCCGGGCGACGTGCAGCCCGGTGCGGGCCGCCGTCCGGGCCCGGCCGTTCCACGCCGCGCGGTACCCCTCGGCACCGAGCAGCGGCACCTCGTCGGTGCAGCAGGCCGCCACCCGGAAGTCCAGGGCGCGGGCCACCTCGTCGATCGAGTCCTTGGCCATGATCCGGTAGGTCGTGTACTTGCCGCCGGCGACGACGACGAGGCCGGGCGCCGGGTGCGCGACGACGTGCTCGCGGGAGAGCTTGCTCGTCGAGTCGCTCTCGCCGGACAGCAGCGGCCGCAGCCCCGCGTAGACGCCCTCGACGTCCTCGCGGGTCAGCGGCGTCGCGAGCACCGAGTTCACGTGCTCGAGCAGGTAGTCGATGTCGGTCGCGGACGCCGCCGGGTGCGCCTTGTCGAGGTCCCAGTCGGTGTCCGTCGTCCCGACGATCCAGTGCCGGCCCCACGGGATGACGAAGAGCACGGACTTCTCGGTGCGCAGGATCATGCCGGTCGTCGACTGGATGCGGTCCCGCGGGACGACGAGGTGGATGCCCTTGCTCGCGCGGACCTTGAACTGGCCGCGCTCGCCGACCATCGCCTGGGTCTCGTCGGTCCAGACCCCGGTCGCGTTGACGACCTGCTGGGCGTGGACCTCGAACTCCTCGCCGTGCTCGAGGTCGCGGACCCGGACGCCGACGACCCGCTCACCCTCGCGGAGGAACCCGACGACCCGGGTGCGGCTCGCGACCCGGGCGCCGTACGCGGACGCCGTCCGGACGATGTTCATCGTGTGCCGCGCGTCGTCGAGCTGGCCGTCGTAGTACTGGACGGCGCCGACGAGGGCGTCCTTCTTCAGCGCGGGCGCCGCGCGCAGCGCCTGGGTGCGGGTCAGGTGCCGGTGGAACGGCAGCCCCGCGCCGTAGCCGCCCGCGCGCGCCATGAGGTCGTAGAGCGTGACGCCGGCAGCGACGTACGGCCGCTCCCAGCCGCGGTGGGTCAGCGGGTAGAGGAACTTCACCGGCTGCGCGAGGTGCGGCGCGAGCCGGGTGAGGATGAGCCCGCGCTCCTTGAGCGCCTCGGCGACGAGCGCGAAGTCGAGCATCTCGAGGTAGCGCAGACCGCCGTGGATGAGCTTGCTGCTGCGCGAGGACGTGCCGCTGGCCCAGTCCCGGGCCTCGACGAGCGCCGTCGACAGGCCGCGGGTCGCGGCGTCCAGCGCGGTGCCGGCACCGACGACGCCGCCGCCGACGACGAGGACGTCGAAGGTCTGCGAGCGCATGGCGTCCAGGGCGGCCTGCCGCTCGACGGGGCCGAGCCGGCCGCGGCGGGACAGCGCCTCGACGTCCGGGGCCGCGGGTGCGCCGCCGGCACCGTTGCCCGCTGCGTTGCCCGCAGCGCTGCCCGAGGCGTTGCCCGAGGCGTTGCCCCCGGCGGACTTCGGGGCGCTCGCGGCGGCGGTCGCGCGGCGGGTGCGCCTGGGGGCGGACGGGGTGGTCGCGGAGGGGCCCGACGAGGCGCTCGGCGCAGTGGGTTCCAGGCCGTTGCTCATGCCTCCACCCTAGGACGGCCCGGGGCGGTGCGCCGTGCCACCGGTCCCTGGCGGAGCCGGGTCGTGCCGTCAGCCCGCGTCGCAGCCGCTCCGCGCGGCGAGCACGTAGCCGTCCTGCGCGGGCACGTAGGACAGCACCAGCCGGGCCCGGCCCTGGGCGTCGTCCCAGACGACGGCCACGCCGCCGTCGCTCGTGCGGTGGGCGCTCACCCGCACGAGCACGTCCGCCTCGGGAGACACGAGCCGCTGCTCCTCGGCGGCTGCCGCGAGGTCGCGCCGGCCGTCGTCCTCGGGGTCGCGGGCCAGCAGGCTGCCCTCGGCCGCGGCGGTGCCGCAGTCGAGCGGCGGCGCGGGGGCGTCCTCGACGACGAGGTCGTCGCCGGCCACCGGCACGAGCGTGTCGAGCAGCGGCACCCCGCCGACGGACAGCTGCAGCGCGACGAGGCCCGCCGCGAGGACACCGACCACACCGGCGACCGCCAGGAGGAGCCGCCGGGGCGAGGACGGCGTGCGCGGGTCCTGCGTCGCCGCACCGGACACGATGGACATGCCGGGCAAGGTACCCACGGCCGCCGCACGCGCCAACGGTTGTTGGCGCTTTCGCTACGGTTGATCACGCTCCGCAGCACTGGGAGCGCGACCAGGGCGTCGTCGCAGTTCAGCGACTGTTCAGGACGGCTGGTACTGGGACACCACGACCTCGACGCGCTGGAACTCCTTGAGGTCGGAGTAGCCCGTCGTCGCCATCGAGCGGCGCAGCGCGCCGATGAGGTTCGTCGTGCCGTCCGCGGTCCGGCCGGGCCCGAGGAGGATCTCCTCGAGCGACCCGACGGTGCCGACGTGCCCGCGCTCGCCGCGCGGCACGAGGGGGTGGTGCGCCTCGGGGCCCCAGTGGTGCCCGCGGCCGGGCGCCTCGACCGCGCGGGCGAGGGCGGCACCGAGCATGACCGCGTCCGCGCCGCACGCGACGGCCTTGACGACCTCGCCGGAGCGCCCCATCCCGCCGTCCGCGATGACGTGCACGTACCGGCCGCCGGACTCGTCCATGTAGTCCCGGCGGGCCGCCGCGACGTCCGCGATCGCGGTGGCCATCGGGGCATGGATGCCGAGGACGGTGCGGGTCGTGTGGGTCGCCCCGCCGCCGAACCCGACGAGGACGCCGGCCGCACCGGTGCGCATGAGGTGCAGCGCCGCGGTGTACGTCGCGCAGCCGCCGACGACGACCGGCACGTCGAGCTCGTAGATGAACCGCTTGAGGTTGAGCGGCTCGGCCCGGCCCGAGACGTGCTCGGCGGAGACCGTCGTCCCGCGGATGACGAACAGGTCGACACCGGCGTCGACGACGGCCTTCCAGAGCTGCTGGGTGCGCTGCGGAGTCAGCGAGCCGGCGACCGTGACGCCCGCGTCGCGCATCTCCTTGACCCGGGCCGCGATGAGGTCGGGCTTGACCTCCTCGGCGTAGATCTCCTGCATCCGCGCGGTCGCGGCGACCGGGTCGAGCGAGGCGATCTCCGCGAGCAGCGGCTCCGGGTCCTCGTAGCGGGTCCACAGGCCCTCGAGGTCGAGCACGCCGAGCCCGCCGAGCCGGCCCAGCGCGACGGCGGTCGACGGCGACATGACCGAGTCCATCGGCGCCGCCACGACGGGCAGCTCGAAGCGGTAGGCGTCGATCTGCCAGGCGACGGAGACCTCCTCCGGGTCGCGGGTGCGCCGGCTCGGGACGATCGCGACGTCGTCGAAGGTGTAGGCCCGGCGGCCGCGCTTCCCGCGCCCGATCTCGATCTCGTTCACGACCCCAGGCTATCGGGGTGGTGCCGGCCCGCCGGTCCGCGCCACAGCGTCGTCGTTGCCCTACGACACACCGGTGGCAACCCGGGGCGTCGCGAGGTGTCGACGAGGCTGTGGCGCGCGCAGGCCTCGGGTCCGCCGGACGACGTCGACGACCCACTCCGGCCGGAACCGCACCTGCGCCCAGGTGAAGCGGCAGACCAGCCAGTCGGCTGCTGCCAGCTCGGTGTACCGCTCGCAGTCCCGGGCGAAGGCCACCTTGTCCGAGTGGTACTCGAACCCCTCGGCCTCCACGGCGACCCTGCGGTACGGGTCCCCGAGGTCGACGTGCACCGTGAACCCCGGGAGCAGCACCGGGAGCTGCGTCACGAACCCGCCCACCCCGGCGTCGACGAGCAGCGCGCGGGTGAACGACTCGAACATCGTGTCCGCGCCGCCGTCGGCCGCCTCGGCGACCCGGACGCAGCGGCCCCGTCGGCGGGGCGGCTGCGCGTACGCCGCGACGATCAGGTCGCTCTTGACCAGCATCTGCTCGGCGAGGGCGCTGTCCGCGACCGCGACCGCTTCCCCGAACGGCAGCGTGAGTGCGCAGTCCAGGACCGTTCGGAGCACCGTCGTGACGCCGTCGGTGACGTCGCTCGGCGCGAGCCGGCTCCAGTGGACGGTGACCTGCGGCAGCACCGGCGGGCGCGCCCCCGGTCGCACGGTGACGTGCACCGAGGAGGGCGCGGTCGGCACCCGGAGTCCGTGGATCCGCGCGGCCGAGACGTGGGAGACGACGCCGCGGACCGCGGCCGCGGCGGCGGCCGGGACGGGAAGCTCGGGCAACCCGTAGACCCCGCGCGAGAGACGGAGCACCCGCCCCTCCCGGACCGCGCGGCGCAGCGACGCCTGCGTCGCGTGCGTCACGACGACGTCGTACGGAGCCGTTCCTCCGAGCCGGCGGATCACCTCGTGAGCGTCCATGGCCGGCATCGTCGCGCACCCACGACGAACCCCGGAGAAGTTGTCCACAGGGTGCCCGCGCCACAGGTTCGTCGTTACCCCGCGACGCACCGGGATTGGTCCGGGGAGTCGCCGACCAACGACGAAGCTGTGGCGCGACGCGTCAGCGCCGCGTGTAGTTCGGCGCCTCGACGGTCATCTGGATGTCGTGCGGGTGGCTCTCCTTGAGGCCCGCGGCGGTGATCTGCACGAACTGGCCCTTGGCCTGCAGCTCGGGGATCGAGCGGGCGCCGACGTAGAACATCGACTGGTGCAGGCCGCCGACGAGCTGGTGCATGACCGCCGACAGCGTGCCGCGGTAGGGCACCTGGCCCTCGATGCCCTCGGGGACGATCCGGTCGTCGGACTGGACGTCGGCCTGGAAGTACCGGTCCTTGGAGAACGACTTCTTGCCGCGCGAGCTCATCGCACCGAGCGAGCCCATCCCCCGGTACGACTTGTACTGCTTGCCGTTGACGAGGAGCAGGTCGCCCGGGCTCTCCTCGCAGCCGGCGAGCAGCGAACCGATCATCACCGTGTCGGCACCCGCGACGAGCGCCTTGGCGATGTCGCCGGAGTACTGCAGGCCGCCGTCCGCGACGACCGGCACCCCGGCGGGGCGGCAGGCGAGCGACGCCTGGTGGATCGCCGTGACCTGCGGGACGCCGACCCCGGCGACGACGCGCGTCGTGCAGATCGAGCCCGGCCCGACGCCGACCTTGACCGCGTCGGCACCGGCGTCGACGAGCGCCTGCGCACCGGCGCGGGTCGCGACGTTGCCGGCGAGCACCTGGACGTGCCGGGTCGCCGGGTCGGACTTGAGCCGCTTGATCATGTCGAGCATGAGCCGCGCGTGGCCGTTCGCGACGTCGGGCACGAGGACGTCGACCCCGGCCTCGACGAGCGTCGTCGCCCGCTCCCACGCGTCGCCGAAGTAGCCGACCGCGGCGGCGACGAGGAGCCGGCCGTCCGCGTCCTTGCTCGCGTTCGGGAACTGCTCGGACTTCACGAAGTCCTTGACCGTGATGAGCCCGACGAGCCGGCCGTCGCCGTCGACGATGGGCAGCCGCTCGCGCTTGTGCTGGCGCAGCAGGGCCGTCGCGTCCTCGCGGCTGATCCCCTCCGGCGCGGTGACGAGCGGCATCGGCGTCATGACGTCGCGCACGAGCGTCGTCGCCCAGGTGCCGACCGGGGTGAACCGCAGGTCGCGGTTCGTGACGATGCCGATGAGGCGCTCGTCGCCGTCCACGACCGGCAGGCCGGAGACGCGGTAGCGGCCGCACAGCTCGTCGAGCTGCTCGAGGGTGGCCTGCGGGCCGATGACGACGGGGTTGGAGATCATCCCGGTCTGGGTCCGCTTCACGAGGTCGACCTGGTAGGCCTGGTCCTCGATCGACAGGTTGCGGTGGAGCACCCCGATGCCGCCCTGACGGGCCATGGCGATCGCCATCCGGGCCTCGGTCACGGTGTCCATGGCCGCCGAGACGATCGGCGTGCGGACCTGGATCCGGCGGGTCAGCCACGAGGTCGTCTCGACCTCGCTCGGAACCACGTCGGTGTCGCTCGGCAGGAGCAGGACGTCGTCGTAGGTCAGTCCCAGACCCGTGAAGACGGAGGCCTCGTCCCGGGCCGGCGCGGGCGCGAGGCCCGGTTCGGCGAAGAGGTCGTCGGAGGCGGTGGCAGGTTCGACGGCGCGGTCCTCGGCGATGCTCACCCCGAGGATTCTACCGACCGCGGACGGCGCTCCCGACCGCTCGGCGCAGGACCGTCAGCCGTCCGGCTTGCCTTCGTCTTGGTCTTCGTCCTCGTCGGGCCGCCCTTGTCGCTCGGCGGGCCCGTCGTCCGCGTCGACGAGGTCGAGGATGTCTCCGGCTCCGTCGTCCGCGAGGCGCTCGTCGACGACGGGCGGGGCGTCGTCGACGAGGACGTCTCCTCGTCCTGCGTCGGGGCGGGCGGGTCGGTCGTCGTCGACTCCTCGACCTCGCTCGGCTCGGACGTCGCCGTCGTCGAGGAGGTCCGCGCCGAGGGCACGTCGGTCGTCGGGACGGCGCTCGGGGCCGCCTCGTCGGGCGCGGCGGGCGCCGTCGCGATGACGTCCGGCAGCAGCTGGGGCGGCACCGGGAACCCGGCCTCGACGAGCGCGGTCGCGAGCTTGCGCAGCGCGGCGTCGACCTTCTTGCGCTGGGCCGACGTGAGGTCGGCGTTCCTCGCCCGCCGGTGGGCGTCCTCGAGCCGGGCCTCCGCGGCGGACAGGTCGTTCGAGTCGACGAGGTCGAGGCCTGCGAGGACGACGTCCTCGATCTGGCTGCCCTCGTCGGTGCCGGCGATGATCGAGCCGCCGCGCACCGGGTTCCACGCCCCGGTGACCGCGGCGCTCACGCCGCACAGGCCGACGACGACGGTGGCGGCCACGGCGAGCAGCCGGACGCGCACCCGGAGCGGGCGCGGGACGTCGGCCTCCCCCCGTCGCGCGGCCGGGATCCCCGGCAGCCCGGCACCGGGCCGGTCGCTGCGCCACGCCGGGCCGCCGACGGGCTCCCCTGCGGGGCCACGGGCGGGGGCGGGGTCCTCGCGCCACGCGGGGCGCAGGTCGAGCACCTCGGTCGGCGGCAGGAAGGAGGTCGGCGGGGTGCCCGACGGCACGAGCGGCCACACGCCGAGGTCGAAGAGCTCGCGCCGCAGCGCGTCCTCCGGGACGGGGTTGAGGTCGACCTCCGCCGCGAGGAGCGCGAGCACCGCTGCCGCGGGGTCGTCCAGGTCCTCCGCGAGCGGGCGACGTGCCGCGAGCCGGTCGAGCAGCACGTCGGTCGCGGCGACGGCGGCGACGTCCACGGCCCGCAGGTCCACCTCGTCCTCGGCGCCCCGGCCACCGGGGACGCGCGGGTCGGCCGGGACCCCGTCGCGGGTCACGCCGTGCCCCGGACGGGCTCGCTCGTCGCGAGCGCCCGCAGCCGCTGGACGGCGCGGTGCTGCGCGACCCGGACGGCACCCGCGCTCATCCCGAGGGCGCGCCCGGTCTCGTCCGCCGACAGCCCGACGGCGACCCGGAGCACGAGGAGCTCCCGGAGGGTGTCGGGGAGCTGGTCGAGGAGCGCCCGCGCCTGCTCGGCGTCCGACGAGCGGACGGCGTGCTCCTCAGGACCGTCGGACAGGTCGACCGTGTCGGGGATGTCCGCCTGCGGCTGCGCGTGCCGGAAGACGCTGCGCTGCGCGTCCGCCACCTTGTTCGCGGCCACCCGGTAGACGAAGGCCTCGAAGGGCTTGCCGTCGTCCCGGTAGCGCGGCAGGGCGGACAGCACGGCGACGCACACCTCCTGCGCCACGTCGTCCGCGGCGTGCTCGGAGCCGGGGAACCTCGAGAGGCGGGCCCGGCAGTAGCGGTGGACCAGGGTGTGGACGGCGGCGAGCAGCTGCTCCATCGCCTGCCGGTCCCCCGTGACCGCTCGCGCGGCGAGCCCCCCCAGCTCGACCGTGCCGTCGTCCGCACGTGACATCGCACGACGGGGGCGGTTCGTTACACCCCTGCCGTCGTCGTCGCCCCCGACCGCCACCGGACCTCAGCGCACCAGTCCCCAGCGGAAGCCGACCGCGACGGCCTGGGCGCGGTCAGCCGCCCCCAGCTTGCGGAACAGTCGCCGGGCGTGGGTCTTGACGGTGTCCTCGGAGAGGAACAGCTCCTTGCCGATCTCGGAGTTGCTGCGACCGCGGCTCATGCCGGTGAGCACCTGCATCTCGCGCTCGGTGAGAGCGGGCGCGGCGGCCGAGCCCTCGACGGAGCGCGGGGCGGGTACGGGGCGGCGCCAGACGGCGTCCGACAGCGCGTGGACCACGGTGGCGGCCATCTCCTCTCGCGTCGCGTCCTTGACAAGATAGCCGCGGGCGCCGCTCGCCACTGCCCTTGCGACACCTTCGGCGTCTTCTGCGACCGTCACCATGACCACGATCGCCTCCGGGTGCCGCGCGAGCAGCCGCCGGGTCGCCTCGACGCCACCGATCCCGGGCATCCGGACGTCCATGAGGACCAGCGACGGACGCTCGACGGGCCAGCGCGCGAGCGCCTCCTCGCCGGAGCAGGCGTCGACCACCCGGGTGATCCCCGGCACCGTCGCCAGGACCCGGTGGAGGGTCTCTCGGACAAGCGCCGAGTCGTCGCACACGAGGACCGTTGCCACCCCGGACACCCCATTTCCTGTTGCGCAGCCACGCCGGTCCGGGTCGCCGCGGGTGACGGCGTCCCCGGTGTCCGATCACCTCCTGTGAAGGGACCCGGCTCCTGAAGATGTCGTCAACGGGCGGGGTGAACCTGAGCGGAAGGCGGTGAGGAGTTCGACCGGAGGTTCCACCGGGAGCCGTCGGGACGTCGTCCCGCCGTGGCAGGAACGGGCCGTGCGCCGGCCGCGCCGCAGGTCAGGGGCCGCAGATCAGGGCCGCAGATCAGAGCCGCAGGTCAGAGGTGGACGGCGCCGAGGATCTCGTCGACGGCCTCGACGAGCGAGCTGACACGGACCGCGGCCGCGGGGAGGTCCCCGTCGACCCAGCCGGGGCCGCCGACGACGAGCCGCGGCGCCGGGCGCTGGCGCGGGACCGTGTCGAGGACGGCGATGTCGTCGGTCGCGAGCCGGGCGTAGAGGAACACCGCGGCGGGGCCGCTGCGCCGGACGGCGGCCACGAGCGCGTCCGCGGGCATCCCGACGCCGAGCAGCCGGCAGCCGACCTCCTCCTCGGCGAGGGCCGCGGCGAGGGCGTGCAGCGGGAGCGTGTGGTAGTCGCCCTCGGCGCAGGCGAGGAGCACGGGGCGGGTGTTCCGGGCCCGGCGCAGCGACGCGGAGACACCGCGGAAGACCCCGACGACCGCTTCGGAGAACGCGTGCTCGATCTCCACGCCGTCACCGGTCTGCATCCAGCGCTCGCCGATGGCGTGGAGCACCGGCATGGCCATGTCGTCCCAGGCGCGGACGGTGCCGTAGCTGCGGATGGCGTCCCGCAGGAGCCGGGTCACCTCGACGGTGTCGAGGGACATGGCGGCCCGGGCGAGGCCGCGCGCCTGCGGGCTCCCCTCGGGCAGCGAGACGACCCGGCCGCCGCCGGAGCGCTGCGGTCGGTCGGCGCGCGTCGGCCACAGGCCGGGGGCGTCGGGGCCGGTCCGCGCGGCGGGGATCCCGAGCACCGCGGCGTCCGCCCACGGGGTGACGGCCGCGCCGGCACGCTGCGACATGGCCGGGAAGAGGTCGGCCTCCCAGTCGTCGGCGTGCTCGGTCGGGATCGGCGGCACGACGGAGACGGGCCCGCCGGCCTTGGCGATCTGCGCGGCCTCCGCCGGCGGGACGCCCTCGCCGGTCAGACGGCGCATGACGACGAGGCGGGCCAGGTCGCTGGCGCTGTACCGGCGGTGCGAGCCGGCCGTGTGCGCCGACGGGCCGAGCCCGTACCGGCGGTCCCACGTGCGCAGGGTGGACGGCGCCACCCCGAGCCTGCGCGCCACAGCGGCCACGGTGAGCATGGGCTGCGGGCCCGCGCTGGAGTCACCGACGGCCGTCATGCGACCGATTGTCCAGGCCAGGGGCCCGACCTGCCACCCGGACACGAACGGACCAGGGACCACGTGTGACCACGGGGCGACGGTCAGTGCCCTCACGTCGCTACTCGTCGCCCGCTGTGACGGGAGAACGTCAGCGCGCAATCACTCACGAAATCGTGGTTGAGGTTGCGAGCAGAGGGGTACGTCGTGGGCACCGGAGCGTTGCGCGCACCGTTGAACAGGTTGTCGGGCCCGCCGGATCGGCGGACCCGCACCCGCGCACCGCGGATCGGCCCTCGATCAGGGCGCTGACCTGCAGTGACAGCGAACGGGACACGCCAGGCAACGTCGCCGGCGGCCCTCGCCGGACGCCGTCCCGGATCCTGCGAACAACCTGTGAACAACTTCTGGCGCGAAGTACTTGAACAACCTCTGCAACGGTTGTTAGTGTCGGACTCACGCACCAAGCACGAAGAACAAGTCAGGAATCCAGGCGATTGCCCGACCCCGGCCGCCCCGGCCGGCGAGCGTGCAGCGAAGAAGAGGGTGTTGGACATGGCTGAGATCTCCCGGCTCCCCGGCCCCGTGGCCGACCTGTGGGAGTGGCAGCTGCAGGGCTCGTGCCGCGAGGCCGACCCGACGCTCTTCTTCCACCCCGAGGGCGAGCGCGGCCCGGCCCGCCGCAACCGCGACGCGGCGGCGAAGTCGATCTGCGGTTCGTGCCCGGTCATGAAGGAGTGCCGCGAGCACGCCCTCGCCGTCCGCGAGCCGTACGGCGTCTGGGGCGGCCTCACCGAGGACGACCGCGAGGCGTACTACTCGACCGAGCGTCGCCGTCGCGCGCCGGTCGCCGCGGCCAGCTGACCCACGTACCGGTCCACCGGTCCACCGCGAGAGGCCCGGCTCCCCTGGGGGAGCCGGGCCTCTCGTGCGCGTCCTGACCGTCCCGACCTCAGACCTCGAACTGGACCCGGGCGATCTGCGTGCACAGCGGGTCGAACAGCTCGCGCCGCACCCGGTTGTGCTCCGTCTCGGCGTCGTAGGCCCGGTAGGCCGCCTCGTCGACGAAGTCCGAGGTGATCGCGAAGTCCCACGACTGCTCGCGCAGCCGCAGGTCCGTGCCCACCCGGCAGGAGACGAGGCCCGGCGGCTCGAGCGCGGCGATCGCCGCCAGCCCGGGGCGCAGCGCCTCCAGCGGGACGCCGTCCCGGAGCCGGCCGACGACGACGTTGCGGATCATGGCGACCTCCGTGGACCGGTGACGGACGACGAGGCCCGGACGGCGGGCCGTCCGGGCCTCGTGCGCGTGCTCAGGAACTGCAAGTGGTGCAGGTGCCTCGGTCAGTGACCGTGCCCGTGCCCGTGCCCGCCGTGGCCACCGGCGTCGGCCGGGGCCGGCTCCTTCTTCTCGACGACGAGGGTGTCGGTCGTGAGCACCATCGACGCGATCGAGGCGGCGTTGCGCAGCGCGGAGCGGGTGACCTTGACCGGGTCGATGACGCCCCGGGCGATGAGGTCGGCGTAGTCGTTCTTCGAGGCGTCGAGGCCCTGGCCGACCGGGAGCGCGCGGACCTTCTCGACGGCGACGTAGCCCTCGAGACCGGCGTTCTCGGCGATCCAGCGCAGCGGCTCCACAGCGGCCTTGCGGACGATGGAGACACCGGTCGCCTCGTCGCCCGTGAGGCCGAGCGAGTCGTCGAGGACCGAGACGGCGTGGACGAGAGCGCTGCCGCCGCCGGCGACGATGCCCTCCTCGATCGCCGCGCGGGTCGCCGAGACGGCGTCCTCGATGCGGTGCTTCTTCTCCTTGAGCTCGACCTCGGTGTGCGCGCCGACCTTGATGACGCACACGCCGCCGGCGAGCTTCGCGAGGCGCTCCTGGAGCTTCTCGCGGTCCCAGTCGGAGTCGGTCCGCTCGATCTCGGCCTTGATCTGCTGCACGCGACCGGCGACCTCGGACGCCTCGCCCGCACCGTCGACGACCGTGGTCGTGTCCTTGGTGACGACGACGCGACGCGCGGTGCCGAGCACCTCGATGCCGACCTGGTCGAGCTTGAGGCCGACCTCGGCCGACACGACCTGCGCACCGGTGAGGGTGGCGAGGTCCTGGAGCATCGCCTTGCGGCGGTCACCGAAGCCCGGCGCCTTGACGGCGACGGCGGTGAAGGTGCCGCGGATCTTGTTGACGACGAGGGTGGAGAGCGCCTCGCCCTCGATGTCCTCGGCGACGATGAAGAGCGGCTTGCCGGCCTGGAGGACCTTCTCCAGGAGCGGGAGCAGGTCGCTGATCGCCGAGATCTTGTTCTGGTGGATGAGGATGTAGGCGTCCTCGAGGACGGCCTCCATCCGCTCCGGGTCGGTGACGAAGTACGGCGAGATGTAGCCCTTGTCGAACTGCATGCCCTCGGAGAACTCGAGCTCGAGGGCGGTCGTCGAGGACTCCTCGACGGTGATGACGCCGTCCTTGCCGACCTTGTCGAACGCGTCGGCGATGAGCTCGCCGATCGACCGGTCCTGCGCGGAGATGGTCGCGACGTGGGCGATCTCCTCCTTGCCGTCGACCTCGCGGGCGACATCGAGGAGCTTGGCGCTCACCGCGTCGACGGCGGCGTCGATCCCGCGCTTGAGCGCGGCCGGGCCGGCGCCGGCGGCGACGTTGCGCAGGCCCTCGTGGACCATGGCCTGCGCGAGAACGGTCGCGGTGGTGGTGCCGTCACCCGCGACGTCGTTCGTCTTGGTGGCGACCTCCTTGGCGAGCTGGGCACCGAGGTTCTCGTACGAGTCCTCGAGCTCGATCTCCTTGGCGATGGTCACGCCGTCGTTCGTGATGGTCGGGGCGCCCCACTTCTTGTCGATGACGACGTTGCGGCCGCGCGGGCCGAGCGTCACCTTGACGGCGTTGGCGAGGGCGTCGACGCCGCGCTCGAGGGAGCGCCGCGCGGAGTCGTCGAACTCCAGGGTCTTGGCCATGGGTGCTTGGTTCCTTCTTCGGGTCGGCGAACCGGGTGCAGAACGAGAACCGCCCCGACCCACCGGCAGGGCCGGCCGGTCGGGGCGGTGGGTGACTGCCTCAGCGGCAGCCGGAGATCACTTCTCGATGACCGCGAGGACGTCGCGGGCGGAGAGGATGAGGAACTCCTCGCCGCCGTACTTGACCTCGGTGCCGCCGTACTTGCTGTACAGGACCTTGTCGCCGACCTTGACGTCGAGCGGGATCCGCTTCTCGCCCTCGTCGTCGAAACGGCCCGGACCGACCGCGAGGACCTCGCCCTCCTGGGGCTTCTCCTTCGCGGTGTCCGGGATGACCAGGCCGGAGGCCGTCGTCTGCTCGGCGTCGAGCGGCTTGACGACGATGCGGTCCTCGAGCGGCTTGATGGAGACCGACACGTGCTGCCCTCCCCTTCGGGAATGTCGCTGGAGTAAGGCGTGGAATATGGGTGGCGGAGCGGGTTCCGACCGTCGTCGCGGGTGCCGGCCGGGCTCTGCCTGGTTGGCGCTCTCAGGGTGAGAGTGCCAGCCCTGAATCTAGGCCGGTGGTTAGCACTCGGTCAACTCGAGTGCCAGAACTCGCCCGACCGGCGGACGTGGAAGGATCCTGGCGTGGACCTGTCCGGCATCTCCGCCCTGCTCACCTCCGAGGGGTGGGCGCTGCTGGAGTCGCTCCCGCCCTACGACGAGGCCGAGGCGATGGTGCTCGGCGAGCGGCTGCGCGCCGCCGGTCACCCGGCCGACCTCGTCTCCGCCGCGCTCACCCAGTCCCGGCTGCGCGCCGCCGGCCGGGCCAAGTTCGGCCCCTTCGCCGACGGCATGCTCTTCACCCCGACCGGCCTGGAGCAGGCGACCCGGTTCGCCGTCGCCGCCCGGCACGCCCAGCGCTTCGCGTCCGCCGGCGTCGAGCGGGTCGCCGACCTCGGCTGCGGGATCGGCGCGGACTCGATGGCCCTGGCGACCTTCGACCGCGAGGTGCTCGCCGTCGAGCGCGACGAGCTGACCGCCGCCGTCGCGACGATGAACCTGCGGCACTGGCCCGAGGCCGTCGTCCGCTGCGAGGACGCGACGACCACCGACCTCACCGGCATCGGCGCCGCGTTCGTCGACCCGGCCCGGCGGACGGCGTCCGGCAAGCGCGTCCTCGACCCGCGCCAGGGCTCGCCGACGCTCGAGTTCGTCGTCGGCCTCGCGGGCCGGCTCGCCGCCGTCGGCATGAAGACCGCGCCGGGCATCGCGCACCACCTCGTGCCCGTGGGCGCCGAGGCGCAGTGGGTGTCCGTCGGCGGGGACGTCGTCGAGTGCGCCCTGTGGTTCGGGCTCACCGCGCGCGAGGGCGTCCGGCGGGCGGCGCTCGTGCTGCCGCCGGACGGCGTCCCGGACGACGCCGAGGGCGTCGACACCGCCGACCCGGTCGAGGTGACGGACGCCGGCATGCCCGACCCGGAGGCCGGCGCCGTCGGCGCGGTCCTCTACGAGCCGGACGGCGCGGTGATCCGGGCCGGGCTCGTCGGCCAGGTCGCGGCGCTCGTCGAGGGCCGCCTCGTCGACCCGACGATCGCCTACGTGACGTCGGACCGGGTCGTCCGGACGGCGCTCGCGACGGCCTACGCGGTCGAGGACGTCATGCCCTTCCAGCTCAAGAGCCTGCGGACGGCGCTGCGCGACCGGGGCGTCGGCCGGTTGACGATCAAGAAGCGCGGCACGGCCGTCGAGCCCGAGCAGCTGCGCCGCCAGCTGCGCCTCGAGGGCGACGCCGAGGCGACGATCGTGCTCACCCGGGTCGCCGGCCGGCAGTCGGTGCTGTTCGTCCGCCCGCTGCGCTGACCCGGCCGGGGCCCTGCGGACAACCCGCGGCCCCGCCCCGGCGTCCTGCCTGCGACCGGGAGGTTCGGGGGACGCGATGCCACGCACGGGCCGCACGGGCCGCACGGGCCGCACGGGCCGCACGCCGCGGCTGCTCGCCCTGGCCGTGGCGGCGACGCTCCTCGGCCTCGTCGCCCCTGCTGCGGGCGGGGCGGCTCCTGTGCCCTCCGCCGGCCGGCCGACCACGGAACCGACCGCTGCCACCGACCCTGCGACCGGGCCGCTGCCCGCGGTCCCGGCGCTCCAGCGCCGCTGCCCGGCCCCGGCGGTCGGCGTCGTCACCCACACGCGGGACGGCGACACCCCGACGGTCGCGCTGACCTTCGACGACGGCCCGGACGCCGGCACCCCGGCGGTGCTCGACGCGCTCGCCGCGGCGCACGTCCACGCGACGTTCTTCGTCGTCGGCCGCCAGGTGGCCCGGCACCCGGGGCTCGTGCGCCGGGCGGCCGACGAGGGTCACCTGCTCGGCGACCACACGTGGGACCACGCGTACCCGCAAGAGGTCGACGGCGGCTGGACCGCGCCGTACCTCGCCGACCAGCTCGGCCGGACGGCGCGGGCCGTCGCCGCGGCGACCGGCCGGCCGCTGTGCTGGTTCCGGCCGCCGGGCGGTCACCACCCCGGCACGGTGCGGCCCGCGGCGCACCGGATGCGGATGACCGTCGCGCTGTGGTCGCTCGACACCCGGGACTGGGAGGTCCAGGGCGTCGACGGGCGCCGCCCGCCGGGCCTGCCCGACCGCGACGCCAGGGTCCGGGCGATCGTGGCCCGCGCGACGGCTGTCGGCGACGAGCGGCACCCCGTCGTGCTGCTCCACGACGGCGGCGGCGACCGGGCCGCCACCGCGGCGGCCCTCCCGCTCGTCGTCGCCTGGTACCGCGACCACGGCTACGCGTTCGTGCGGCTCGACGGCCGCCCCTGATCCCCGGAGCGGGGACGACGGGGGTGCCGGTGTGTCCGGCCCTGCCCCTAGGGTGTTGATCACTCTCACGGGGGTGCCGGTCGGCGACGACCGGGCGCGGTCCGCACCGGGCCGGGGAACCGTGCAGCCGTCCGACGGAACCGGGCGGTCCTGCAGGGACGTCGTCGGGGGAACAGGTGCGAGCTCGGGAGGACCGCCATGGACGGCGCGCAGCAGGACGGACGACCGGAGGACCAGCAAGGCGGGACGCAGCCGCTGCCGGAGCCGGAGCAGGCGGCGGCCCCGCCGCCCGCGCCGCCGCAGGGGCGGCCGCAGGACGGGGCGCCGCCGGCGTTCGCTCCCCCGGCCGGGCAGCCCTACGGTGCGCCGCCGGCCGGGCCGCCCCAGTACGGCCGGCCACCTACGGGCCAGCCGTACGCCCCGCCGCCCGCGGGCCGGCCGTACGCCCCGCCACCGGCGGGGCCGCAGTACGGGCAGGCGCAGTACCCGCCCGCCGCCGGTGCGTGGCAGCAGCCGCCCGGCGCGCCCGGGGTCCCCGGCGTGCCGGCACCGAAGCGGCGCGGGCTGCCGCTCGCGGCGGTCCTCGGCATGGTCGCGGCCGGGCTCGTCCTCGTGCTCGTCGTGGTCGTCGCGCTCGTCGCGGCCGGCCGGGGCGACGACACCCCGGAGGCCGGCCCGACGGCGAGCGGCCAGGCCGCGGGCGTCGCCGGGGTGTCGCCGTCCGCGACCCCGTCGGTCGCCGCGGCGCCGTGCGCGGCGAAGGACCTCGCGTCGGCGATGCGCAAGAAGTCGAAGCTCGGCGCCGACGGCAGCCTCACCGTTGCCGCGGGTCCGATCCCCTGCGAGGGGACGGCGACCGCGAGCCTGTACTCGTTCCGGCTGGCCGTCGACTACGACCCGGCCGACACGACGTCCGGCCGCACCGACGGCGAGGGCGTCGAGGCCGGCGGCTACAGCGAGACCCTCGACGCGTTCGCCACCCCCGACCTCGCGGACTCCTGCGACGCGCAGGTCTTCTTCGCCGTGACGCCGAGCGAGACGCCGCAGGTCTCCACGATGCGCACGGACGTCATGGCCTGGATCGCCGCGCGCAAGGCGAAGGCGGGCGGCACGAAGGTGTGGACCGGCAAGTCGTCCCCGGTCGTCGCGGTCGCGGCGTCCGGCGAGGTCATGGACTGCCTGCCCGGCGACTCTGTGTCGGTGCCGTACGCGGCCAAGGGCGACTGCTGGCAGAACGACGCCACCACGGGCGTCGCGAAGGAGGTGTCGTGCAAGAAGGCGCACAACACCGAGGTGCTCTTCGTGCGCAACGTCGGCATCAAGGACTGGAAGAAGGCCAACCCGAAGAAGCCGCTGCCCACCCAGGCCGCCTACCGGAAGTGGATGAAGAAGCGCGCGAACTCGATCTGCGACCCGAAGTTCAACGCGGTGCCGCTCACCGGTGCGGTCGGGATCAGCAAGCTCTCGGCGTTCTCGGTCTACCCGACGCGGTACTCAGACTTCGAGGTCTCGCTGCCGGGGAGCACGACGACCAGCCAGGTCGTGTGCATCGTCCAGCTCAAGAGCGCGAAGGCGACGACGACGCGGAAGATCCTGCGCTGACCGTCCCGAGCCACAGCTCGGCGTAGGCCTTCGCGTCGACGGCGAGCGCGACGTCGACGAGCGCCGGGGCGAGCCCGTGCGGGTCGTGGGCGTGGTCGAGGCTGCCGCCGCTGCGGTCGGCGCGCTGGTCGACGACGGTCTGGCCCCGGGTCCACGAGCCCGCGAGCTCGACCCGGACGGGCAGCTGCTGGGTGCGCAGCCCGTCCGGGAGGAGCACCGCGCAGACCGCACCGGCGTCGCCGACGGTCGCGTCGTCGGCGCCGAAGCGCTCGCACTGGAAGAGGACCAGCCCGCCCGCGAGGCGTGCGACGGGGTCGGCCGAGGCGGCGAGCGCGGCCGCCTCGGCCCGGGTGACGCGGACGTCGTAGAAGACGTCGAGGCCGTACATCGTCACCGGGATGCCGAGCTCGGCGGCCGCGTCGAGGACGACCGCGGCCGCCTCCGGGTCGTGCCACACGTTGAACTCGGCGGCCGCGGTCGCGTTGCCGACGAGGGCGGCCCCGCCCATGAAGACGATCCGGGCGAGGCCGCGCGCGGCGTCCGGGTACATCCGCAGCAGCAGCGCGATGTTCGTCATCGGCGCGAGCGGCACGAGCGTCACCGGCTCGCCGCGCTCGGCGGCCCCGGTGAGGACGGCGTGGAGCAGCTCGACGGCGTGCCGTGGGTCGGCGGCCCGGGTCGACGGCGGCAGCCCGAGGTCGCCCATCCCGTCGTCGCCGTGGACGTGCCGCGCCTCCCGGGCCGGCTCGAGGAGCGGACGGCGCGCACCGCCGGCGACGGGGACGTCGGTGCGGCCCGCCGTCTCCAGCACGAGCAGCGTGTTCGCGACGACCTGGTCGAGCGAGGCGTTCCCCGCGACGCAGGTCACCGCGCGCAGGTCGAGCCCCGGGTGCCGGGCGCCGAGCAGGAGGGCGCACGCGTCGTCCACCCCGGTGTCGACGTCGAGGACGATCGGGATCGGCTTCGGGTCGGGCATGGGACCGCACCTTAGCCGGGCACCTCAGGCGACGAGCCGGTCCCGCAGCCCCAGGAACCAGTGCCGCCCGACGCACCGGACACCGACGAGCTCACCGGCCGACGTGGGTCCGCGCCGGAGCACCTCCGCCGGCAGCCCGCACTCCGGGCAGGCGCACAGCTCGACGTCGTCGCTCTCCCCCGGACGTCTCCACCACTCGTTCGACGGGTCCATGTCGTACCTCGCTGCTCTCGCCGACGGCACCACCCGATGGCACGGCCCCGTCGACGGCCCCTGCGCCGGGCGGGTGCCCGGCACTCCTCCTTGAGAGGAGCGGGGTGCTCCTTCTGATGTACCCGCCCGGGATGTCCTCCGCGTTTCCGGCCGGCCACGCTGCGCCCGGCGGCACGTGAGCCGCGTCGCACCGCCGCGGCCGGTGCGCCATCCTGGGCCGGTGCCGAACCCGACGCTGCTGCCGCTGCCGGTCACCGGGGACGGCCTGGTGCTGCGCCCGCTCGCGGCGACCGACGCCGCCGCCCTGCCCGCGCTCTACGACGACCCGGACGTCGCCCGGTACACGCCGATCGAGTCCCCGTTCGACGCCGCCGCGGCGCAGCGCTACCTCGACCGCGCCGCCGGCCAGACGCAGGCCGGTCAGGCGGTCCACCTCGCGATCACGCTCGACGGCGGGGCCCCGCTCGGCGAGGTGCTCGCGTTCGCCCCGCGGCACGGCGCGGCCGACGCGCCCGACGCCGGCACCACGCTCGAGCTCGGCTACGTCGTGGGCCCGGCCCATCGCGGGCAGGGCCTCGCGACCCGGGCGCTGCGCCTGCTCGGCGCGGCCGTCGTCCGCGACCTCGGCGTGACCCGGCTCGTGCTGCGGATCGACGCCGGCAACGTCGCGAGCGAGCGGGTCGCCGCGGCGTGCGGCTACGTGGACACCGGGGTCGTGTCGGACGGCGTCGCGGTCGTCTGGGAGCGCCTCGTCCCGGTCAGGCGAGCGTGAGGACGACGAACCCCACGTAGCCGGCGGCGAGCACGGCACCGGCGGGGCGCCCGAGCCGCCCGCCGCGGGCGAGGAGCGGGAGCGCCACGGCCAGCACCACGGCGAGCAGCGCCGGCCCGAGGACACGCTCGACGGCGAGCGGCCGGACGACGGCCGCCAGGCCGAGCGAGACCGTCGCGTTGTAGGCGACCGAGCCGACGACGCCCGCGACGGCGACCTCCGGCAGGTCGCGGCGCACGCCCGCGGCGACGAGCGCGAAGAGCTCCGCGGTCGTCGCGAGCGCCAGCGCGGTGAGGCCGACCGCGTCGTCGGTGACGCCCAGGCCCGCGACGACCCGCTCGGCGCCCGCGACGGCGAGCGCCCCGCCGCCGGTCATGACGAGCAGGCCGACGAGGGCGAGCAGCAGCCCGCGGACGTCGGCCCGGCGCCCGGCGTGGTCGCCGTCGTGGCCCTCGTCGTCATCGTCGTCGTCATCGTCGTCGTCCACCTCCGCGAGCTCGCCGATCGCCGGCGGCTCGCGCTCGCGCCACCAGACGAGCGCGACGAGCGCCACGTACGCGAGCAGCAGGAGGCCGCCCTCGACCCGCCCGACGACGCCGTCCGCGAGCACCGCGACGGCGAGCAGCCCGGCGACCGCCGCGCCGGCCGCGTACTCGCGCACCCGCCGTCCGACCGGCAGCGGGCGGGCCAGCGCCGCGAGCCCGAGCGCGGCCGTGAGCATCGTGACGTTCGCGCCGATGGCGTCCCCGGCGGCCAGCCCCGGCCGCCCGGCGGCGCTCGCGAGGACGCCGGTCAGCGCCTCCTCCGGCTCGGCGCCCGCGAGCAGGATCCCCACCGCGACGATCGTCAGGCCGAGCCTGCGCGCGGCCCGGGCGACGTTCTCGACGAAGAGCTCCGCGCCGACGACGAGGGCGACGGCCGCGCCCGCCAGGAGCAGGACGCCCAGGGCCAGGGTCACGGCGGCCGGTCAGGCCTGGACGAGCGTGACGGGCATCGACGAGTCGGCCGGCAGGTCGAGCGCGGACGGCGCCCGGCCGGCGGCGACCATGAGCGAGCCGAGCGCGGCGACCATCGCCCCGTTGTCGGTGCACAGCCCGGGCCGTGGCACGCGCAGCGTGATCCCGGCGTCCGCGCAGCGCTGCGCGGCCATCGCCCGCAGCCGTGAGTTCGCCGCGACCCCGCCGCCGACGAGCAGGGTGTCGACGCCGTTCTCCCGGCAGGCGAGCACCGCCTTGCGGGTGAGCACGTCGACGACGGCCTCCTGGAAGCTCGCCGCGACGTCCGCCACCGGGACCGGCTCGCCGCTCGCCTCGCGCCGCTCGACCCACCGCGCCACCGCGGTCTTGAGCCCGGAGAACGAGAAGTCGTAGCGGTGCTCGGCCATGTCGTGCGCCGCGGTGAGCCCGCGCGGGAACGCGATCGTCGCGGGTCCGCCGTCCCGGGCGACCCGGTCGACGTGCGGGCCGCCGGGGAACGGCAGCCCGAGCAGCCGCGCGACCTTGTCGAAGGCCTCCCCCGCCGCGTCGTCGATCGTCTGGCCGAGCGGCCGGACGTCACCGGTCACGTCGGGGACGAGCAGCAGCGACGAGTGCCCGCCGGAGACGAGCAGCGCCATCGACGGCGACGGCAGCGGGCCGTGCTCGAGGGTGTCCACGGCGACGTGCGCGGCGAGGTGGTTGACGCCGTACAGCGGGACGCCGAGGGCGAGCGCGAGCGCCTTCGCCGCGGCGACCCCGACCGTGAGCGCCCCCGCGAGCCCGGGCCCGGACGTCACCGCGACGGCGTCGAGGTCGGCGAGGCGCACCCCGGCCTGCGCGCACGCCCGCTCGAGGGTCGGCACCATCGCCTCGAGGTGGGCCCGGCTCGCGACCTCGGGGACGACCCCGCCGAACCGGGCGTGCTCGTCGACGGACGTCGCGACCGCGTCGACGAGGAGGTCACCGCCGCGGACGATCCCGACGCCGGTCTCGTCGCACGAGGTCTCGATGCCGAGGACGAGCGGGCGGTCGGTACGGGCGGTCACTCCTGAAGGCTAGTGCGCCGTCCCCGGCACCTCATCGGCCCTGGGAGCCCGACACCCCGTCGGCACGCGACACCGGTGCGGGGAGCGCCCGGAAGTACGGGGTCCACGGGCCGGCGTCGTGCGCCGCGGAGACCCCGCGGACGACGCGCACCCACATGACGAACGCGCCGGTGAGGAACAGCGCCGCGAACACCCGCCACCCGGGCGCGAACCCGGACACCTCGGAGGTCGTCCCGGACGAGGAACGGCTCGCGAACGACGTGAGCGAGGAGGTCACCGACGCCGCGATCCACCAGAACCACCAACCCCCGGTGGCACGCACCGGGGAGCGCCCGGGCTGCGAGGCGGCGACCCGCCACACGTCGTCGACGATCTGCTTGGGGAACCACAGGCTCACGAACGGGACCCACCAGGCCAGCCAGGTCCACGCGATGCTGCGCCGCATGAGGCGGGGCGCCACGGCGGACGCGGTCTGGTAGACCCGCATGAGCCACATCGACGCGAACCCGTACGCCACCAGCTGGGCGAGGGTCTGCACGAGCGTGACGGCACCGATCGCCACGGTCGCGGCGCCGAGGGCCCCGTCCTCGAACTCGGCCTGGGCCGCGAAGGCCACGATCGCGGCCGCCCACACGGTGAGCCCGTAGAGCCCGGACACCGCGAGCAGGGCGGCGGCGAGCCCGTTCACCGGCCGCGGCAGGAAGCCGCTTTCCGGCCCCGGCGGCGGGTCGACGGGCGCACCGGACGGCGCTCCCGCTGTCGCGGCCCCCGGCGGCGGAGCCTCGGGCCGGCCGGGCTCACCGGCGGGCGCGCCCCCCGGCTCGCCCCACGGCGCGGCCCACTGCGGCGGTTCCTGGCTCATGCGACCTCCCGGGGGACCCGCCGACCCGGTCGACGGTCAGCGGATCATGCCGGTCGGCCCGGCCCCGTGTACACCCCGATCCGGGCGGCCTCGACCGGCCGGTCCGGCGTCCACTCGTCGCGCGGCCGCTCCCAGGCCCGGGTGAGGCCCTCGAGCACCCCGAACCAGGCCCGCAGCGCGTAGCAGAGGACGACGAACGAGGCGAGGGCGAGCCCGGCCCACCACCAGCCGAGCCCCGGGCCGAGCGTCCCGACGGCCCCGGTCGCCGTCCGCAGCACGGCGGCGACGAGGACGAGGGTCCACCAGGCGCGCACCTTCGGCTGCATGTACCGGGCCCGGCCGCGCGCCCCGACCGCCCAGACGTCCTTGACGAGGCCGGGCGGCAGGACGATCGAGACGATCGGCAGCACCCAGGTGCCCCAGGCCAGCCACACCGGGTACGGCACCGCCGAGACGTCGACGGTGCGCGCCGCCGCGAGGGCGCGGTGCAGCCACAGCGAGGTCGCCACCCAGACCGCCGGCATGAGCAGCGCGAACAGGAGCAGCAGGCCCAGCGCCGCGGCGTACGACCAGGCGCCCGGGGTCGCGCCGGTCCACGAGTACCGGCCGCGGACGACCGCGTCGAGACCGAGCAGCAGGCCGTGGAGGACGACGAGCCCGAGCGACCCGAGCGCCGCCCAGCGGGCCGGGCCGGCCAGCCGCGGCACCGGGTGGGCGCGTGCGAAGGCCGCCACGAGGTGGCCGGGCACCGCGACCGGCGCCCCCGGGACGACCGAGCGCGCGACCGGCTCGTACGCCGCGTACGGCGCCAGCCCGGCGAGCGCCGCCCGCGGCGGCACGGGGGCGGCCCAGACGAACGGCGCAGGTCCGCCGAACTGCGGGCCGGGCAGCGGCTGCGCCGTCGGCTCGAACGTCTGCCCGGGCGGCAGCGGCACCTCGGCGGGCCGACCGGCGGGCGGCGCCCAGGCCTGGGTGCCCGGCGCGGCCGCCAGCGGCACGTCGTACGGTTCGCTCCCCCACGGGCGCGGCATGGTCATCCCTCCGGTCGCGACCGGGACGACGGCCGCGTTCACCCAGCGTGCCCGGCCCGGCCGCCCGGGAGCCCGGATGCGGGTGCCGGTCACCCGGCTGCGCACGCAGGGTCACCCACGAGGGCCACTCGTTCACCCGGACGGCGGACCGCCCGGCGACGCCGCGTCAGACGAGCGGCAGCAGCGGCCGCAGCCGCATGACCCAGGCGTCGATGTCGCCGGGCTGGTAGTAGCGGCGGCGGACGGCGATCCGGTCGAAACCGTGCCGCTCGTAGAGCGCGATCGCCGGCGCGTTGTCGGCCCGGACCTCGAGGAGCAGGGACGTCGCCCCGGCCTCGCGGGCCCGCTCGACGAGCGCCTCGAGCAGCGTGCCGCCGAGTCCGCGGCCCTGTGCGGCGGGTGCGACGGCGATGGTCTGGACGTCGGCGTCCGCCGAGACGGTCATGACCCCCGCGTAGCCGAGCAGAGCCCCGTCCGACCCCTCGGCGACGAGGTACGTCCGGGTGTCCGGGTGCGCGAGCTCGGACCAGAACGCCTCGGCGGTCCAGGCCGTGGCGCCGAAGAGGGTCTGCTCGAGGGCGTGCACGTCGGCGACGTCCCACCAGCGCATCGGCCGCAGCCGGACGTCCTCGCTCATCGTCCGCCCGCCGGCAGCACGCGCTTGCGGACGCCGGGGGCGACCGCGTCCGGCCGGCGCAGGTAGAGCGGCTCCGGAGCGACGAGCACGGCGCGGTCGGCCGGGTCGGCGTCGGCCGCGAGCCCTCGGACGGCGAGCGTCGCGAGCGCACCCGCCGCGACGTCGAGCGGCCCGGTGCCGCCCGGCAGGGCGTCGGGGTAGAGCGCCGCACCGCGACCGACGACCCGGCGGCCGGCGACCTCGACGGCGGTCGCGGGGCCGACGTGCGGCCCGTCGAGCCGGACGACCTGCCAGGTGTGCGCCCCCGCCCCGCGGTCGATGCGCTGCGTGTCGTAGGCCGCCCAGTGCACCTCGCGCCGCCGGGCGTCGGTGACGGCGAGCAGACCGCCCTCCGTGTCGCCGAGCATCGCGGCCTCGAACGCGAGCGCGTCGAGCGAGCAGACGCCGACGACGTCGATGCCGAGCGCGTGCCCGAGCACCCGCGCGGTGACGAGCCCGACCCGCAGGCCGGTGAACGGGCCGGGGCCGACGCCGACCGCGACGGTCGTCAGGTCACGCCGGTCGGCGTCCGCGTCGGCGAGCACCGCCTCGACGAGAGGGGCGAGGTGCTCGGCGTGCCCGCGGGCCCCGGGCTCGGAGCGCTCGGCCCGGACGGCCGTGCCGTCGTGCACCGCCGCCGTCACCGCGGCGCCGGACGTGTCGAGCGCGAGGACGAGCACGGGCGGTCAGCCCGCCGGGAGGACGACGTCGCGCCAGCGGCTGCCGTGGCCGACGATCTCGACGAGCCGCGGCTCGTCCCCGTCGGACGGCGCCCGGTCGGCGGCGAGGTCGGGGTCGGCGTCGGCGAGGCCGCCCGCCTCGTCCCCGCGCCGGCGCAGCAGGCGCACCTCGAGCCGGTCGGCGGCGAGCTCCTCGACGAGACCCTCGCCCCACTCGACGACGGTGACCGACTCCCCGAGCGTCGCGTCGAGGTCGAGGTCGTCGACCTCCTCGAGCGAGGCGAGCCGGTAGGCGTCGACGTGCACGAGCGACGGGCCGTCGACGAGGGAGGGGTGCACGCGCGCGATGACGAACGTCGGGCTCGTGACGTCGCCGCGGACCTTGAGCCCCCGGCCGATCCCCTGGGTGAGCGTCGTCTTGCCCGCCCCGAGATCGCCGGAGAGGACGACGAGGTCGCCCGGGCGCAGCAGCTCGGCGAGCGCGCGGCCCAGGTCGCGCATCGTCTCCGCGGAGGGCACCTCGGCGCGGGAGGAGCCGACGGCCGTCTCCTCACGGGTGGACGTATCGGCCCGGTGGGCGCCGCTCACTGCTTCTCCCTCGTGCGTCACGGACTGCTCGCCGGGCGGACGCGCCGTCGCGTCCTGCCCGGGTGTCGGCTCTCGGGTCACGCGGAGAGCCCCCCGGCGTCCCGCCGTCTGCGGCGTCGGCGCAACGGCATGACCGTGCGACGCGCCCGCGTACCGTACCGCCTTCCGGGCAGCCCGGCGTGCGCCCGCAGCGCCCGGTCGACGAGCTCGGCGAGGTGCCCGTTGACGATCTGCGGGTGCTCGAGCATGAGCAGGTGGCCGGAGTCCTTGACGACGACGTGCTCGGCGCCGGGGACGTGGCGCACGATCTCCTCGCTGTGCTCGGCGGGTGTGAGCAGGTCGGAGTCGCCGACGATGACGAGCACCTCGAGCCCGTCGAGGGTCGCGAGCGCCGTCCGCTTGTCGTGGGTGGAGAACGTCGGCAGGTAGTCGCTGATGACCTCGAGCCGGGTCGAGGCGATCATGTGCGCGGTGAACCGGACGAGCGCGTCGCTCACCGGTGAGGCGTAGGAGTAGCGCCGCACGAGCACGGCCTCGAGGTCGCTGCCGAGCCGGCGGCCGCGCTCGACGAGCCGCGGCGTCCGGGTCAGGGTCTTGATCGCACCGGGGGCGACCCGCTGGACGAGCCGGCCGAAGCCGGGCAGCCCGAAGTCGACCGCGCCGAGCCCGCCCGCGCTCGTCGAGACGAGGGCGACGCCGAGCACCCGGTCGCGGAAGAGGTCGGGCCGCTTCTCGGCGAGGCTCATGACGGTCATGCCGCCCATCGAGTGCCCGACGAGGACGAGCGGCCCGGTCGGCGCGACCGCCTCGAGCACCGCCTCGAGGTCGCGCCCGACCTGGTCGATCGTCGCGGAGCCCTCCGGACCGCTGCCGGAGCGGCCGTGGCCGCGCTGGTCCCACAGGACGAGCCGGTGCAGGCCGCGCAGCGCCTTGCGCTGGAAGTGCCAGGAGTCGAGCGAGAGAGCGTAGCCGTGGCTGAGCACGACGGTGAGCGGCTCGCCGCCGCCCGGGCCGGTCGCGTCGGCGGCGGTGCGGTCGTCCCGCCCCCGGCGGGCGGCCTTGGCGGCGGCCGGCGAGGTGTCGTCGGCGGCGGCCGGACGGCGGAAGTCGTCGACCTCGTCGACCTCGACGTGCAGGGCTGTCCCGTCGTTCGCCCGGACGACGCGGGCCCCGTGGTGCAGCCCGCCGTAGTCCTCGGTGTCGTCGTCCTCGCGGCGCGGCAGCAGCGGCCGGCCGACGGCGACCCGCTCGGCGGCCAGCCCCAGCGCGGCCCCGACCCCGGCGGCGGCCAGGCCCACCCCGAGCGACAGCAGGCCGACCCGGGCCGCCCGCGGCTCCTCGGCCATCAGGACGGCGCTCCCGCCGTGCCGGGCCCCACCGTGCCGGCGGTGCCGATGTGGACCTTCGGCACCCGTGGCCCGAGCCGGGTGATGATCTCGTACGAGATCGTGCCCGCGGCGTCCGCCCAGTCCTGGGCGGTCGGCGCGGCCGGGCCGCCCGGGGCGGCGCCGAGCGCGGGGTCCCCGAAGAGCACCGCGACGTCGCCGGGCGCGACGCCCGCGGAGTTCGCGGCGTCGTGCAGGTCGAGGACGACCTGGTCCATGCAGACGCGGCCGGCGATCGTCTGCCGGGTGCCGCGCAGGAGCACGGGCCCGCGGGACCCGGCGTGCCGCGGGACGCCGTCCGCGTACCCGAGCGGGACGAGCGCGACGGTCGTGTCGGCGTCCGTCGTGTACTCGTGGCCGTAGGAGACCCCCGAGCCGGCCGGCACCGCCTTGACGAGCGCGACCCGGCCGAGCAGGGCCATCGCGGGGCGCAGCCCGAGGTCGGCGGGCGAGGCCAGGTCGGGCACCGGCGACAGCCCGTAGACGGCCACCCCCGGCCGCACGAGGTCGAACGCGGCCTGCGGGTTCGTCACGGTCGCCGCGGAGTTCGCGAGGTGGCGCACCTCGAGCCGGGCACCGCGGCGCTCGGCGAGCGCGACGGCGTCGGTGAAGATCTCGGTCTGGGCGCGCACCGTCGGGTGCTCGGGGGCGTCGGCCCAGGCGTAGTGGCTCATGAGCCCGACGAGCCGGACGGCGCCCTCGGCCTCGGCGCGGAGCACGGCGTCGAGCAGGTCGGGAAGGTCGGCGGGGGTGACGCCGTTGCGGGACAGCCCGGTGTCGACCTTGAGGTGGACCCGGGCCGTCGTGCCGGTCGCACGGGCGGCGGCGACGACCTCGTCGAGCACCCAGGCCGCGGTGACGCCGATGTCGATGCCGGCCCGGACGGCGTCCGCGAAGGCGTCCCCGGGCACGGTGAGCCAGGCGAGCAGCGGTGCCGTCACCCCGGCCGCGCGCAGCGCGAGCCCCTCGGAGAGCTGGGCGACCCCGAGCCAGGCGGCCCCGCCGGCGACCGCGGCCCGGGCCGCGGGCACGAGGCCGTGGCCGTAGGCGTCGGCCTTGACGACCGCCATCACCCCGGCGGCACCCGCCCGGACGTCGAGCGCGGCGACGTTCGCGGCGATCGCGTCGAGGTCGACGACCGCGCACGCGGGCATCCCCGCCGGCAGCAGGTCGGCGGGGTCGGCGGTCGCGAAGGCCCCGCCGGGACCGGTCGCAGGGACCGTGGCCGCGGCGGCGGGCGCGAGAGGCGTGCTCGTCATCGCCGATCAGTCTCTCACCGGGAGCCGACACCCGACGGGCCAGGCGTCCCCGGTGCGACCGGCCTCACCGGTCGAGCAGCGCCGCGACCGTCGCGGGAACCGCCTCGGCGACCGCACCGGCGGTGACCGGGCCCCCTCCGCCCGCGCGCGCGGCGGCCCGGCCGTGGACCAGGGCGGCGACCGGGCCGGCGTCGAACGCGTCGAGGCCGGCGGCGAGCAGGGTCCCGGCGATCCCGGCGAGGACGTCGCCCGCGCCGGCCGTCGCGAGCCAGCCCGGGGCGTCGGCCTGGCTGCGCAGCCGGCCCTCCGGGGTCGCTACGAGGGTCGTCGAACCCTTGAGCAGGACCGTCGCGCCGGTCAGCGCGGCGGCCCGGACGACGTGGGCGGCCGCCCGCTGCTCGACGTCCTCCCGGCTCGGCACGGGCTCACCGAGGGCTCCGAGCAGCCGGGCGAGCTCGCCGGCGTGCGGGGTGAGCAGCACGTGCGGCCCGAGGGCGCCGGGCATCGCGGGCACGAGCGCGAGCGCACCGGCGTCGACGACGCACGGCTCGCCCGATCCCAGGGCCAGCTCGGCGGCGGCCCGCTGGCCGTCGCCCGCGTCGGCGTCCACCCCCGGGCCGAGCACCCAGGCCTGCACCCGGCCCTCGCCGACGACGGCCTCCGGGTGGTGCAGCCGGACGTGCTCGGCGGCGTGCTCGGGCCCGACGTAGCGGACCATCCCCGCGCCGGCCCGCAGCGCCCCGGCGACGGCGAGCACCGCCGCACCGGTGTAGGCGGCGGACCCGGCGACGACGCCGACGACGCCGCGGCGGTACTTGTCCGTCCCGGCGCCGGGCACCGGCCAGAGCGCCGCGGCGTCCGCACCGTGGAGCCGTTCGACGGCCGCGGACGGCGGCAGCAGCGGGCCGAGCCCGATGTCGACCTCGACGACCCGCCCCGCCGCCCGGGACGCCGGCGGCAGGAGCAGGCACGGCTTGGCGGCGCCGAAGGTCACCGTGACGTCGGCGCGCACGTGCGGGGCGGGGGTCCCGCCGCCGTCCGGGTCGACGCCGCTCGGCAGGTCGACCGCGACGACGGCCGGGCCGCCGTCCGCGACCGGGCGCAGACCGGCGACGAGCCCGGCGGCCGGCTCCCGCAGGCCCGGCGAACCGCCGAGCCCGACGAGGCCGTCGACGACGAGGTGCGCCCGGTCGAGCAGCCGGACGGCGGCCGCCCGGGTCGCGGGGTCGCGCGCGTCGACCGCGGTGCCGCCGGCGGCCCGCAGCGCCGCGAGCCCCTCGGCGTGGACGGCCTCGGCGCAGAGCACGGCGTCGACCCGCGCCCCGCGCCGGGCGAGCCGCTCCCCCGCCCACAGCGCGTCGCCGCCGTTGTTGCCGGCGCCGACGAGCAGCGCGACCCGGCGTCCGCTCACCCCGCCCGCGGCGTCCCGGAGCACCCCGGCGCAGACCGCGGCGAGCCCCGCCGCGGCCCGCTGCATGAGCGCGCCGTCCGGCACCTGGTCCAGCCGCACCGCCTCGGCCGCCCGGACGTCCGCGACCCGCCACGCCCGCAGCACGTCAGCCGTCCCGCTCCGCGACGACGACCGCGCTCGCGATGCCCGCGTCGTGCGACATCGACACGTGGAACCGGGTCACCCCGAGCACCTGCGCGCGGGCGGCGACCGTGCCGGTCACCTCCATCGCGGGCGCCCCGTGCGGGTCCTTGACGACCCAGGCGTCGAGCCAGCTCATCCCGGGCGGGGCGCCGAGCGACTTCGCGATCGCCTCCTTGGCCGCGAACCGGGCCGCGAGGCTGGCCAGCGGCAGCCCGCGCTCGGCGGGCGTGAAGAGCCGCTCGCGCAGCCGGGGCGTGCGCTCGAGCTCCTGGCCGAAGCGGGCGACGTCCACGACGTCGATGCCGACGCCGACGATCACGTGCTCACCCGTATGCCGTCACTCGACCGTGACGGACTTCGCGAGGTTGCGCGGCTGGTCGACGTCGAGGCCCTTGGCCGTCGCGAGCTCGCACGCGAAGACCTGCAGCGGGACGACGGTGACGAGCGGCGCGAGCAGCGTCGGCGTCTGCGGCACCCGGATCACCTCGGAGGCGAACTGGAGCACCTCGTCGTCGCCCTCCTCGGCGATGACGATCGTGCGCGCCCCCCGGGCGTTGATCTCCTGGATGTTCGAGACGACCTTGCTGTGCAGCGAGTCCCGCCCGCGCGGCGACGGCACGATGACGAAGACCGGCTGCCCGGCCTCGATGAGCGCGATCGGGCCGTGCTTGAGCTCACCGGCCGCGAAGCCCTCGGCGTGGATGTACGCGAGCTCCTTGAGCTTGAGCGCACCCTCCATCGCGACCGGGTAGCCGACGTGCCGGCCGAGGAAGAGCACCGACCGGGTGTCCGCCATCCAGCGCGCCATCTGGCGCACCTGGTCGAGGTTGTCGAGAACCTTGGCGATCTTGTCGGGCATGGCCTTGAGCTGGCCGAGGATCTCGCCGATCTCGTCGGCGAACTTGTTGCCGCGCAGCTGGGCGAGGTAGAGCCCGAGCAGGTAGCAGGCGGTGATCTGGGCGAGGAACGCCTTCGTCGAGGCGACCGCGATCTCCGGCCCGGCGTGGGTGTAGAGCGCGGCGTCGGACTCGCGCGGGATCGTCGAGCCGCGGGTGTTGCAGACCGCGATGACCCGGGCGCCCTGCTCGCGCGCGTGCCGGACGGCCATGATCGTGTCCATCGTCTCGCCGGACTGCGAGATCGCGACGACGAGGGTCTTCTCGTTGACGACCGGGTCGCGGTAGCGGAACTCGTGCGCGAGCTCGACCTCGACGGGGATCCGGCACCAGTGCTCGATCGCGTACTTCGCGACCTGCCCGGCGTAGGCGGCCGTCCCGCAGGCGACGACGACGATCTTGTCGATGCGCCGCAGCACGACCTCGTCGATGTGGAGCTCGTCGAGGGTGAGCCGGCCCGCGGCGTCGGTGCGGCCGAGGAGGGTGTCGGCGACCGCGTGCGGCTGCTCGTTGATCTCCTTGGCCATGAACGACGGGTAGCCGGCCTTCTCGGCGGCGGCGGCGTCCCAGTCGACGCTGAACCGGCGCCCCTGCACCGGGTTGCCGGCGAAGTCGGTGATCGCCACCGAGTCCGCGGTGATCGTGACGATCTCGTCCTGGCCGAGCTCGATCGCCTCCCGGGTGTGCCCGATGAACGCGGCGACGTCGGAGCCGAGGTAGTTGGCGCCCTCGCCGACCCCGACGACGAGCGGGGAGTTGCGGCGCGCGCCGACGACGACGCCGGGGGCGTCCGCGGCGACGGCGAGCAGGGTGAAGGCGCCCTCGAGCCGGCAGGCGACGTCCTGCATCGCGGCCGTGAGGTCGCCGGTGCGGTCGTAGGCGGCGGCGAGCAGGTGGGCGGCGACCTCGGTGTCGGTCTGGCTCGCGAACTCGACGCCCTCGGCGGTGAGCGCGGCCTTGAGTCCGGCGAAGTTCTCGATGATCCCGTTGTGGATCACCGCGACCCGGCCCGAACCGCCGAGGTGCGGGTGGGCGTTCTCGTCGGTCGGCCCGCCGTGCGTCGCCCAGCGGGTGTGGCCGATGCCCGTCGTCGTCACCGGGGGGCGGTGCTCGGCGAGCGCCTCCTCGAGCCGGGCGAGCTTGCCGGAGCGCTTGACCATGACGATGCCGCCGTCGGACTGCAGCGCAACCCCGGCCGAGTCGTACCCCCGGTACTCGAGCCGCCGGAGCCCTTCGAGGACCACCTCGAGGGCGTCGAGCCCGGCGGCGGGCGTGCCCGCGTACCCCACGATTCCGCACATGGCGGCCAGCGTAGCCCGCGGGAGGGATCCCGCTGTGGGGCCGTCACCCCACGGTCGGACGGCGTCCACAGCCGATCCACAGCCACGGGCGGATGCCCTCACGGCCGCGGCGGCGCACGCTGGAGGCATGACGACGACGACGTTCCACCTGAGGCCGGCACCCGGCGCCTCGCGCGTCGTCCCGGCCGCCCGGCGGGTGCTCGGCGCGCTGGGCGCGATGGCCTGCGCGGGGCTGCTCGCCTCCTCCACGGACACCCTCGACGAGGCCGGCGTGCTGCGGACGGCGGTCGCGAACGCCGTCCGGATGTGACCGGGACGACACCCGCGGGTGACGGGCCGGTGCACGGGGCGGGCACAATGCGACGGTGCCGAGCGCGACGATGCCCTCCGGAGACGTCCCGCCCGGGCGCCGCCGCGGCGACCCGCGCGGCGAGGGCCACAGCGCGCACCACGCGGCCCGCCTCGTCGGGTCGCCCTTCGTCGAGCTGGACCGCCGGGCCTGGTCGAAGCTGCGGTCCTCGACACCGCTGACCCTCACCGAGCAGGACCTGCGCGACCTGCGAGGCCTCGGCGACCGGATCGACCTCGCGGAGGTCGAGGAGGTCTTCCTGCCGCTGTCCCGGCTGCTCACGCTCTACGTCGCGGGCAACGAGGCCCTGCACGCCGCGACGCGGACCTTCCTCGGGGAGTCCCCCGAGCGCACCCCGTTCGTCATCGGCGTCGCCGGCTCGGTCGCCGTCGGCAAGTCGACGACGGCCCGCATCCTGCGCGAGCTGCTCGCCCGCTGGCCGGGCACGCCGCGCGTCGAGCTCGTGACGACGGACGGCTTCCTGCTGCCGAACGACGAGCTGACCCGGCGCGGGATCATGCAGCGCAAGGGCTTCCCGGAGTCCTACGACCGGCGCCGGCTGCTCCGGTTCGTCACCGACGTGAAGTCCGGGATGCCCGAGGTCAGGGCACCGGTCTACAGCCACCTCACGTACGACATCGTCCCGGGCGAGGAGGTCGTCGTCCGCTCCCCCGACGTCCTCATCGTCGAGGGACTCAACGTCCTGCAGCCCGCCCGGCCGCGCGCCGACGGCCGCCAGGGCGTCGCGATCAGCGACTTCTTCGACTTCTCCATCTACGTCGACGCGAAGACCGAGGACGTCCGGCGCTGGTACGTCGAGCGCTTCCTGCGGCTGCGGCAGACCGCGTTCAGCCGCCCGGAGTCCTACTTCCACCGCTACGCGGCCCTCACCGACGAGCAGGCCGTGGCCCGCGCCGAGCAGATCTGGCACGACATCAACGAGCGCAACCTCGTCGAGAACGTCCTGCCGACCCGTGGCCGGGCCACCCTCGTGCTCCGCAAGGGGGCGGACCACGCCGTCGGCCGGATCCGCCTGCGCAAGCTCTGACGCCTGGTTCGATAGGGCCGTGATCCACCTCAGGCTCATCGTGCCCCGCGCCGTCCGGGCCGCCGTCGTCGCCTTCCTGCGGGCCGACCCGCGGGTGACCCATGTCGTCGTCATCCCGGACGCCGGTGTGCAGCCGGACGGCGACCTCGTGCTCGTCGACGTCGCCCGGGAGGCGGTGACGGACGTCCTGGAGCACCTGCGCGACCTCGGCCTCGACGACCGCGGCGCGGTCGCGATGGAGACGGTGGACGCCGCCCCGTCGGTGCACGCGGTCGCGGCCGAGGCCGCGGCGCCCGGCTCCCCGGACGACGGCATCGTCTGGGACCTCGTCGCCGAGCGCGCCGAGGCCGACGCCCGCTCCTCCTGGTCGTTCTACGCCTTCCTCTGCCTCGCGACGATGATCGCCTCGGTGGCCGTCGTCACCGACTCCCCGGTGCTCGTCGTCGGCGCGATGGTCGTCGGCCCGGAGTTCGGGCCGGTCGTCGCCCTCGCGTACGGGATCGTCATGCGCCGCGCCCGCCTCGTCCGGGACGCGCTCTCGCTCCTCGGCCTCGGGTTCGCCGCCGCGATCGCCGTCACCGCGGTCGCCGCGCTCGTCGTCCGGGCGGCCGGCTGGGTCGAGCCCGCCGACCTCGCCGCCCCCAGGCCGCTCACGGCCTTCATCTGGCGGCCCGACGAGTGGTCGGTCGTCGTCGCGCTCCTCGCGGGGTTCGCCGGCGTCCTGTCCCTGACAGCGGGCCGCTCGAACGCCCTCGTCGGCGTCTTCATCTCGGTGACGACCGTGCCCGCCGCGGGCAACCTCGCGCTCGCGGTCGCGCTCTGGGTGCCCGAGGAGATCGGCGGCTCGGCGCTCCAGCTCGCGGTGAACCTCGTCGGGCTCACGGCCGCGGGGACGCTGCTGCTCGCCGTCCAGCGGGCACTGACCCGGCGGACGGCGGCACGCCCGCAGCCGGCTACAGCGCGAGCCGCTCCCTGACGACGACGGCGAGCGAGTCGGCGACGGAGCGGGCCTGGTCGCCCTCGGCGGCCTCGACCATGACGCGGACGAGCGGTTCGGTGCCCGACGGGCGCAGCAGCACGCGGCCGCTCGCGCCGAGCCGGGCCTCGGCCGCGGCGACGGCGGCGACGACGCCCTCGTCGGTCGCGGCGCGGGCCTTGTCGACGCCCTTGACGTTGACGAGCACCTGCGGGAAGCGCTGCATGACGCCGGCGAGGTCGGCGAGCGTGCGGCCGGTCTGGGCCATCCGGGCGAGCAGGTGCAGCCCGGTGAGCAGGCCGTCGCCGGTCGTCGAGTGCTCGAGCATGACGACGTGCCCGGACTGCTCCCCGCCGAGGGTGTACCCGCCGCGGCGCATCTCCTCGAGGACGTAGCGGTCCCCGACGCCGGTCTGGATCGTCTTGACGCCCTCCGCCTCCATGGCGCGCAGCAGCCCGAGGTTGCTCATGACCGTCGTCACGAGCGTGTCGTCGGCGAGCGCGCCGCGCTCCCGGAACGCGAGCGCGAGGACGGCCATGATCTGGTCGCCGTCGACCTCGCGGCCGAGGTGGTCGATCGCGAGGCAGCGGTCGGCGTCCCCGTCGAACGCGATGCCGGCCTGCGCGTCGTGCGTGACGACGGCGTCGCGGAGCTTGTCGAGGTGCGTCGAGCCGTAGCCGTCGTTGATGTTGAGCCCGTCGGGCTCGGCCCCGATGACGACGACGTGCGCACCCGCCGCGCGCAGCGCCCGCGGGCCGACGGCGCTCGCGGCCCCGTGGGCGCAGTCGACGACGACGCGCAGCCCGTCGAGCCGGTTCGGCAGCGTCGCGAGCAGCCGCTCGACGTAGCGGTCCGCGGCGTCCGGGAACGCCCGGACCCGGCCGACGGCGGCGCCGACGGGGCGCTCCCAGGTCTCGCCGAGCCGCTTCTCGATGGCGTCCTCGACGTCGTCGGGCAGCTTGTGCCCGCCCCGGGCGAAGAACTTGATGCCGTTGTCCGGCATGGCGTTGTGCGACGCCGACAGGACGACGCCCAGGTCGGCCCCGGTGTCCGCGACGAGGCCGGCGACGGCCGGGGTCGGCAGCACGCCCGCGTCGTCGACGTCGACGCCCGCGCTGGCGAGCCCGGCGACGGTCGCGGCGGCGAGGAACTCCCCGGAGGCGCGCGGGTCGCGGCCGACGACGGCGCGCGGGCGGTGCCCGGCGAACTCCCCGACCTCGGCGAGCACGTGCGCGGCCGCCACGGCGAGGTCGAGCGCGAGCTCGGCCGTCACGTCACGGTTCGCCGTCCCGCGGACGCCGTCGGTCCCGAAGAGTCGTCCCACGCCGGTCCTCCTGTCACTGCCGCCATCGGCACGGCTGCCACGGGCAGCATCGCGTCCGGTCAGCACACACTACGGATCCGGATCGCGCTGCGTATCCGGACAGAGTCGTACAGATCATCACATCGTGCAGGGCCGTCCGCTGTTCAGGCGCGGGCGCACCGTCGTTCACCCGGCACGCGGACGCACGACGGCCCCGGACCGCACGAGGCGTTCCGGGGCCGCACGTGGACCGTCGGCGGGTGGCCGCAGGTCAGCGCTTGCTGTACTGAGGCGCCTTGCGGGCCTTCTTGAGACCGGCCTTCTTGCGCTCCTTGACCCGCGCGTCGCGGGTGAGGAACCCGGACTTCTTCAGCGTCGGGCGGTTCGCCTCGAGGTCGATGCCGTTGAGGGCACGGGCCACGCCGAGACGCAGCGCGCCGGCCTGGCCGGACGAGCCGCCGCCGTGGATCCGCGCGATGACGTCGAAGCGACCCTCGGTCTCGGTGACCTTGAAGGGGTCGTTGACGAGCTGCTGGTGGACCTTGTTCGGGAAGTAGTCCTCGAGCGTGCGCCCGTTGATCTTCCACTGCCCGCTGCCCGGCACGAGGCGGACGCGCGCGATGGCCTCCTTGCGGCGGCCGGTGGCGGCGCCAGGGGCCGTGATGCTCGAGCCGCCGCCACGGGTCTGCGGCGTCGAGGTGGTGTAGCTGCTCGGTGCGTCCTCGCCGTCGAGGACGACGTCCTCGATCTCGGCAGTGGTCTCAGCCACGGTTCTCCTTGATTCGGTGGTTCGACGTGCGGGGCGCGTGGCTTACTGCGCGACCTGCGAGATCTCGTACGGCTGCGGCTTCTGCGCCTGGTGGGGGTGCTCGGAACCGCGGTAGACCTTGAGCTTGCTCAGCTGAGCGCGACCCAGGGTGTTCTTCGGGATCATGCCGCGGACGGCCTTCTCGACGGCGCGCTCCGGGTTCTTCTCGAGCAGCTCGGTGTAGCCGGTGGCCCGCAGGCCGCCCGGGTAGCCCGAGTGGCGGTACGCCTTCTTCTGCTCGCGCTTGTTGCCCGTCAGGGCGACCTTGTCCGCGTTGATGATCACGACGAAGTCACCGGTGTCGAGGTGAGCGGCGAAGGTCGGCTTGTGCTTGCCACGCAGCAGGATCGCGACCTGCGAGGCGAGACGGCCGAGCACGACGTCGGTCGCGTCGATGACGTGCCAGCGCCGCTCGACGTCGGCGGCCTTGGGGGTGTACGTGCGCACAGTCGTAGCCTTCGTCCTCATCCGGATGACATTCACGAGCCGGTCACAGGCCTGCGGACCCCGTTCTCACGGGGCCTGCCGGGTTCATGTGGCCGGGTCGAGGGCCCTCGAGCGGGCGGCACCGCGAGTGCGGGCGTCCACGCAGGAGCACAACGACCTATGAGGTTACCGGGGCGCCGACGGGGGGTCAAAACGCGCCCTCCGACGGCACCCCGGCACCCGTTCGGCACCTATTCTCGCCGATGAACTGCAGTGCTCCTGACCATTCCGGCCGGGACCCTGCCCGCCGCCGCCGTCACTGCTGCTCGACGAGGACGGCGACGGTGCGGGCCGGCACCGTCACCGCGCCCTCGGCGGCGTCCCAGGACGTCGTCCGGACCACCGGGTCGGCCCCGGCCGTCTGGACCGGCGAGAGGGCCAGCGACGCCCCCACGAGGTCGGTCACGGTCTGGGTCGTCGCCTTCGGGGAGGCGTTGAGGACGACGAGCAGGCTCTTCGCCGTGGGGTCGAGGTCCGTCCCCACGGTGTCGGAGATCCGCATGACGACGACGCCGGGGGTCTGGTCCGGGCCGCCGAGCGGGAAACTCACCCGCTTCGTGATCTCGTCCGCCGACCCGAGCCGGAACAGCGGGCTCGAGAACCGCAGCCGCAGGAGGTCCTGCGCACCCGCCGTCGCCGTCGCGACGTCGGCCGCCGACGGCTTCAGCGCCGGGTCACCGAGCAGCGGCTTCGCGTACGGCCACTTCGACTCGTTGTCCGCCTTGGGCGGCAGCCCGCGGCCGAAGCCGTTGTCGACGGACGCGCCGCCCGGCCAGCCGAGGTGGTTGAACCAGTCGCCCGAGTCGTACGAGTTCCGGTCGAGCGACTTGCTCCGGAGCAGGTCCGAGCCCGCGTGGAAGAACGCCGGGGTCTGGGCGAGCGCGACGGTCGCCATGGACACGGTGTTCATCCGCACCCGGTCGGCCATCGGCGTCGCGGGCGGCAGCTTGTACGTCAGCGCGTCCCAGAGGGTCTCGTTGTCGTGCGCGTCGACGTACGTGACGACCTCGTCGGGCTGGTCGGCGTACCCGGCCGGCGAGCCGTTGTAGTCCACCTGGTCGCCGCGCACGGTCTTCCCGGTCGCGTCGGTGAAGGTGAACGCCCGCAGGTTGCCGGCCATCCCGAGCTTCACGAGGTCCTGGTCGTGCAGGAGCGTCGCCTTCTGCTCGTCGGCGGTGCCGTTCGCCGGCGAGGCGTTCGGGTCGGTGAACAGCCCCGAGCCGAAGCCCTGCTTGCGCGGGTCCTCGTCGAAGGGCCCGCCGCCGCGGACGCCGTCCCGCAGCCGGTCGGAGAAGGTCCCGATCCCGGTCCCGCCGAGGTTGCCCTGCCGGGCCTGGACGAAGAGCGCGTCGTTCGCGACCTCGCCGAAGTTCCAGCCCTCGCCGTAGACGTAGACCTTCCGCCCGTCGACGCCGTCCTTCGCCGGCGTCAGGGCGTCGAGCGCGGAGCGGACGGCGAGCATGTTCGCCTTCGACGCGTGACCCATGAGGTCGAACCGGAAGCCGTCGACCTTGTAGTCCCGCGCCCAGCGGACGACGGAGTCCACCATCATCTTCTGCGCGAGGGCGTGCTCGGTCGCGACGTTCTGGCAGCAGGTCGAGGTCTCCACCGCACCGGTCTTCGGGTTGAGCCGGTGGTAGTAGCCGGGCACGACCTTGTCGAGGACCGAGCGGTCGCCCTGCCCGGCCTCGGCGGTGTGGTTGAACACCTGGTCGAGGACGACGTGGAGCCCGTCGGAGTGCAGCGCGCCGACCATGGTGCGGAACTCGGCGACGCGGGCGCCGCCGTCCGGGTCGGTCGCGTACGAGCCCTCGGGCACCGACCAGTGGTACGGGTCGTAGCCCCAGTTGTAGCCGTCCTTGCCGGCGACGGCGCCCACGCAGGCCTGCTGCGCGTCGGAGTCGGCGGGCAGCGACGGCAGGTCGCAGTCCGGGGCGGCCTGCTTCGCGCGGTCCTCCTCGATCGTCGCGATGTCGAACGTCGGGAGCAGGTGCACCGTCGTGAGCCCGGACTTCGCGAGCTCGCGCAGGTGCTTGCGGCCCAGGCCCTCGTCGGCGAACGCGAGGTACGTGCCGCGGTGCGCGGCCGGCACCGTCGCGTCGTCGACCGAGTAGTCCCGCACGTGCAGCTCGTAGATCGTCTGGTCCACGGACCGCTTCAGCGCCGGTGCCTTCGCCGTCCGCCACGGCCCCGGCCGGAAGGCCGGGTCCGCGAGGTCGACGGCGACCGAGTGCGTCGACCCGGTCGTCAGCCCCGTCGAGTACGGGTCGGTGACCCGGTTCGTCACGACCTTCTTCGCGGACGGCGCCCAGACGGTGACCTCCCAGAGGTACCGCGCGTTGCGCCAGCCCTTCCCGCCCTCGGCGGTCCACACGCCGGAGGCCGCCGACAGCTCCGGCCGGACCCGCACCGGTGCCGCGCTCAGCGCCCGGCCCGCGGGCCAGACGAGGAGCGTCGCGGCCTGCGCCGTCGGCGCCCACAGCCGGAACGTGGGGGCCGCGGACGGCGTCCCCGCCCCGTCGAAGGTCACGCCGAGCCGCTGACCGGTCGCCCTGCCGGCGTAGAGGTCGTCGAGCACCCCGGGCACCTGGACGCCCGACGCGTCGAGCAGGGCGCCGAGGTCGTCGTAGAGCCCGACCGCGACCTGCCCGGTGAGGATCGACGGCGCCTGCCGCGCGACCCGGTCGGGCAGCCGCAGCGCCAGGTACCCCTCGAGCGCCGGGTACTTCGCGACGACGGCCGCGGGCAGCCCCTTCGGGTCCCACGTGAGCGCCGCGGACTCGCCGCCGGTGACGGCCTCGGCGTCGAGCCCGAGGCCGCCGTCCTTCGACCAGTGCAGCCGCCAGCCGAGGGTGCCCGGGTCGACGTCCGGCACCTGGTCGGCCGGCCACGCGACGAGGTCACGGGCGACCCAGTGCGCCTTGGCCTTCGACAGGTCCGCCGCCGAGCCGGCCTTGGAGGCCGTGACGGTGAGGACGTGCGTCGACAGCACGTACGAGAACGTCATGATCGTGCCGTCGGCCGGGACGGCGAACGGGATGTTCCCGCCGTCCTTCACCCCGCCGGCACCGTAGTTCTCGGTCCACGCGAGGCCGTGCGCGGCCTTCATCTCGTAGGAGCCGGCCGGGATCCGGTCGGTCCGGAAGGTGAAGGTGCCGTCGCCGTCCGGGTCCTGCAGCCACGAGCGCATGCAGTCCGGCGACCAGTCGGCCGGGCAGCCGAGCTCGGACTGGAACGAGCCGGGCGCGGTGATGATCGGGCCCTGCGCGTCGCTCGTCACCCAGTGCGTGCCGTGGTCGTAGTAGAAGCTCACGGTGCCGGGGTTCGTGTAGGAGATGTTGCCGCCGTTCGGGACGGCACCGACCCCGTAGTTCTCGTCCCAGGACTTGTTCACCGCGGCCTTGTAGGCGTAGGCGCCCGCGGGGATCGTGTAGGTCCCCTTCCAGACGTCGTCCTTGGGGTCGCGGGTCAGCTGGGCCTGGTCGCAGTCCGGCGCCCAGTCGGCGGCGCAGCCCATCTCGCTGTTGTGGTCACCGGGCACGCTGACGTTGGCCGGCTGCACGACCGGGTCGATCGGCCCGCCGCCACCGGTGCTCCCACCGGACGGCTCGCCGACGACGCCGAACGAGGACGACGCCGAGAGGTTGCCGCTCGCGTCCCGGACGACGGCCCGGGTCTCGACGACCGTGCCCTTGGCGAGACCGCTCGCGTCGGGCATGACCCGGTACGGCGCGTTGTCGTCCGTGCCGAGCTTCGTCCAGTCCTGGGTGCCGGCGACCCGCCAGGCGTAGGTCACCTCGCTGAAGGCGTTCTCCGGCACCGCGACCCGCAGCTCGACGCGGCCGGCGGCCGGGTTCGCGGCGGGGGCCGGCGACAGCGTGCCGCCGGGGGCGGGGCTGACCCAGGTCGCGGACGGCGCGGCGGCGCGCCGCGGCAGCCCGGCCTCGGCCTTCCACACCAGGGCGGTGAGCGGCGGGACGGTCACGGTGACCCGGCCCTCCCGGTCGGCGACGAGCCGCTTGGCGCCACCGAAGAGACCGTCGAACTGCGCGCCGCCCTTGCCGTACGTCGCGAAGGACGCCGTCCTCGCCGTCGTCGCGCTGTTGAGGGCGACGACGTACTCCCGGCCGGTCGCCCGGTCCACGCGGCTGAACGCGTAGACCCCCGCGGCGTCCGAGGAGTACCGGTGGATCTGCGCGCCGTCGGCGAGCGCGGGGTGCTGCGCCCGGAGCTTCGCCAGGCCCGAGATCCAGCGGTAGAGCGGGTGCCTGGTGTCGAAGTTGTCCTGCGCGGTCGTCGCGTCGGTGCCGATGAGGTCGTCGTCGTTGTACGTGGCGACCTTGCTCGGGAACATGTCCTGGCGTGCGTCCTGGTCGCCGCCGTCACCGACGAAGCCCTGCTCGTCGCCGTAGTAGACGACGGGCTGGCCGCGGCTGGTGAACATGAGCGAGTTCGCGAGCATGTCCCGCTTCAGCGTCTCGTCGGCGGTGATGCCGGGGACGCCCGTGGAGATGAAGTTGCCGATCCGGCCCATGTCGTGGTTGCCGAGGAACGTCGGCGCCGCGTAGTTGTTGCCGTCGGCGTCGATGTGCCAGTCGTCGGCCGCGAAGACGTCCCGCAGCCCGGTCGTCTCCTTGCCCGTGGCGAACGCCTGTGCCTTGGCCTGGAACGGGAAGTCGAGGGTCGCCTGGAGCGTGCCCTGCGTCGAGTACCGGGACGTGAACCGCGGGTCGGCGTCGAAGACCTCGCCGAAGGCGAAGAAGTCGGGGTTGCCGACGTTCGCGGCCTCCTTGCGGATCGAGGGGATGAAGTCCTGCCAGAACTCCATGTTCACGTGCTTCGTCGTGTCGATCCGGAAGCCGTCGACCCCGAAGTCGACCCAGGCGTTGTAGATGTCCTCCATGCCCTTGACGACGGTGTGGTTCTCGGTGAACAGGTCGTCGAGGCCGAAGAAGTCGCCGTACTCGCTGCTCTCACCGGCGAAGGTGCTGTTGCCGCGGTTGTGGTAGAGCGTCGGGTCGTTGAGCCAGGCCGGGACCTTGACGGTCTTGTCCGCCTCGGTCGGGAAGACCGGCGTGTACGGGAAGGACGTCGCGGCGTCCATCGCGGGGAAGGTGTCCTTGCCCGCGAAGGCCTTGTCGTCGAACACCTTCCCGCTCGCGTCCTGGTACGGCGAGGTCGCCTTGTCGACGTAGTCGTACTTCTTCTCGGTGTAGTCGATGACGTCCGCGGTGTGGTTGGTGATGATGTCGAAGAAGACCTTCATCCCCTTGGCGTGCGCCCGGTCGATGAGCGTCTTCAGCTCCGCGTTCGTCCCCATGTGCGGGTCGATCTGGGTGAAGTCGGTGATCCAGTAGCCGTGGTAGCCGGCGCTCGGGAAACCGTTGTTGTCCTGCACGGGCTTGTTCTTGAAGGACGGCGTGAGCCAGATGGACGTCGTCCCGAGGCCCTTGATGTAGTCGAGCTTCGACGTCAGGCCGGCCAGGTCGCCGCCGTGGTAGTAGCCCTTGTGCGTCGGGTCGAGGCCCGCGGTCTTCGCGTCCGGGTAGCCGCCCAGGTCGTTGGCGGTCGAGCCGTTGGCGAAGCGGTCGGTCATGACGAAGTAGAAGCGCTCACGGGTGAGGTCGTCGCGCAGCGAGCGGCCGGCGAGCGCCCGGTCGGCGGCGGTGACGCTCGTGCCCGGCAGGTCGGGCAGCGCGAGCGTCACGAGGTGGCTCTCGGCGTCGTAGCGGAACCGGACCTTCGTCGGCCCGGCGAGCACGAACGGGTAGTTCGGCCCGTTCGAGACCCCGCCGGTGCCGTAGTTCTCGTCCCAGCCGCCGTTGATCGCGACCTTGTACTCGTACGTGCCGGCGGGGACGGTGAAGGTCCGCTCCCACGTCGACGTGCCGGCGACCGGGGCGAGCATCGTCGCCTCGCACGGCGGCGCCCAGTCGTCGGGGCAGCCGAGCTCGCTCTGGAGGCTGCCGACGAGCGTCACGCTCGTCGGGGCGGCGGCCAGGGCGGCGCGGGGGACGGCCACGGACGCCGCGGCGGGGCTCCCCAGTCCCGCCGCCGGCCCGGCCTGCGCCAGCGTGACGCCGAGCGCCGCCGACACCCCCAGGGCGATGAATGAGAGGCGGCCTCGGCCGCGCAAGAAATGGCGTGACAACACACTCATGCGATGACTCCCGGTACGCAGAGGCGGAACTATGGCGGCAGGGCCATTACCGGGAGCGACAGTCCGATCACCCTTGATCGTCTGATCTGAGTGGTGTGTCCGACATCGACACCCAGTGTGGCGATGACGTTAGCCCGAACGGGTGAGCAAGCGGAAGCGTTTGCAGTGCAATTTTTCGCGCAAGAACGATGCAAGGTAGTTGACCTCTCCAGCATCCCGGCCCGGTCCCGCGACGACACGGCACTCCGAGGTCAGGTCCGGCCACCGGGGCGCCGATGACAAGGACGGACCGGGCGCCCGCCCGGGCGCAGGAGGGAACCGCACCGTGGACCACGACCACGACTACGACCTGCTCGTGCTCGGCTCCGGGCCGGGCGGGCAGAAGGCCGCCATCGCGGCGGCCAAGCTCGGCCGCCGGGCCGCCGTCGTCGAGCGCCGCTCCATGGTCGGCGGGGTGTGCATCAACACCGGCACGATCCCCAGCAAGACCCTGCGCGAGGCGGTGCTCTACCTCACGGGCCTCAACATGCGTGAGCTCTACGGCCAGAACTACCGGGTCAAGGACGACATCGCCGTCGACGACCTGCTCGGCCGCACGCAGCACGTCATCGGCCGCGAGATCGAGGTCGTCCGGTCCCAGCTCTTCCGCAACGGGGTCGACCTCGTCCCCGGCTCCGCCCGGTTCGTCGACCCGCACACCGTGCTCGTGGACGCCGGCGACGGCACCCACCGCCAGGTGAGCGGCGAGCGCATCGTCATCGCGACCGGCACCCGCCCCGCCCGGCCCGCGAACATCGACTTCGACGACCCGCGGATCCTCGACAGCGACGGGATCCTCCATCTCGACGTCCTCCCCCGGTCGATGGTCGTCGTCGGCGCCGGGGTCATCGGCATCGAGTACGCGTCGATGTTCGCCGCGCTCGGCACCAAGGTGACCGTCGTCGAGCAGCGGGACCGGATGCTCGACTTCTGCGACTCCGAGGTCACCGAGTCGCTGAAGTTCCACCTGCGCGACCTGTCGGTGACCTTCCGGTTCGGCGAGAGCGTCGAGAGCGTCGAGGCGAGCCCGCGGGGCACCGTGACGACGCTGGCGAGCGGCAAGCGCATCCCCGCCGAGGCGGTCATGTACTCGGCCGGCCGGCAGGGCGCGACCGAGGCGCTCGATCTGGCGAAGGCCGGGCTCACCGCCGACCGGCGCGGCCGGATCGAGGTCGGCCCGACGTACCAGACCTCGGTGCCGCACATCTACGCCGTCGGCGACGTCATCGGCTTCCCGGCGCTCGCGTCGACGTCGATGGAGCAGGGCCGGCTCGCGGCCTACCACGCGTGCGGCGAACCGGTGAACTCGCTCGTCGCGCTGCAGCCGATCGGGATCTACACGATCCCCGAGATCTCCTACTGCGGGCAGACCGAGGAGCAGCTCACGGGCAGCCGCGTGCCCTACGAGGTGGGCATCTCCCGGTACCGCGAGCTCGCCCGGGGCCAGATCATCGGCGACTCCTACGGCATGCTCAAGCTGCTCGTCTCGTCGCACACCCGGCACCTGCTCGGCGTCCACGTCTTCGGCTCGCACGCCACCGAGCTCGTCCACCTCGGGCAGGCGATCATGACCTGCGGGGGCACCGTCGACCAGCTCGTCGACACCGTCTTCAACTACCCGACGCTCTCCGAGGCGTACAAGGTCGCGGCGCTGGACGCCGTGAACAAGCTGCGCGCCGTCGCCCAGCTCGACGTGCCGGTCACACCGAAGGCCGTCGCACCGTCCGCCGCACCGTCCGCCGCACCGTCCGCCGCGCCCTCCGACGCCGTGGCCGCGACGCCACGTGTGCCCGCGCCCCGCTCGGCGAGGAGCACCGCGCCGTCCGCCCGTGCACCCCGCAAGGTCCGTGGTTAACGTCACCGGGTGATCCCGGACGCAGCAACCAGCACGGACGACGACAGCCGGACCGAGCACCTCGTCACCGTCCTCACGACGGCCTTCGAGGACCTCATGCACGCCGACCCGGACGCGTTCCGGGTGAAGTTCCGCAAGATGGCGGCCGACCCGTTCGCCTTCTACCGCGGCAGCGCGACGGTGTTCTACGCGGACCTCGCAGACACCGACGACCCGTGGGTCACCGAGCAGGGGGCGCGGGTCTGGATCCAGGGCGACCTGCACGCGGAGAACTTCGGGACCTACCTCGACTCCGGGGGCCGGCTCGTCTTCGACGTCAACGACTTCGACGAGGCCTACCTCGGGCACTGGACGTGGGACCTGCAGCGGTTCGCCGCCAGCCTGGCCCTGCTCGGGCTGCGCAAGGCGCTCCCCGACGACGCGATCGCCGACCTCACGGCGCGGTACGCACGCGGCTACCTCGACCAGGTGCGGCACTACACGCAGGTCGAGGACGACACCGAGTGGGCGCTGACCCTCGGCACGGCGCAGGGTGCCGTCCTCGACGCGCTGCACCGGGCCAAGCTGCGTACCCGGGTCGGCCTGCTCGACGCCGAGACCGTCGTCGACGGCTACCGGCGGCGCTTCACCGAGCGCCGCGGGGTGCGGCGGCTCGAGGACGGCGAGCGCGAGGCGGCCTGTGCGGCCTTCGACGCCTACCGCGCGACGCTGCCCGACCACGGCCGCCGCGACGACGTCGTCTTCGACGTGCTCGACGTCGTCGGCAAGAGCGGGCTCGGGATCGGCAGCGCGGGGCTGCCCGCGTACTCGTTCCTCATCGAGGGCTTCACCCAGGCGCTCGACAACGACGTGATCCTCACGATGAAGCAGGGCAACGTCGCGGCCCCGGTGCTCGCCGTCCCGCAGGCCGCCCGGGAGGACCACCGCTTCCACCACCACGGGCACCGGACGGCGCTCTCGCAGCGCGCGCTCCAGGCGCACGCAGACCGCTTCCTCGGGTGGACCGAGCTCGACGTCCGCGGTGCCGGGCCGGTCGGGTTCGTCGTCTCCGAGTACTCCCCCTACGAGCAGGACCTCGCGTGGGACGACATCACCGAGCCCGACGAGGTGGCCGCCGTCGTCGAGCAGCTCGGCCGCGCGACCGCGAAGATCCACTGCGTCTCGGACGTCGACAGCGACTCGGAGATCGTCGACTTCAGCGTCGAGCACGCCGTCGCGGAAGGGGTCGGCGACCGCGGCGACACGTTCGTCGCCGAGCTCGTCGAGTTCGGCCGGCTCTACGCGGACCGGGCGCGGCGCGACCACCGCCTGTTCGTCGACGCGTTCCGCGGCGGGGCGTTCGACGCCGTGACGCCGACCTCGAGCGCACCGCCCGCCGGCTGACCCCGCGCGTACGATCGGCGCAGCCGTCACGCCTGCCCGGGGAGTCGCGATGCCAGCACAGCCCTCGTCCCCGTACGACTACGACCTCCTCGTGCTCGGGTCCGGGCCCGGCGGGCAGAAGGCGGCCATCGCCGCCGCCAAGCTCGGACGGCGGGCGGCGGTCGTCGAGCGCCGGTCCATGGTCGGCGGGGTCTGCATCAACACGGGCACGATCCCGAGCAAGACCCTGCGCGAGGCGGTGCTGTACCTCACCGGCCTCAACCAGCGGGAGATGTACGGGCAGAACTACCGGGTCAAGGACGACATCGCGATCGGCGACCTCACGGCGCGCACCCAGCACGTCATCGGCCGGGAGATCGAGGTCGTCCGGTCCCAGCTCTTCCGCAACGGGGTCGACCTCGTGCACGGCACGGGCCGCTTCGTCGACCCGCACACGGTCGCCGTCCGCGCCGAGCACGACGGCGAGCGGCTCGTGAGCGCCGACCGGATCGTCATCGCGACCGGCACGAGCCCGGCGCACCCGCCGACGATCCAGTTCGACGACCGGCGGATCCTCGACAGCGACGGGATCCTCCACCTCGACGAGATCCCGCGCTCGCTCGTCGTCGTCGGCGCGGGGGTCATCGGCATCGAGTACGCGTCGATGTTCGCCGCCCTCGGCTGCCGGGTCACCGTCGTCGAGCAGCGGGACCGGATGCTCGACTTCTGCGACTCCGAGGTGACGGAGGCGCTGAAGTTCCACCTGCGCGACCTGTCGGTGACCTTCCGGTTCGGGGAGACCGTCGAGAGCGTCGTCGCCAACGACCGCGGCACGGTGACGACGCTGGCGAGCGGCAAGCGGATCCCCGCGGACGCCGTCATGTACTCGGCCGGCCGGCAGGGCGCCACCGACGAGCTCGACCTGGAGAAGGCGGGGCTCACGGCCGACAAGCGCGGCCGGATCCAGGTCGGCCCGTCGTTCCAGACCTCGGTGCCGCACATCTACGCCGTCGGCGACGTCATCGGCTTCCCGGCGCTCGCCGCGACGTCGATGGAGCAGGGCCGGCTCGCGGCGTACCACGCGTGCGGGGAGCCGGCGAACTCCTTGGTGGCGCTGCAGCCGATCGGGATCTACACGATCCCCGAGATCTCCTACTGCGGGCAGACCGAGGACGAGCTGACGAGCACGTCGGTGCCGTACGAGGTCGGCATCTCGAGGTACCGCGAGCTCGCGCGCGGCCAGATCATCGGCGACTCCTACGGGATGCTCAAGCTGCTCGTCTCGACGAACTCCCGGCGGCTGCTCGGCGTCCACGTCTTCGGCTCGCACGCCACCGAGCTCGTCCACCTCGGCCAGGCGATCATGACCTGCGACGGGACGGTCGACCAGCTCGTCGACACCGTCTTCAACTACCCGACGCTCTCCGAGGCGTACAAGGTCGCGGCGCTGGACGCCGTGAACAAGATGCGCGCGGTGGCACGGTTCGGGCTCTGAGCGCCCCGCGGGGCAGGGCCCCTGGTTGGATGGCCGGGTGAGCGATCCCTGGGACGAGTTCGACCCGTCGACGAGCGCCCGCAACACGTTGCGCTGGGCGCAGTCCCTGGGCGCGTCGACGCTCGGCGAGGCCTACGACCTGCTCGAGCAGCTCGAGGTGAGCAACGACGTCCCCGAGGTGCTCGGGCACGACGACACCGTGGACGACGTCCGTGAGGAGCTCGACCTCGGCCTGCAGACGCTCGGCCCGGACGCCGCTCTCGCCGACCTCGTCTAGCCGGTCGGGCAACCATCGGGGCCGCCGGGCGACACACAGCACTGTCGGCGGGACCGGCCCGCCCGGACTGCAGGGACCCGACATGCTCCGACGGTTGCGACGCCTCCTCCTCCTGCCGCTGCTCGCGGTACCTGTGGTCCTGCTCGGGACGTCCCACGCGGACGCTGCCCTCACGTCGAGCTCGACCGGCACGCAGGGCGGGTTCTACTACACGTTCTGGACCGACGGTGGCGGCCCGGCGTCGATGGAGCTCGGCGAGGGCGGGCGCTACAGCTCGTCCTGGAGCGGCCAGGGCAACTGGGTCGGCGGCAAGGGCTGGCGGACGGGCTCGCGCCGGACCGTGTCGTACACCGGCACCTTCACCCCCAACGGGAACGCCTACCTCGCGCTCTACGGCTGGGCCCACAACCCGCTGGTGGAGTACTACGTCGTCGACAGCTGGGGCACCTACCGCCCGACCGGCACCTTCAAGGGCACGGTGACCTCGGACGGCGGCACGTACGACATCTACACCGCGATCCGCACGAACGCGCCGTCGATCGAGGGCACCAAGACCTTCACGCAGTACTGGAGCGTGCGGCAGACCAAGCGGGTGGGCGGCACGATCACCGTCGGCAACCACTTCGACGCGTGGGCTGCGAAGGGGATGCCCCTGGGCACCCACGACTACATGGTGCTCGCGACGGAGGGCTACCACAGCAGCGGCTCGTCGGACCTCACGGTGTCCGAGGGGGCGGTGACACCGACGCCGACCGTCACCCCCACGGGGCAGCGCTCCGCCTGCACTGCGACGGTCACGGTCACCGGCCGGACGGCGACGAGCACGTCCGCCACGGTCACCGTGACCAGCACCGGCTCCGTGCCGGCATCGCGCTGGAAGGTGCGGCTCGCCGTCCCCAGAGGTCAGTGGGTCACGGCCGTCACGGGCGCGACCCGGTCCGGCGGCGGGCGCACGGTCAGCCTGTACAGCCTGTCGACGGACAGCCCTCTGGCACCGGGCGCGAGCCGTCAGGTCGGCCTCACGCTGACCGCCGGGACCGGTGCGCCGGCCGTCGTCCGCTGCAGCGCGGCGGCCTGATCGACGTCCAGGCATCACCTCGAGGCCGGGACGCGCTGCTGGTCGCAGCAGGGCGTCCCGGCCACCGCGGTGCCGGTCGGCGGGCTCGGGCGGCCGGCGCTACCCCCACGCCTCGTGCTCCGGCGCGAACGCCTCGGCGGGCTCCTCGACCCAGGCGCTGAACACCGGGACACCGTGCCACGCACCGGCGCCGGCGACGTCGACGTCCCGGGCGACCGCGACGACCGCGTAGGGCCGGGCGAACCGCACCTCGACGCGGCGCAGCAGCCCCTCCCGCGGCATCATCGCCCCGGCCGCGACGGCCATCGCCGTCACCGCCGCCGCCTCGAAGCCCGCCGCCGTGCACCGGGCGACCGCGACCTGCCGGGCCTCGACCGACGGCGCCGGCAGCGGGCGCAGCAGGTCGACGAGAGTGTCTGCGGCAGAACGCATCCCGAGCCGTTCGTCGACGGTGAGGTCGAGCTCGGTCGAGGCCTCCCAGGCCGGCAGCAGCCCGGTCGTCCGGGCGGTCCGGTCTCCCCCGCCGACGATGAGCTCGCGCCCCTCGGAGACGGTCCACGAGTGCCCCGCGCCGAGCGGCAGGTCGAACGCGTCGACGGCGTCCGGCAGCAGGTCACCCGCCTCCGCCGTCGCCGCACGGACGGCGAGCGTGTGCGCGACCCGCAGGACGTCGTCGCGCGGGACCGCTGCGTCCGCGACGGCGGAGAGGACGACGAGGCTGCCGTCCTCGCTCACCGCGACGTGCGCGCCGACGGGCCCGGGCGCGGCCCGGACCACGGCGACCCGGTGCCCGTGTCCCGGTGTGCTGAGCACCCGCTCGACGGCGCCCGCCCACGGCCCGCCGAGCCGCTCGGACGGCACGACGTCGAACGGGCTGCTCCACCGCACCCGCGTCGCGAGCGCCGACGCGAGCACCGACACCGTGTCCGGCTCGAGCGTGACCGGGAAGCGTTCGACGAGCCCGAGCGTGTGCTCGCGGGCCCAGGCGTCGAGCCCGGCCTGCTCCGGGACCGGGCCGCGGGTCAGCGCCGCGGGCAGCCCGGCCGCCCACTGCTCGTACCGCGGCCGGTCGAGCCCGGCCGCCGTCCAGAGCCCGAGCGCCGACGCGACCGCGGGGTGCGGCCGGTCGAGCAGCCGCCGGACGGCGTCCGCCGCCGCGCGGGCGTCGAGCCCCAGCGCGTCCTCGACCCGTTCCCGGACGACGCCTTCGGCGGCCGGCGCGAGCAGCCCCAGGAGCACCCACGCGCCGAGCGGCGAGACGACGTGCGTCCCGGCCGGCGCCGCCGCGTGGAACCGCTCCGCGTACCGGGCGACCGCCTCGCGCACCGCGCGCGGCCCGTCCGTCGTCACGCGCGGAGCGCCTCGCTCATGGCGCGCACGTGGTCGGGCGTCGAACCGCAGCAGGCACCGACGAGGTCGATGCCGAGGGCGCGCAGCCGCAGGGCGTGGTCCGCCATGACCTCGGGCCCCGCGGTGTACTCGAAGCGGTCGCCGACGAGCACCGGCAGGCCCGCGTTCGACTGGGCGACGAGGAGCAGCCCTTCCGGCCGGACGGCGGCCATCGCTTCCGCGACCGCCTCCATCTCCTCCGGGCCGCGGCCGCAGTTGCCGCCGACGCCGGTGACCCCGAGCGCGGCGAGCGTCGTCACCGCGGCGGCCGGTGTGACCCCGAACATGGTGCGGCCCTTGGTGTCGAACGAGAGCGTGACGACGACCGGCAGGTCGCGGCCGGTCTCCGCGGCGACCTGCTGCGCCGCCTTCACCGCGGTCTCCACCTCGCCGAGGTCGCTCATCGTCTCGACGAGCACGAGGTCGATGCCGCCCTCGACGAGCCCACGGACCTGCTCGGCGAAGAGGGCCTGCGCGTCGTCGGGGCTCAGGGCACCGAGCGGCTCGAGGAGCTCGCCGAGCGGGCCGAGGTCACCGGCGACGAGCGCCCCGTACGGCTCCGCGGCCTCGCGGGCGAGCCGGGCCGCGGCGGCGTTGAGCTCGACGACGCGGTCGCCGAGGCCGTGCATGTCCAGGCGCGGGCGGGTGCCGCCGAAGGTGTTCGTCGTGACGACCCGGGCCCCGGCCTTGAGGTACGCCTCGTGGATCGAGCGCACGGCGTCCGGCCGCTCGACGTTCCACAGCTCCGGCGCACCGCCGTCGTCGAGCCCCGCGGACTGGAGCATGGTGCCCATCGCCCCGTCGAGGACGAGCACACCGTTCTCCGCCAGCAGGTCACCAAGGGTCGCCATGCAATCAACGGTAGGTGGCCGGTCGGCGGGTTGTCGTTCCGTCCGCTGCGTGAGATGCGCTACCCGCCCCCCGGACCGCCCGGCGTCGGGCAGGTCGGTCACCCCGGTCAGCGCTCCCGGACGACGCGCGTCTCGTCCCAGACCGGCCCGTCGCTCTCGTAGACCCGCCCGTCCGAGCCGAACACGAGGAACCGGTCGAAGGACCGCGCGAACCACCGGTCGTGCGTCACCGCGAGCACGGTCCCCTCGAAGGCCGCCAGGCCGGTCTCGAGCGCCTCGGCCGAGTGCAGGTCGAGGTTGTCCGTCGGCTCGTCGAGCAGCAGCATCGTCGCCCCGGACAGCTCCAGCAGGAGGATCTGGAAGCGCGCCTGCTGCCCGCCGGAGAGCACGTCGAAGGTCTGCTCGGCGGCCGCCGCGAGCTCGTACCGGTCGAGCGCCCGGCTCGCGGGCTCGCGGGGCAGACCGTCGCGGTGGTCGGTGCCCCGGTGCAGGATCTCCAGCAGGGTCCGCCCCATGAGCTCGGGGTGGTCGTGGGTCTGGGCGAACCAGCCCGGCCGTACCCGGGCCCCGAGCCGGGCCAGGCCGGTGTGCTTCACGGGCGGCACCGGCAGCTCGTCGACGGGTCGGTGCTCGATGTCCGGGTCGGAGCCACCGGCCGCGAGCAGGCGGAGGAAGTGCGACTTGCCTGACCCGTTCGAGCCGAGCACGCCGACCCGTTCGCCGAACCACACCTCGAGGTCGAACGGCTTCATGAGCCCGGAGAGCTCGAGCCCCTCGCAGACGACGGCCCGCTTGCCGGTGCGCCCGCCACGCAGCCGCATCGTCACCTTCTGCTCGATCGGCGTCTCCTGCGGCGGGCCGGCCTCCTCGAACTTCGCCAGCCGGGTCAGGGCCGCTTGGTACCGCGAGGACATGCCGTCGTTGTACTTCGCCTTGACCTTGAGCGTCTGCACGAGCGTCTTGATCTTGACGTGCTCCTCGTCCCAGCGGCGGCGCAGCTCCTCCAGCCGGGAGTTCCGGTCGGCGCGGGCGTCGTGGTAGGTCGCGAAGCCGCCCCCGTGCACCCAGGCGGTCGCCCCGACGGCACCGGGTTCGAGCGTGACGATCCGGTCGGCCGCGCGGCTGAGGAGCTCGCGGTCGTGCGAGACGAGCAGCACGGTCTTCGGTGTCGCGGCGAGCTGCTCCTCGAGCCAGCGCTTGCCGGGGACGTCGAGGTAGTTGTCCGGCTCGTCGAGCAGGAGCACCTCGTCCGGCCCGCGCAGCAGCGCCTCGAGGACGACCCGCTTCTGCTCGCCGCCCGACAGGGTCCGCACCTCGCGCCACTGCGCCCTCTCGAACGGGACGCCGAGCGCGGCCGTCGTCACGACGTCCCAGAGGGTCTCGATCTCGTAGCCGCCCGCGTCCGCCCAGTCCGACAGCGTCTGGGCGTAGCGCATCTGGGTGGGCTCGTCGTCCGACTCCATCATCGCGAGCTCGGCGGCGTCGAGCGCCTCCGCGGCACCGCGGACCCGGGGCGGCGCCACGCTCACGAGCAGGTCGCGCACCGTCGACGAGTCCCGCACCGAGCCGACGAACTGGCGCATGACGCCGAGGCCGCCGCTGCGGGTCACGGCACCTCCGTGCGCGTCGAGGTCACCCGCGACGATTCGCAGCAGCGTGGTCTTGCCCGTGCCGTTCGGCCCGATGAGCGCGGTCGTCGTCCCGTCCGCGACCCGGAACGTCACCTCGTCCAGGAGGGGCCGGCCGTCGGGGAGGGTGAAGGACACCGCGTTGACGTCGACATGGCCCATGACCGGCATTGTGCCGTCCGGGGCACCGTCGGCTCACCGGGGTTTCGCGCCGAGGGCCGACGGCAGCGCCGGCCGGGGGCTCAGACCCGCGCCCCGACCAGCGGCTCGAGCAGCAGGTCCGGGTTCTCCTTGACGACCGTGCCGAGCCGCCAGCGGTCGACGAACAGGGCCAGCACCTCGCCGTCCGAGCGGGTGAGCACCTCGACGCCGCGCACCCCGCGCAGGGCCGCGGAGGCGGACGCGTCGGTGCGCCGGGCGAGGCCGTAGTCGAGGTGGTCGAGCATGACCTTCGCGCCGAACTCGTGCTCGAGCCGGTACGTCGCGACCTCGAACTGCATGGGGCCGACGGCGGCGAGCACCGGTGCCTGGTCACCGCGCAGGTCCGAGCGCAGCACCTGGACCACGCCCTCCTGGTCGAGCTGCTCGATCCCGCGGCGGAACTGCTTGGCCCGGGAGGTGTCCCGGGCCCGGACGACGGCGAAGTGCTCCGGCGCGAACGAGGGGATCGGCGGGAACTCGACCTTCGCCCCGACGTGCAGGGTGTCCCCGGGCCGCAGGTTGCCGGCGTTGACCAGGCCCACGACGTCCCCGGGGTAGGCGGTCTCGATCGTCGTCCGCTCGCGGCCGAACACGGCGTGGGCGTACTTCGTGTGGAACGGCCTCCCCGACGTCGCGTGGACGACGACCATGCCGCGCTCGAAGACGCCGGAGCAGACCCGGGCGTAGGCGAGCCGGTCGCGGTGCGCGGCGTCCATGCCGGCCTGCACCTTGAAGACGACGGCGCTGAACGGCGCCTCGACCGGCCGCGCCCCGCCGGTGACGAGCTCGCGCGGCGTCGGCGCCGGGCCCACCTCGACGACGGTGTCGAGCACCCGGCCGACGCCGAAGTTCTGCACCGCCGAGGCGAAGAGCACCGGCGTCGTCCGGGCCGCGAGGAAGGTCTCCTGGTCGTGGTCGGCGCCGGACGCCGCGAGCAGGTCGCTCTCCTCGACCGCCGTCGTCCAGGCCTCGCCCTCGAGGGCCTGCGCCTGCTCGGGGGTCAGGTGATCCTCCGGTGCGACGGTCGCGCCGCCCGCCGTCCGGTCGAAGCGGGTGTACCCGCCGGTGCGCCGGTCGAGGACCCCGCGGAAGTCGCCCGCGATCCCCACCGGCCAGGTGAGCGGCGTGGGCCGCAGCCCGATCGTGCTCTCGATCTCGTCCATGAGCGCGAGCGCGTCGAGGCCCGGCCGGTCCCACTTGTTGATGACGGTGAGCACGGGCAGGTTGCGGTGCCGGCAGACCTCGAAGAGCTTGAGCGTCTGCGGCTCCAGGCCCTTCGCGGCGTCGAGCAGCATGATCGCGGCGTCGACGGCGGCGAGCACGCGGTAGGTGTCCTCGGAGAAGTCCGCGTGACCGGGGGTGTCGACGAGGTTGACGACCGAGCCGTGGTGCTCGAACTGGAGCGCCGCCGACGTGATGGAGATGCCGCGGGCCCGCTCCATCTCCATCCAGTCCGAGACGGTGCCGTGCCGGCTGCCCTTGCCGTGCACCGCTCCGGCCCGCGCGATGACGGCGGCGTGCAGCGCGAGCGCCTCGGTGAGCGTGGACTTGCCGGCGTCCGGGTGGCTGATGACGGCGATCGTGCGGCGCCGGGCCGCCTGGTCGAGGACGGCGCGGGCGCCGGGCGCGGGGACGGTGTCGGGCGCGATGACGGTGTCGACGGGGTGCTCCTCGGACGTGAACGGGAGCGACGACGGGCCCCGGGCCGGACCCCCAGTGTAGGTCGTCCGGACCGGGGCGAGGCGCCCCGCCCCGGCCGTCGACCCGCACCTCGCGACGTGGTCCCCGGACCGCGAGGCCCGCCCGCCGGATCGGCGGTTCGTCCTAGATCGTCCGCTGGCATACTGGCCTCGATGTGTCCGCCACCGGGGGTTGGAGCAGACATGACCGCAGCCGCCACGCCACCGCAGGGGCCGACGCCGCAGGAGCCGAGGCCGTCCCGCGGGCGCAGCGTCGCCGACGCCTGGCAGGAGTGGACCCAGGCCGGCCGCCCGTCGGACGCCGCGGTCGCCGGGGCCGCTGCCGTCGGCGCCGCGGCCGTCGTCGCGGCGGCCCACGACGGGGACGGCCTCGCGGACGGCACCCTCGTCGACGACGTCCTCGACGGTGACGACGGGATGACGGACGAGGAGCGCGACGAGCTGAACGACAAGATCGTCGCGGACGGCGCCGCGTACGCCGCGACGCAGATGCAGTGGGACACGTTCAACAACCTCGACTGGAGCTGACGGTGGCCCGGCCCGAGCCGAAGCCCGAGCACCGGCCCGCCGCCGGCACCTGCCCGTGAACGAGCGGGCGACCTTCCGCCACGAGCTGTCCCGGACCGTTCCCGGGGTCGTCGGGCAGGTCCGGACGGCGCTGCTGCGCGCGGTGTCGGACGACGGGTTCACGGTCGACGTCGAGCGGACGACGCTCGTCGAGGCCGGGCGCGGGAGCACCGTGAGCGGGGCCATGTCCGCCGACCGGCTGCCGGTGCGGCTCGCCGTCCGGCTCGCGACGGTGGACGACGGCACACGGGTCGACGTGGCCTTCTGGGACCGCTGGCCCTCGGCCGCGGCCCAGGTGCGCGGCCTCGACGCGATGTACGCCGACCTCTTCGGCCGGCTCACGGCCCTCGTCGACCGGGCCCTCGGCACGTCCGGCCCGGCCGCCGTCCCGGCCGGGTCCGCGCCGCAGGCGGCCGCGGCGGCGCCGGGTGCCGGGGCGCCGGCCCTCGTCGACCGGTTCGGCGGCTCCGCCGCGGCGAGGGCGCGGTCCGCGCTGTCGAGCGCGGACCGGAAGCTCTCCGGCGTCCGGGACGACTGGCCGCAGCGCTGGGCGCGCGTCGTCGGCCTCGAGGTCCGGCTGCCCGGCGCGGAGCCGGAACGGTTCGGCCGCACGGACATCGACGGCGTCCTCGACGTGGCGACGCTGCTCGGCGCGCAGCCGGGCGACCTGCCGCCGCCGCTCGTCGCCCACGTCGAGCGGATCGCCGCGGCCGTCGAGGGCGCGCTCGACAGCGGGCTGCCGCTGCCTGTGCTGACGCTCGAGGAGTCCGACGCCCCGGCGCTGCTCTTCCTGCGGCAGCAGGCGGCGCTGCGCGAGACCCTCCCCGAGCGGCGGCTGCTCGTGTGCCGCGACTGCCGGCTGGAGAAGCTCGTCAACGACGAGTACCGGCAGATCACCGAGAAGCAGCGCCGCCTCACCGAGATCGTCAACCGGGTGAGCGTCGTCGCGCCGGCCGGGATGCTCCGGCAGGCCTTCCGGCTGAACCGGATGCAGCCGGACTTCGTCTGCCCGCGCTGCCAGGGCCTGCGCGCCGACGCGTTCGTCGTGACCTTCTGCCCGGCGTGCGGCGCGCAGCAGCGGGACGGCGCCCTCAAGGGCTGCCGGTGCGGCTTCGACTTCCGGGCGGAGGCGGTCCGGCTGCTCGCCGCCCGGCCGCCGGCCGAGATCGTGCTGCCCCCGCAGCCGCCTCCCGTCGCGCCGGTAGCACCGGTCGCAACGCCAGCGCCGGTCCGGCAGCCGGCGCCCGCAGGAGGGCCGCCCGCCGCGGCGTCCTGGCCGTCGGCACCCTCGTTCGGCGGCGGACCGGCACCCGCGCCGCCGAACG
>NZ_MWLL01000248.1 GCF_002198675.1 Kineosporia sp. R_H_3 | reverse complement strand
CCGTGCGCGAGGAGCACCCGGTCGAGCATCTCGTCGACGCCGCCGGCCGCGAGCACGCGGGCCGGCAGCACGTCGGTGTCGCTCACCGCCGCGACCTCGCGCGGGCGCACCTTGCGGGCGCGCTCCCCGTCGATGACGAGGTTGCGGGCGACGGTGAGCAGCCAGGCCCGGACGGACGCCCCGCCGGTGCGCTCGGGGTCGAGCGCCTCGGGGTGCCGCCAGGCCCGCAGCAGCGTCTCCTGCACAACGTCCTCCGCACGTGCCGTGTCACCACCGACCAGTCTGCGGACATAGCCGAGCAGCACCCCCGCGTGCGCGTCGTAGAGCTGGCGCATGAGGTGCTCGTCCGTGGTGCCGGTCGGTCCCACGCCTCCGGAACGTAGTCGCCCCGGCGCCGGTTCAACGACATGTGTTCGGCGCGGTCGCCCGTCCGGATGGGTGCCGATGCGGCACGGTGGTTGGATCGTCGGCATGCCGACCCCGCCCGTGCCGACCGTCCTCGACGCCGAGCAGGTCACCGACGTGTGCACCCACCACGGCGAGGGCCCGGTCTGGGACGCCTCGGCCGGCGTGCTGCGGTTCGTCGACGTCGTCGCCGGCGGGCTCATGACCTTCGACCCGGCGACCGGCGCCGTCCGCCGGCGGACCCTCGGGCCCGTCGTCGCGTGCGTGCGGCCGCTCCGGGACGGCGGCCTCGTCGTCGCGCTCGAGCGCAGCGTCGCCGTGCTCGACGACCCGGACGACGAGGCGGTCGCGCCACGGACCGTCGCGACGCTGCCGGACGGGGCCGGCGTGCGGTGCAACGACGGCGGCTGCGACCCGGCGGGCGACCTGCTCCTCGGGACGATGGCGTACGACGAGAGCCCGGGCGCGGGCAGCCTCTACCGGGTGCCCGCCGAGGGCCCGGTCCAGGCCGTCATCACCGGCGTGACGATCTCGAACGGTTTCTGCTTCGACCCGACCGGCACCTTCGCCTACTGGACCGACACCCCGACCGGCCGGGTCGAGCGGCTGACGTTCGCCGCCGACGGATCGGTCGCGGCGCGGGAGCCCTTCGTCACGGTCGACCCCGCGGCCGGGCACCCGGACGGCCTGACCGTCGACGCCGAGGGCGGCGTCTGGGTGGCGCTCTGGGCCGGGTCCGCCGTCCACCGCTACGCGCCCGACGGCACGCTCGACGTCGTCGTCCGGGTGCCGGCCCGGCAGGTGTCGTGCCCGGCCTTCGGCGGCCCGGGGCTCGACGACCTGTACGTGACGACCTCCCGGCAGGGGCTCGCCGCGGGGGAGGACCCGCAGGCGGGCGCCCTGTTCCGGGTCACCCCGGGGGTGCGGGGGCTACCGGTGCTGCCGTTCGCGGGCTGAGCGTGCGTTGTCGGGGGCCGGTCGTACGGTCGGGGGCATGACGAACGGATCCGTACGGTTCCTGACCCGGACGGCGGCCCAGGAGGCCGTGGTCGCCGAGGGCTGGCGCTACCTGCTCGGCACCTTCTGCCTCTCGGTCCCGGTGGCGTCGCTCGCGGACGGGTGCGCGGTCGCGGCCCGCGCCGTCGCGGCGGCCGGACCGCGGGCCGACGACCACCTGCGTGCCGACGTCCGGCCCGACCGGGTCGAGCTGTCGCTGGCGACCCGCACCGCGGGCCGCGTCACCGATCTCGACGTCGCCGCCGCCCGGGCGATCTCCGCGGCGCTCGGCGTCCCCGCGGCACCGGCGACGGGCGTGCCGCGCCCGGTCCAGATGCTCGAGCTCGCGATCGACACCGAGGACGCCGCCCGGATCCGCCCGTTCTGGAAGGCCGTCCTCGGCTACGTCGACGACCCCGCGAGCGACCCGGCGGCGCCGGACGGGGCCCTCGTCGACCCGACCGGCCAGCTGCCGGCCCTGTGGTTCCAGCAGATGGGCGCCCCGCGGCCGCAGCGCAACCGGATCCACCTCGACGTCACCGTCGCCCACGACGAGGCCCAGGCGCGCGTCGAGGCGGCGCTCGCTGCCGGCGGCCGGCTGCTCGACGACTCCTTCGCGCGGTCGTTCTGGGTACTCGCCGACGCCGACGGCAACGAGGTCTGCGTGTGCACCTGGCTCGACCGCGACGAGCGGGCCGCCGCGGGGTAGTCGCGGGGTGGCCGCCGGCCGTGGCTCAGGCGACCGGGGTGGTCCCGAAGACCTCGTGGAGGAAGCCGAGGACCTCGCCCTCGTGGAAGCCGCCGCCGCCCTCGTGCCGGTTGAACGGGTACTCGACGATCCGCTTCGGCCCGGCCCACGCGTTGAAGGCGGCGTAGACCGTGGACGGCGGGCAGATGTCGTCCATGAGCCCGACGCTCCACAGGCTCGGGGCCGTGCCGCGGGCGGCGTGGAAGACGCCGTCCAGGTGGTCGAGGGTGTCGAAGACGGTGCCGACCATGTCCCGGTGGACGGCGCAGTAGCGCACGACCTCGCCGTACGGGTCGGAGTCGGTGATCGTGGTCGCCCGCCGGATGTCGCAGAGGAACGGCACGTCGGGCGCGACCGCGGCGAGGTCCGGCACGAGCCCGCCGACGGCGATGCTGATCGCCCCGCCCTGCGAGCCGCCGGCGACGGCGACCCGGCCGGCGTCCACGAACGGCAGCGTCCGGGCGGCCTCGACGGCGCGCACGGCGTCCGCGAAGACCCGGCGGTAGTAGTGCTCCTGCGGGGAGGCGACCCCGCGGGTCATGAAGCCCGGGTGCTGCGGGCCGGCGTGCGGGTCCGGGTCGGGGGTGTGCCCGGGGGACCACGTGCTGCCCTGGCCGCGGGTGTCCATCTTGAGGTGGACCCAGCCCGCGAGGGCGTAGCGCGACGGGTCACCGGGCAGGCCGCGACCGCCGCCGTAGCCGACGTACTCGACGACGGCCGGCAGCCGCTCGCCCCGGGCGGCAGCCCCGCGGGGGGCGGTCAGCCAGCCCCGCACGCGCTGCCCGTCCCAGCCGGAGAACTCGACGTCGTGCACGTCGACGAGGGCGAAGCCGGTGGGCTGCGCGGTGAGCCGGACGTCGAGGGGCGTGCGCCGGGTCCGCTCGAGGGTCTGCGCCCAGAAGGCGTCGAAGCCGGCCGGCTCGGGGGTCGTGGAGCGGTACCCGCGCAGGGCGTCGCCGCTGAGGTCGAAGAGGGCCACGGCGAGAACCTAGCCGGGAGGCACGGCCGGGTCTGCCGCCGGGCCCGGGCACGCCCTACGCTCACGTGTCGTGAGCGAGATCGTGTACCCCCCGGTGATCCTCCTGGCCAAGACGGTCTTCCGCGGCCTCGGGCTGCGCTTCTCGCTCGAGGGCACCGAGCACATCCCGCGCGAGGGCGGCGCGGTCATCGCGAGCAACCACGTGAGCTACCTCGACTTCACGTTCGTCGGGCTCGGTGCGCAGCCGGCGGGCCGGCTCGTGCGGTTCATGGCGAAGGACGCCGTCTTCAAGCACCGGATCTCGGGGCCCCTCATGCGCGGCATGAAGCACATCCCGGTCGACCGGGCCGCCGGGTCGCAGGCCTTCCGTGACGCGCTCGCAGCGCTCAAGGCCGGGGAGCTCGTGGGCGTGTTCCCCGAGGCGACGATCAGCCGCGCCTACATGCTCAAGGACTTCAAGGCGGGCGCCGCGCGGATGGCGCAGGCCGCCCAGGTGCCGATCGTGCCGTGCATCGTCTGGGGCGGGCAGCGGATCTACACCAAGGGCCGCCCGCGCGACTACGGCCGCGGCAAGGCCCTGACGATCGCCTACGGGGAGCCGCTGCGGCCGGCCAAGCGCGACAACTCCGAGGAGGTCACCGCCGAGCTGCACGCCCGGATGGCCGAGATGCTCGACCGGGTGCAGCGCTCGTACCCCGACCGGCCGTCCGGCCCCGACGACACCTGGTGGCTGCCGCCGCACCTCGGCGGCACGGCCCCCACGCTCGAGGAGGCCGCCGCGCTCGACGCGGCGGACCGGCGGCACCCCGACGCCGCGTCCTGACCGTCGTCTCGCCCTGATTGACACGTCCGTCCGGGAAGAGCACGCTTGGGAGCGCTCCCATGTGGAGCGTCTCCGGCCGCCACCGGGGACGACCGCCGGGGACGCCGTCCGCGGGCCACGCGCGGCGACCCCGGCGGTCCCGACTCCCGGCCCGAACGGCGTCCCGACCGGCCGTGCCCGCCGCGTCCGCCGGTGCGGCGCGACATCCCCCGACCGGCGTCCCGGGATGATCGACCCCGGTACGGTCGGACCCGCACAGGGTGAGGAGGTGCTCGCGTGGAGGACAGCAGGGCGGCCGACGGCGGCCGGCAGCGGCCGACGCTGGAGATGGTGGCCGCGGAGGCCGGGGTCTCGCGCGGCACCGCGAGCCGGGCGCTCAACGGCGGCCACAACGTGAGCCGGCGCGCGATGGAGGCCGTGCAGGCCGCCGCGACCCGGCTCGGCTACCGGCCCAACCTCGCCGCGCGCTCCCTCGTCCTCGGCCGCAGCGGCTCCATCGGGCTCGTCGTCTCCGAGTCCGACGAGCGGCTCTTCAGCGACCCGTACTTCGCGACGGTCGCGCGGGGCGTGCACGCCGAGCTCATGGCGCACGACGTCCAGCTGGTCCTGGCCCTCGCGCAGACGCCCGCGGAGCGCGAGCGGATGCTCCGCTGGTCCGCCGGGCGGCCGCTCGACGGCGTCATCATCATCTCCGTCCACGGCGCGGACCCGCTGCCCGGCGCCATCGCCACGGAGGGCGTGCCGGTCGTCATCGGTGGGGCCGTCGAGGGGCCGGACCGGGACATCCCCGGCCTCGCGTCCGTCGACGCCGACAACCTCACCGGGGCCCGGTCGGCCGTCGAGCACCTCGTCTCCCGCGGACGGACCCGGATCGGGCACATCAGCGGCCCGCTCGACATGGTCGTGGGCCGGGACCGGCTCGAGGGCTGGCGCTCGGTCGTCTCCGGACTGCCCGGCGGCGCACCGCAGACGCTGACCGTCGAGGGCGACTTCACCGAGGCGGCCGGTGCCGAGGGCGCGCGCCGGCTGCTCGCCGCGCACCCGGACCTGGACGGCGTCTTCACGGCGAACGACGTCATGGCCCGGGGAGCGCTCAGTGCGCTCCAGCAGGCCGGGCGGCGGGTGCCGCAGGACGTCGCGGTGGTCGGCTTCGACGACCTGCCGGGGACCGAGGGGATCTCTCCGGGCCTGACGACGGTGCGGCAGCCGGTCATCGAGATGGGCCGTCAGATGGCCCGCACGCTGCTCGCGATGGTCGAGGGGCTGCCGCTCGCGGAGCGGCACACGGTCGTGCCCACGACTCTCGTCGTCCGCGAGACGAGCTAGCCGGACCGCCGCGCGCCGCGGCGGCTCACCACGGGTTCTGGTCGTCCTGGTCGATCTTGCCGCCGCGGCCGTCCGGGTCCTTGCGGAAGCGGCCGGTCCACCCGACGTTGACCCGCTTCGGCGTGCTGATGTTCACGATGTTGACGTCCTGCGGGACCTTCTTGAACAACAGGTTCTGGATGTGCCGGTAGGTGTTGTCCGGGTCCGGGATGAACGGCAGCTTCGAGAACGCCTGGTCCTGGCCGGCGGACTCCACGATGAAGGTGCCGTAGCCGAGGATGATGCCGAGCGGCGTCTTGTTGTAGGTCATGTCGGTGACCTTGCCGATGGGCATCATCCGGATCTTGCGGATGATGACGCCGTCCACCTTGATCATCCGGTAGCCGGAGATGAAGGTCAGCTCACGGGTCCACTCGAACCAGCGCCACGACACCCACAGGAGCAGCGCGACCCAGGCGAGCGCGAGGAGGTTGCGCGCGCCGTCCGCGGTGTCGGGCAGGTTCGCGAACCCGAGGAAGGTGAGGACGGTGCCGCCGAGGAAGGCGGCCACCGGCTTGATCATGACGGCCTCGTGGACCTGGCCGCCGAGAATGGTCGTCTCGGTGTCGGCCAGGTACCGCGGGATCTCGCGCGGCAGCTCCGCGACGGGCCAGTTCCGCCACGGCCACTTGTGCGGCAGGACCGCCATGGCGCAGCCGGACTAGCCGTTGATGATGGCGTCGAAGAACTCGAACACCGCGCGCACGCCGTCCGCGATCGCCTGGAAGCCGGTGCGGACGAAGTCCGCCGCCGCCTGGGGGCTGACGATGATGGCGTACAGCACGAAGATGACGATGATCGCGCCGAGCACGTTCTTCGTACGAGTCGACATCACACCTCCTCCGACGCATTCCGTCGCCCGCTCCTCGTGAGCGGGCAGGACGTTCCAGCATTGCCGATCGCCACGGCGCGACGACGAAGGCGCGCCGTGGTGTCCCGGACTGGGTCACCGTGGGTGCGCCTACGACGCCGGAAGGTCACCGGGACGCCGACCAGCGTTACCGTACGTCACTTCCGTCACTCGAGGGAAGCCGAACGGGTGATTCCGAGATGAACTTGCGACACCAAAAGCCGCAACTCGGGCATCCACTCCGCGTGTCCGCCGGATGGGTGATGTGGATCACGGCGTGTCGCCCGAGTGGTTGCTCCGCGTGTCGTCAGACGACGCCGTAGAGCCGGTCGCCGGCGTCCCCGAGGCCGGGCACGATGTAGCCGTGCTCGTTGAGCCGCTCGTCGAGCGCCGCGGTCACGATCGTCACCGGCGCCTCGGCCCCGAACTCCGCCTCGACGGCCGCGATGCCCTCGGGTGCGGCGAGCAGGCAGATCGCCGTGACGTCGTCCGCGCCGCGGTCGAAGACGAAGTGCATGGCCGCCGCGAGGGTGCCGCCGGTCGCGAGCATCGGGTCCAGGAGGAAGACCTGGCGGCCCGTCAGCGACTCCGGCAGCCGGTTCGCGTAGGTGCTCGCCTTGAGGGTCTCCTCGTCGCGGATCATCCCGAGGAAGCCGACCTCCGCGGTCGGGACGAGCCGCGTCATGCCGTCGAGCATGCCCAGGCCCGCGCGCAGGATCGGCACGACGAGCGGCTTCGGGGCCGACAGGTGCACGCCGGTCGTCGGTGCGACCGGGGTGACGATGTCGTGCGCCTCGACCCGGACGCCGCGGGTGGCCTCGTAGGCGAGCAGGGTCACGAGCTCGTCGGTCAGGCGGCGGAAGGTGGGGGAGTCCGTGCCCACGTCCCGCAGCACGGTCAGCTTGTGGGCGACGAGGGGGTGGTCCACGACATGCAGGCGCATGGCGGGCAACATATCGCGGCCGGTCGGGCGCCAGCAGGTGCCGCGGACGTGGCGGCGGCCCGCGTGATCGGCGCGACATCGGACGCGACATCGATGCGACATGCCCGGGGCCCTCGCGGACGGCCCCCTGACGGTGCCACGATGTCGCCCGTGGCGTACTTCACCGCTGTCATCGCCCGGGCCGGGCTCACCTGGAAGGCGCGCGACGTCGAGGTCGACGACGCGTCGACGCTCGACGAGCTCGCGGACCTGCTGCGCGGCGTCGCGGTCAACGACGAGCCCGTGATCGCGGTCGTCGAGCACGAGGACGAGTGGTTCGCGGTCGTCCGGGTCGACGGCGACGAGCTGCCCCGGCTCTTCGTCAGCGACCTCGGTGCGGCATCGACGAGCCACTACGGCGAGCTCCTCGCGCCGGCGGCCGACGTCGACGACCCCGAGGACCTCGACGCGGAGCCCGCCGCCGAGGAGGACGACGACTCGGACGAGGACGACGAGGACGGCGCGCCCCCGGAGGACGAGGAGATCGTCGTCGCCGTGTGGGCGGGCGAGACCGACCTGCTCGAGGACCTCGGCGTCCCCGGCCGCACCCTGCGCAAGCTCGTCGAGGACAACGCCGACGACCCGGGCGCCGTCCTCGCCGAGGTCGGCGAGACCGTCGGCTTCGCCGACCTGCTGGAGGCCCTGCGCTGAGGGGCGTCCCGCCCTCCCTCGTCGACGTCGAGGCCATGCGGGAGGCCCTCGTCGAGGCCCGCGCCGCGCTGCTCACGGACGACGTCCCGGTGGGGGCCGTCGTCCTCGCTCCGGACGGCACCCTCGTGGGCCGTGGCCACAACCTCCGCGAGGGCACCGGTGACCCCACGGCCCACGCCGAGGTGCTCGCCCTGCGCGCCGCCGCTGCGGCCCTGGGCACCTGGCGGCTCGAGGGCTGCACCCTCGCGGTGACCCTGGAGCCCTGCACGATGTGCGCCGGCGCACTCGTCCTCGCCCGCGTCTCCCGGCTCGTCATGGGCGCCTGGGACCCCAAGGCCGGCGCCGCGGCTCGACCCTGGACGTCGTCCGCGACCGCCGCCTCAACCACACCGTCGAGGTCGTCCCCGAGGTCCTCGCCGCCGAGAGCGCGGCGCTCCTCCGCGAGTTCTTCGCCCCCCACCGCCCGCGCCCCTGAC
>NZ_MWLL01000247.1 GCF_002198675.1 Kineosporia sp. R_H_3 | reverse complement strand
CGCACCCGCCGTGCTCGCGGCGTTCGAGGCCGTGCCGGTCTCGTGGCACATGACCCGAAGGCTAGGCCCCGCAAGGGGTCACGGCCACGCCCGGGGCCGCGCCGCTGCCCCCGCGTCAGGCGTCGATCCGCTCCCGGTCGAGCCGGGCGGCACCGTCGACGATGAAGTCCTTGCGGGGCGCGACGTCGTTGCCCATGAGCAGCTCGAAGACCCGCTCGGCCGCGGCGGCGTCCGCCATCCGCACGCGGCGCAGGGTGCGGTGCCGCGGGTCCATCGTCGTCTCCTGGAGCTGGTCGGCGTCCATCTCGCCGAGACCCTTGTAGCGCTGCGGCGGGCTCTTGTACTTGCGGCCCTTCTTGTCGAGCGCGGCGATCGTCCGGTGCAGCTCGGGATCGCTGTAGGTGTACACGTACTCGTTCTTCTTCGAGCCCGCGTTGACGACCTCGATCCGGTGCAGCGGCGGCATCGCCGCGTAGACCCGGCCGGCCTCGACGAGCGGGCGCATGTACCGGAAGAAGAGCGTGAGGAGCAGCGTGCGGATGTGGGCGCCGTCGACGTCGGCGTCCGTCATGAGGATGATCTTGCCGTAGCGCGCCGCCTCGAGGTCGAACGTGCGACCGGAGCCGGCCCCGATGACCTGGATGATCGAGGCGCACTCGGCGTTCTTCAGCATGTCCGAGATGGACGCCTTCTGGACGTTGAGGATCTTGCCCCGGATCGGCAGCAGCGCCTGGAAGTCCGAGCTGCGCGCCTCCTTCGCCGTCCCGAGGGCGCTGTCCCCCTCGACGATGAACAGCTCGGTGCGCTCGACGTCCTCGCTGCGGCAGTCCTTGAGCTTCGTCGGCAGCGACGAGGTCTCCAGGGCGTTCTTGCGCCGGCTGATCTCCTTGTGCTGGCGGGCCGTCACACGGGTGCGCATCGCCCCGACGACCTTCTCGAGCAGCAGCGCCGCCTGCGCCTTCTCGACCCGCTTCGTCGAGGTGAGCAGGGCCGTGAGCTCCTTCTCGACGACGCGGGACACGATGCCGCGCACCGCGTTCGTGCCGAGGACCTCCTTGGTCTGGCCCTCGAACTGCGGCTCGGCGAGCCGGACGGTGACGACGGACGTGAGCCCCTCGAGGACGTCGTCCTTGTCGAGCTTGTCGTCCTTGCCGAACTTGAGCCGGCGCCCGTTCTCCTCGACGACCTTCTTGAAGGTCTTGACGAGCGCCTGCTCGAAGCCGGCGAGGTGGGTGCCGCCCTTGGGGGTCGCGATGATGTTGACGAACGACCGGACCTCGGTGTCGTAGCCGGTGCCCCAGCGCATCGCGACGTCGACGAAGCACTCGCGCTCGACCTCCGTCGGGGTCATGTGCCCGCGGGAGTCGAGGACCGGGACGGTCTCGCGGAAGGTGCCGGTGCCCTGCAGCCGCCACACCGAGGTCACCTCGGGGTCGGTGGCGAGGAACTCGGCGAACTCGCCGATCCCGCCGTCGTGCTGGAAGACCTCCTCGACCGGCCCGTTCTCGCCGGGCGTGCCGGGCAGGCCGCGCTCGTCCCGGACGACGATCCTCAGCCCGGGCACGAGGTAGCTGGTCTGCCGGGCCCGGGTCACGAGCTCGTCGTAGGCGAACGCGGCGTCCTTGAGGAAGATCTGCCGGTCGGCCCAGTAACGGACCCGGGTGCCGGTCACGCCGCGCTTGACCCCGCCGCGGGCGCGCAGCTCGGAGCGCTCGACGAACGGGGTGAACTCCGCGTCCGGGTCGGGCCCGCCGTTGCCGTCGCCGAAGATGCCGGGCTCGCCGCGACGGAAGCTCATCATCCACGTCTTGCCCGAGCGGTCGACCTCGACGTCGAGCCGCGCGGACAGCGCGTTGACGACGGACGCACCGACACCGTGCAGACCGCCGGACGCCGTGTACGAACCACCGCCGAACTTGCCGCCGGCGTGCAGCTTGGTGAAGACCACCTCGACGCCGGACAGGCCCGTCTTCGGCTCGACGTCGACCGGGATGCCTCGGCCGTCGTCGTGCACCTCGACCGACCCGTCGGCGTGGAGGACGACGCGGATCGTGTGGCAGAAGCCGCCGAGGGCCTCGTCGACCGCGTTGTCGATGATCTCCCAGAGGCAGTGCATGAGCCCGCGCGAGTCGGTCGAGCCGATGTACATGCCCGGGCGCTTGCGGACGGCGTCGAGCCCCTCGAGCACCGACAGGTGCCGGGCGGTGTACCCGGAGGCGGCCGCGGTCCGGACGTCGGCCTGCGCACGGGCACTGCGGTCGGTCGTCGGCTGGGCCACGGGGGCGCGCTCCTCGCGTTCAGGACGGCCCCCGGCGCCCCCGTCGTCGGGCACGCCGCAGGGCGTTTCGTTCGTACGTCTGATCGAGGCTACCCCGCGGGCCGCCCGCACCTGCTGAGGCACGCCGGGAAGGGCCGCGACGCGGCCGGGTCCCGGCCATGCAACGTCACGCTCGGTGACGTTGCGTGATCGCGGCCTCGAAAACCCTTGCGGCGCAACGCCCGAGCGCGGGGGTCGGAGCACGATCCGCGCGTGATGTCGTGACGTCCGGTATGCGTCGTGACGTGTGCCACATCACGCATGTCGCTGAGCGCTACGCGGAGAGCGAACGCACGCGTGGGGGCTGACCGGGAACGGGTAGGGCTGCTTCACTGTTGGAACAGGCGTCGCCGCTGANCAGCGGCGACGTCCGTGTCTTACCAGGGAACGAAGAGTGACCACGCACCGTCAGTACCGCCGAGTACCACCCGGCACCGCAGCACCACCCGCACGAGGATCCCTGCAAGTGCTACTGAACCGCCGCGGGCGACCGACAAGGACGTCGAGATCGACGACCGCACGCACCACCCGCTCCACCCCCTGCAACACCCCTGCGCCGGCCCACCGCCTGGAGGAGGTCGCCCCGTGAACGCAACCCTTGCCCCCGCGGCCCTGACCGCTGCCGACCGTTGTGACCGTTGTGGAGCACGCGCCTACGTGCGCGTCCTGCTCCCCAAGGGTGGCGAGCTCCTGTTCTGTGCCCACCACGGGCGCGCCCACCAGGACGCGCTCCGTGAGAAGGCCGTCGAGATCCAGGACGAGTCGCACGCCCTGACCAGCGTCACACCGGCGATCGCCCCGGACGAAGAGCGCTGACCTGTCCCAGGCCGGGCGCCGCCGACAGCGCGGCCCCCGGACGTACCTGACCGTCCCTCTCCCGACCTGAACGACCCGACACGAGCACGGAGGCCCGGCTGACCGGCGTCGCACTGCTGTCGGGGCTGATGATCGTCATCGGCCTCGTCGGCATCGTCGTCCCGGTCCTGCCGGGCCTCCTGCTCGTGTGGGGCGGTGTCGCCGTCTGGGCCGTCGCCGAGCACGACACCGGCGCGTGGACCGTGCTCGCGGTCGCCACCCTGGTCGCCGCCGGCGGGAGCGTCGTCAAGTACCTGCTCCCCGGCCGCCGGCTCAAGGAGTCGGGCGTGCCCTGGACGACGGTGGGCCTGGGGACGGTCCTCGGGATCGCCGGCTTCTTCGTCGTCCCCGTCGTCGGGGTGGTCCTCGGCTTCGTGCTCGGGGTCTTCCTCGCCGAGTGGCTCCGCCTCAAGGACACCGCCGCCGCCTGGCCGTCGACCCGACGCGCGCTCGCCGCCGTCGGCTGGTCGATCCTCATCGAGCTCGCGACGGCCCTGCTCGTCACCGCGGTCTGGGTCGTCGGCCTCGTCCTCGGCTGAGCACGACGGCCCGGGTCAGGCCGAGACCCACGTCATCGGGTCACCGGCCGCGAGGTCGGTGACGCCCGCGTCGTGCAGCGCCCCGCACACGAGCGTGCGCCGGTGCGCGGCGAAGGTCAGGACGTGGGCGATCATGCCGCCGTAGGTGAACACCTGCGGCGGCTCGCACGTCGCGTCGACGAACGTCTCGTCGAGACCGTCCCCCGCGCAGACCTGCCGACCGACAGCGTGACGGGCCGGTCGAGGACATCGGCGTCGAGCCGCCCCGCGCGTTCCAGCATCTCCCCCACCAGCCAGACGTGGTGCTCGGTCATGCGCGTCACGAGGTCCATCGCGGTGATCCTCCGGTCGGACGGCAGCCGCAGGGAGCCCGGCGGCTGGAAGTGGACCTTGCTCGGGGCCGGGAGCAGGTGCGACCTCGGGACCCTGCGCCACACCGACGGCGGCGCGCCGAAGGCCCGGGTGAACGCCCGGGTGAAGCCGTCGTGGGTGTCGAACCCCGCCTCGTGCGCGAGGTCCACGACCCGCACGGACTCCGCCGCGGTCGCGAGCCGGTAGGCGGCACGCTCGAGGAGGATCCGCCGCCGCAGGGCACCCGGCGGCTCACCCGCCGCGGCGGCCACCAGCCGGTCGGCGTGGAACCGCGACAGGTGCAGGCGCGCAGCGAGGTCGGCGCCGCTGAGGTCCGGCTCGTCCAGCGTCGCCCCGAGCACGTCGAGGAAGGCGCGGAAGGTCCGGTCGGCGCTGGTCACCCGACGATCCTGCGCGCCCGCGGTGCCCGGCGCTCGACCGGCGTTGCTGTCCTGCGGCCCGGGCCCCCGGGACGACGACGGCGGCCGGCCCTCGAGGGGCCGGCCGCCGTCGTCGTGCGTGGTTCGTGCCGCGATCAGTCGAGGTAGTCCCGCAGCACCTGGGACCGGCTCGGGTGACGCAGCTTCGACATCGTCTTGGACTCGATCTGCCGGATCCGCTCACGCGTGACGCCGTAGACCTTGCCGATCTCGTCGAGCGTCTTCGGCTGGCCGTCGGTGAGGCCGAACCGCATGGAGACGACGCCCGCCTCGCGCTCGGAGAGCGTGTCGAGGACCGAGTGCAGCTGCTCCTGGAGCAGTGTGAACGACACGGCGTCCGCCGGGACGACGGCCTCGGAGTCCTCGATGAGGTCACCGAACTCGCTGTCGCCGTCCTCGCCGAGCGGGGTGTGCAGCGAGATCGGCTCACGGCCGTACTTCTGGACCTCGATGACCTTCTCGGGGGTCATGTCGAGCTCCTTGGCGAGCTCCTCGGGCGTGGGCTCGCGGCCCAGGTCCTGGAGCATCTGCCGCTGCACGCGCGCGAGCTTGTTGATGACCTCGACCATGTGGACCGGGATCCGGATGGTCCGGGCCTGGTCGGCCATGGCTCGCGTGATGGCCTGGCGGATCCACCACGTCGCGTAGGTCGAGAACTTGTAGCCCTTGGTGTAGTCGAACTTCTCGACCGCGCGGATCAGACCGAGGTTGCCCTCCTGGATGAGGTCCAGGAACAGCATGCCGCGGCCGGTGTACCGCTTGGCGAGCGAGACGACGAGCCGCAGGTTGGCCTCGAGCAGGTGGTTCTTCGCCCGGCGGCCGTCCTCGGCGATCCAGCGGAGCTCGCGGTGCAGCTTCGCCTCGATCTTCTCGCCGGAGTTGAGCCGCTCCTCGGCGAAGAGGCCGGCCTCGATGCGCTTGGCGAGCTCGACCTCCTGCTCGGCGTTGAGGAGGGCGACCTTGCCGATCTGCTTGAGGTAGTCCTTGACCGGGTCCGCGGTGGCACCGGCGGTCGCGACCTGCTGGGCGGGAGCGTCGTCGTCGTCGTCCGTCAGGACGAACGCGTCCTCGCTCTCCTCCTCGGGCTTCTCCGCGACGGCGGCCTCGGCCTCGACCGCGGGGACCTCGACCTCGACCTCCTCGACCACGACCTCCTCGACGACGACCTCCTCGACGACGAGGTCGTCACCGGGCTCGACGAGGTCGGCGTCCAGCTCGAGGTCCTCGACCTCGCCCTCGACGTCCACGTCGTCGCCCTTGGCGGCGGCGGCCTTGGCGGCGGTCTTCTTGGCGGCGGCCTTCTTGGCGGGCGCGGCGGGCGGCTCGTCCCCGTCCGCGGCCGGGGCGGCGGTCTTCGCCGCGGCCTTGGCCGGGCGCTTGGCCGTCGCCGTCGCGGACGCCGAGGCACCGCTGCGGGTGCTCGTCGCGGCGACGGCGCGCCGGGCGGCGGGCGTGTCGGGCAGCTCGACCGTGATCCCCGCGTCGTCGATGGCGCGCAGGACAGCCTTCATCCGGGCCATCGGGACCTCCGCCTGCTCGCAGGCGGAGCGGAGGGCAACGGCGTCGACGCTGCCCCGCGTGCTGCCGAGCCGCAGGAGCTCCTGCAGCGCGGGGTGGGTGAACTCGGACGGGAGAGGCCGGGAGGTCGGGACCGACGACACGGACAACCTTTCGTCGTGGTGAAGCTACGTGGATGTCCCGGGGAAAGGACACAGGTTCCAACGGCGGCGGGCACGAACTTGTGCCCGACTGAGCCGGTCAACTGCTCATTGTTGCATGCCCGGAGGTATGCGGTCGCAAACGGACGGCTCGGTCACGGTCGTCCGTACGGATGACGTTGTGCCGTCCGGGGGCGCGACCGGCCCGCGCGGAGCGGGCCGCTCCGGTGTGTCGTGGGGGTCGTCGTCAGCGCGCCGCCTTCGCCTTGGCCTCGGCCTTCATGGCCTTCTTGAACTCCCGGACCTTGAGCAGGCTCTCGCCGTCGACGACGTCCGCGACCGAGCGGTGGCTGCCCGGGGTGCCGTAGTCGCCCGCCGCCTCGCGCCAGCCGGCGGGCTCGACGCCCAGCTGCTTGCCGAGCAGGGCGACGAAGATCTTCGCCTTCTGCTCCCCGAAGCCGGGCAGCGCCTTGAGCCGGGCGAGCAGCGCGGGCCCGTCCTCGACGTCCGCCCAGATCGCCGCCGCGTCGCCGCCGTAGGTGTCCACGACGAACCTCGCGAGGGTCTGCACCCGGCCGGCGAAGTTGCGGTGGTAGCGGTGCACGGCGGGCGGGCCCGCCATGAGCGTCTCGAACTCCTCGGGCGGGCAGTCCGCGACCGCCTGCGGGTCGAGGCCGGCGGTGCCCATCCGGGCGGCGATCACGGCGGGACCGGAGAACGCCTTCTCCATGGGGATCTGCTGGTCGAGCAGCATGCCGACGAGCAGGGCGAACGGGTCGGTGCTCAGCAGCGCGTCGGCCTGCGGGTCACCGGCGATGCACAGCGCCGCCACAGGCTCAGCCCTCGGCCTTGACGGCGAGCACCGGGCAGGGTGCCTCGAGCAGGATGCGCTGGGCGTTGGAGCCGAGGATGAGCTTGCCGACGGGGGTGCGGCGGCGCAGGCCGATGACGATGAAGTCCGCCTTGACCTCCTCGGCCACGGCGATGAGGTCCTCGGCGGGCTCGAGGCCGCGGACGAGCTGGCGCACCTCGTGCGCGATCCCTGCGGCGTCGAGCTCGGCGCGGACGGCGTCGAGCTCGGCCTCGTAGGCGGCCGCCTCGGCGGCGTCGAGGTCCTTGCCGCCGCGGTTGGAGTTGATGACCACGAGGTTCGTGCTCCGCAGCCGGCACTCCAGGGCGGCCCGGTGCAGGGCCGCACGACCCTCTGCTGTCGGGACGTAGCCCACGACGACGGCCATATCGCCCTCCTCCTTGCGACGATCCGGTGCCTGCGCGCCCGGGACGTGGCCCGCGGGCGGCGCGGCCACGACTGGTGCCGGGCACGCTACCCGATGACGACCGCTTGCAGCGGGTCGGTTCGTCCCGGTCCGCCGCGGCGGACCCGGCACCCACCGCCTACGGTGGGACCCGTGGCTCTGCACGACGGCAACGGGTGGGTGGAGTGCCGGTGTGGGCACCGGCACTGGGGCCTGCACGGCGCGGCCGGGCTGCTGCTCCTGCGGGACGGCGGGCGCGACCCGGCGGACGGCGGCCCGGGCACCGACGTGCTCCTCCAGCTGCGCGCGGGGTGGACCCACGAGGGCGGGTCGTGGGGCCTGCCCGGCGGCGCCCGGGACAGCCACGAGGACGTCGTGACCGCCGCGCTGCGCGAGGCGTGGGAGGAGGCGGCGGTACCGGCGGACGCCGTCGCCGTCATCGGCTCCCGGCTCGGCGTCGACCACGTCGACTGGCGCTACACGTACGTGCTCGCGAAGGCCCCGGCCGACGTCGCGGTCGCGCCCCGCACGGCGGAGAGCGACGAGCTGCGCTGGGTCGGCCTGGACGACGTCACCGCGCTGCCGCTGCACCCCGCGTTCGCCCGGGCCTGGCCGGGGCTGCGCGGCGAGCTCGGCTGACCCTCGGGTCAGGCGCCTGCGACGGGCGCGTCGGCGGTCTCGGGCCCCACGGCGTCGGCGGCCTCGGTGGCCTCGGCCTCGGTGGCCGCGGTCTCGGCGTCCACAGCGTCGTCGGGCTCGTGCTCCTCGAGGAGCGCCGCGACGAGCCGGCCGACCGCGGCCGACTCCACGAGGAACCCGTCGTGGCCGTAGGGGCTGTGCAGGACCTGCAGCGGCGCGGCGTCCGGGATCCCGGCGGCGACGAGCGCGTTGACCTCGACCGGGTAGAGCCGGTCGCTGTCGACGGCGACGACCGTGGTGCGTGCCGTGACCCGGGCCAGCGCGGCGGCGACCCCGCCCCGCCCGCGACCGACGTCGTGCGAGTTCATCGCCTCGGTGAGGACGACGTACGAGTTCGCGTCGAAGCGGCTCACGAGCTTGTCCGCGTGGTGGTCGAGGTAGGACTCGATCGCGTAGCGGCCCTCGCCGCCGACCGGGTTCTCGCCGAGCTGGGGGCTGCGCCCGAACCGCATGTTGATCTCGTTGCCCGACCGGTAGGTCACCTGGGCGATCCGGCGCGCGATGCCGAGCCCGTTCTGCGGCCCCTGGCCCGGCAGGGCCTCGTAGTAGTCGCCGCCGGCGAAGTGCGGGTCGCTGCGGATGGCGGCGAGCTGCGGCGAGCACCAGGCGATCTGGTCGCCGGTGGCGGCCGCGCAGGTGGCGAGCGCGAGGAGCCGCTCGACCCGCTCCGGGTAGGAGACGGCCCACTCGATCGCCCGCATCCCGCCCATCGACCCGCCGACGACGAGCGCCCAGCGGTCGACGCCGAGGTGGTCGGCGAGCGCGGCCTCGGCCGCGACCTGGTCCCGCACGGTGACGAACGGGAACCGGCTGCCGTACGGCCGGCCGTCGGGGTGCGCCGACGACGGGCCCGTCGTCCCCTGGCAGCCGCCGAGGACGTTGGGCGCCACGACGAACCAGCGGTCGGTGTCGAGCATCTGGCCGGGACCGATGAGGCCGTCCCACCAGCCCGGCGTCGGGTGCCCCGGCCCCTGCGGGCCCACGACGTGGCTGTCGCCGGTGAGGGCGTGCAGCACGAGCACGGCGTTGTCCCGCGCCGCCGAGGGCCGGCCCCACGTCTCGTACGCGACCGTGACGCCGTCGAGCCGGCCCCCGGCCTCGAGAGGCAGGGGGCCGACGTCGGCGAACCGGCGCCCGCCCGGGGGGTCCCCCACCCGCCACGCCCCGGACACCGGGAGCGCGGCGGGTACGGGAAGCTCCTGAGCGGCCACCATCAGTCGACCTTCGCCGCCCGGAACCCGGCCTCGAGGTCGGCGAGGATGTCGTCGACGTGCTCGATGCCGACCGAGAGCCGGACGAGGCCCGGCGTGACGCCGGCGGCGAGCTGCTCGGCCTCGGAGAGCTGGCTGTGCGTCGTCGAGGCGGGGTGGATCACAAGGCTGCGGACGTCGCCGATGTTCGCGACGTGGCTGTGCAGCTGGAGGGCGTTGACGAAGCGCTTGCCGGCTTCGACACCGCCCTTGATCTCGAACGCGAGCACGGCGCCCGGCCCCTTGGGCGCGTACTTCTGGGCCGCGGAGTACCAGGGGCTCGACTCCAGGCCGGCGTACGCGACGCTCGCCACCTCGTCGCGGCCCGTGAGCCAGGTGGCGACCGCCTTCGCGTTGGCGACGTGCCGCTCGACGCGCAGGCTGAGCGTCTCGAGGCCCTGCGCCAGGAGGAAGGCGTTGAACGGGGTGGTCGCCGACCCGAGGTCGCGCAGGAGCTGGACGCGCGCCTTGAGGATGAACGACAGGTTCACCCCGAACGCACCGCCGACGCCGAGGTCCCGCGCGTAGACGAGGCCGTGGTAGCTCGGGTCCGGCTGGTTGTAGTTCGGGTAGCGCTCGGGGTACTGCGCGAAGTCGAAGCGGCCGGAGTCGACGATCGCGCCGCCGATCGAGGTGCCGTGGCCGCCGAGGTACTTCGTCGTCGAGTGGACGACGATGTCGGCGCCCCACTCGAACGGGCGCACCAGGTACGGGGTCGCGACAGTGTTGTCGACGATGAGCGGGACGCCGACCTCGTGGGCGACGCCCGCGACGCCCTCGATGTCGAGCAGGTCCTGCTTGGGGTTGGAGATCGTCTCGCCGAAGAAGGCCTTCGTGTTGGGGCGGACCGCGGCGCGCCACGAGTCGAGGTCGTCCGGGTCCTCGACGAACGTGACCTCGATGCCGAGCTTCGGCAGCGTGTAGTGGAAGAGGTTGTACGTGCCGCCGTAGAGGCTCGGGCTCGACACGATGTGGTCGCCGTGCTCGGCGACGTTGAGGATCGCGATCGTCTCCGCGGCCTGCCCGCTCGAGACGAGGAGCGCCCCGACGCCGCCCTCGAGGCTCGCCAGGCGCTGCTCGACGGCGTCCTGGGTCGGGTTCATGATCCGCGTGTAGATGTTGCCGAGCTCTTTGAGCGCGAACAGGTTCGCCGCGTGGTCGGCGTCCTTGAACACGAAGGAGGTCGTCTGGTAGATCGGCAGCGCCCGGGCCCCGGTCGTGGGGTCGGGGGTCTGGCCGGCGTGGATCTGGCGCGTCTCGAAGGACCAGCCGTCGTTCATGGTGTCTCCCGGAGGGTCGGTGCCGCGCACGGCGCGGCCTCGGTCGTCGGTCGTCGGTCGTGGGGTGGCATCTGCCGGGACGTCACGGGCGCAGGGCGCGCCCGACGGGACGTCGACGACGCTCGGGACGTGCGGCCGCCGGGGGTACCGGGCGGCGGTGCCCTGGTCAGGGAGCGTCGGGACTGCTGCTCAGCGACACATTCGACAGGTCATGGTGCGCTCCTCGGAACCGGGGCCCCAGGGGACCCGCGCTTGCCTCCGCCACCTCGGCGGTCAGCCTGGTCATCACCCGGGGCACCCCACCGCGGTTAGGAGGGTTGCCGGCCAGCGAGCCGGGGCTTGACGCTGGCGCTCATGACCTGTCCACGATCCTAGGACACACCCCCGGGGGCGGACCACCCGTCTCACCATCCGATCCGCGCGTCTCACCCGCTCGCCGGGCCCGGTCCCCCGTCCGGAGCACCCGTGCTCACCGCTGCGGCCGCGCGGGGTCGAGGTCGCGCGGCCGGCTGCGCGACGTCCGTCCACGGCGGCGGGACGCTGCCCTCCAGCAGCGCGTGGACAAGCCCGGCGAGCCGGTGCCCGGGGACGTCCTGCAGTGCCCGGTCGGCGAGCAGCCGGCCCCGGACGGCGTCCCCGGACCACCAGGCCAGCCAGGCCAGCGCGGCGAGCGGCTCCGCCCGGGAGCCGGCCGGCGCGCGACGCGCCAGGCAGGCCAGCAGCCGGTCGCCGACGCGGACGAGCGGGCCCTGCGGCCGTATGTCGCGGTCCGGCCCGAGCGGGCCGGGCCGGCGGCCCTCGAGGAGCTGCAGCGCCGTCGTCCGCCCGCCGGGGACGAGGCTGAACAGGACGGCGTCGCGCAGGTCCCGGTCGGCCGTCAGGGCCGCGAGCAGGTCGTCGGCCCGGGTCGGCTCCTGGGCGTCGGCGTCGAGGTCAGCGCACCAGCGCAGGAACGCCGCCCGCCTGCGCCCGCGGCCGGGGCGGCCCTTCGGCAGGACGAGCACCGGCTCGCCGCGGGCCGCGGCGGCACCCGGGTCGACGTCCGCCACGAGGTCCTGCTCGTCGTCGAGCACGCAGCGGCCCTCGAGGACCATCGCCGCCGCGACCCGGCTCCCGGTCACGTCGGTGAGCGGCCGGCCCGTGGGCGGGCAGCAGCCGTCGTCCTCGCACAGGTACGAGCGGTACGTCGACGTCCCCACGAGCAGTGCGTCGACGACGTGGACGCCCGCAGCGGCGAGCGCGGCGCCGAGCCGCATCGCCAGCCCGTCGTGCGGCATCGCGCCGTCGCCGTCGAGGAGCGGCGCGTCGCCCGCGGCGTCCGACGTGACCAGCACCAGGCACGCGTCGTCACCGGTGCGCTCGAGCATCTCGGCGAACATCACGGCGGCGCGGGCCGCGTGCCGCTCGGCCGGGAGGTCGAGCCGCGCCACGAGGCCGGAGGTGAGGCCGTCGCCGGACAGCCCCACGACGACGACGCTCTCGCGGGGCCGGAAGCCCATGACGAACCAGGCGTACGCGATGAGGTCCTGCGGGGCGCCCCCGCTGATCACTGAGGTCATGGCGCCCACCGTGGCGCGGACCGGTGACCTCCCGCGCGGCCGCGGTCGCCGCCTGTGGACGGTGGGACGAACGCGCGCCCTGTGGACGGGTCGAGCCCGACCGGACGTCAGCCGATGACCTGGCCCGCGACCGTCCGGCTCTTCTCGGCCTCCCACTCCAGGAATGCGTCCGCCTCGGAGAGCAGCGAGCCGAACACGAACGCGGCGACGACGGCGTCGTCCCCGAACCCGAGGATCGGGACGATGATCTCCGGGATCGCGTCGACCGGGGACAGCACGTACACCAGCCCGAGCAGGGCGACGAGGATCCGGCCGCGGTCCAGGTGCGGGTACGTGCCGCGCATCCCCTGGGCCACCATCCGCGGGACGGCCCCGAGGCGGGCGCCCGCGGTGGGCGCCCCCGCCGCGCGCGAGCCGCGCATCGTCTGCCAGAAGACCTTGAGCGCCGCGGCGCGCCGCACCGATTTCATGCCGACCCCTCGTGTCGCCGTGGGGACCGGACCCGGCCCCCGACCTCTCAACGGTCGCCCATGGGTGCGGTGTTCCGCCACCCCTGAGGTCCCTCGGCGCGTCGGACGGCGCCCGGGCCGCGTCGGCTCCGCGGCCGAGGTGAGGCCTGCGCCACGTCCAGCGGCCCCTGCCCGAGGCCGCGCCGGCCGCCCCGGAGGGGCGGGACGGAGGCTCTGATACGTCCGGACCGCGTGAGGTACGCCACGGGCCCGGGACCCGGTCGGGACGTATCACGGACGCCCCGGACGGGTTCTGCCCCGCGAGAGAGCCGGGGCGCGGGGCGGCGGCACGGTCCTCTCACCGGCGCCTGGTGCACCACGGGGGTGCACGACGCGCCGGTCCCGTCGGGCGGCCCGCGAGCAGGGGCCACGCGGACCGCCCGACGGGGCCCCTGCCGCCCGTGGCAGGGTGTCCGGGTGGCCAGGCGAGGGGAACCGGCAGGCGCGCTGGAGTCCGCCCCGCCGCGGCCCTACCCGCTCGCCGGTGGCCGGGTCGTGTTCGTCCCGGACGGCGACGGTCGGCGCGGCTGGACGATGCAGGTGGACGGCGTCCCGAGCAGCCACGTCGACCTCGACGACCCGACCCGCCTGGACTTCGAGTACATGCGCTGGGTCGGCGACGTCCTCGACGTGGCCTTCCCGCCGGGCGAGCCGGTCCGGGCCGTGCACGTCGGCGGCGCCGGCTGCACCCTCCCCCGCTACGTCGCCGCGACCCGGCCGGGCTCCCGGCAGACCGTCCTGGAGATCGACGGCGCGGTCCTCGACGCAGCGCGGGACGCCCTCGGGCTGCGCTCGTCCAAGCTGCTCCGGCTGCGCGTGTCCGAGGGCCGCGCGGGTCTGGCCGGGCTCCCGGACGCGAGCCAGGACGTCGTCGTCCGGGACGCCTTCGACGGCACGCAGGTGCCGCCGCACCTCACGACCGTCGAGTTCCTCCGCGACGTCCGGCGGGTCCTCGCACCGGACGGCGTCTACCTGGCGAACGTCGCCGACACCCCGAGGATGTCGCTGGCCCGCGCCGAGGCCGCGAGCGCGCTCGCGGTCTTCGCGCACGTCGCCCTCGCGGCCGAGCCCGGCCAGTTCCACGGCCGCCGGTACGGCAACGTCGTCCTCGCCGCGTCGGTGCGGCCGCTGCCCGCGGCGGCGCTGGGCCGCCGGCTGGCGAGCGGCGCCGTCCGGGCCCGGCTCCTCGTGGACGCCGAGGTGCGCGGTTTCGCGTCCGCCGCGCGGCCGATGGGCGACCCGCCGGCCTAGACCTTCACCGCGGCGACGGGTTCGGTCGTGGGCTGCTGCGAGCCGCCCTGCGGCTCGACCGAGACCGCGACCGTGTCCCCGGGCCTGATCCCGTCGACGGGCCGGGCCCAGCTGCCGGCCGCCTCGGCCGCCGCCGGCCCGAGACCCAGCGAGCTGATCCCGTCGCTGCGCACGACCCAGAGCTGGTAGGTCCGGTCCGCCGGCAGGCCCGGCACCCCGGCCGTGAGGACCACCGCGCGGTCACCGGCGACGGCGAGCGTCACCGTGCCCCCGCTGCTCACCGGGGCGCTGACGAGCCGCCGCGCCGGGTCGGCGAGCACCGTCGCGATCCGCTGCTCACGGGCGACGGCGGCGTCCTGCCGGGCCCTGGCGTCCTGCGCGGCCCGCCACTCGACGGCGCCGAACGTGCCGCCGCCGTCCTCGCGNCCCGGGGCGGGGGGCCGCCCGGCGCCCCGTCGCGGGGCGCGACCGGTGCGCCGCCCGGCGGGTGCGGCGTCCTGCTGGTCCCCGTCGCGCTGCAGCGGCGGCAGCTGCGGGGTCTGCCGGACCTCGGCGAGCACCCGGTCCCGCATCCCGGACGGCGGCGCGAGCGTGACCCCGTCGGCGAGCCGGGCCGCGGTCTCGCGGAAGCCGCGGACCTCGTCGCGGCACGCGGCGCAGCCGGCGAGGTGACGCTCGAACGTGCGGCGCTCGAGGTCGTCGAGGGCGTCGAGCGCGTAGGCGCCGGTCAGCGCGTGCAGGTCCGCGGCGTCGCCGGGGCCGGCGGTCGTCGTGTCGTCGGTCATGACGCCACCCCCAAGCAGTCGCGGAGCCGGATGAGCCCGTCGCGCAACCGGGTCTTCACGGTGCCGAGCGGGACGTCGAGGAGCCCGGCCACCTCGCGGTGCGTGTGGCCACGGTAGAACGCGAGCGTCACGGCCTCCCGCTGGAGGTCGGTGAGCCCGCCCATGCACCGGCGCACCTGCTGCTGCTCCAGGCGCACCTCGACGGCGTCGGCGGTGACGTCGACGTCGCGCTCCATGGACGACGTCCCGACCCGGACGTCCCGGTCGGTGGAGGCCTGCGCCGCCCGGACGCGGTCGATGGCACGCCGGCGCGCCATCGTCGTGATCCAGGCCCGCACGCTGCCCAGCCCAGGGTCGAACCGGGCGGCGGTGCGCCAGGCCTCGACGAAGACCTCCTGGGTGACCTCCTCGGCGTGCGCCGGGTTGCGCACCACCTGGAGGACCAGCCCGTGGACGGCCCCGACGAGGGTGTCGTACAGCTGCTCGAAGGCGCGTTCGTCGCCGCGCGCGACCCGGGCGAGGAGCGCCTCGGGGGACGCCGTGACGTCCGCGACGCCGGGCGGCCCGTCGCTCATGCGCAGGTCCGGCGCGGCGCCCGACCGCGGCACGAGACGGACCGGCCGGGCATGCCGCGCCCCGCCCGGGAGGTTCTGGCTGGGTTCCACGTCCGGTGTTCGGCGCGGGCGGCCGAGCGGATTGGTCGTTCCGGCACGCCCCCACCCTGTCGCACGAGCGCGGCGCCGGCACGTCGACCGGCCGGTCAGCCGTTCGGCAGGGCGACGGTCATCCCGGTCGGCGGGGCGGTGCCGAGCGAGGCGAGCCCGACCGGCACGTCGTCCAGGCCGACCCGGCCGGTGACGAGGTCGAGCGGGCTCAGCCGGCCGGCCACGACGAGACCGAGCATGCCCGGGTAGGAGTGGGCGGCCATCCCGTGGCTGCCGAGGAGCTCCAGCTCGCCGGCGACCGCGAGGTGCATCGGCACCTGCGGCCAGCCGACCGCCGCCGGGAGCAGCCCGACCTGGACGTGCCGGCCGCGGGGCCGGAGCCCGGCGATCGAGGCGGCGCACGTGGCGGGGCTGCCGAGCGCGTCGAGCGACAGGTCGACGGCGCCGCCGGCCGCCGCGCGGACGGCCTCGCCGACGGCCAGCGGCCCCGCCGTGGCACCGGACTGCTGGTCGAACGGGAGGTCGAGGGCGTGGGCGTCGACGACGGCCTCGGCGCCGAGCGCCGTCGCCAGCGCCAGCGGCCCGGGCCGGACGTCGACCGCGACGACACGGGCGCCGGCGGCGACCGCGACCATGACCGCGGACAGGCCGACCCCGCCGCACCCGTGGACGGCGACCCACTCCCCCGCGCGGACCCGGCCGACCTCGACGACGGCCCGGTACGCGGTCGCGAACCGGCAGCCGAGCGCGGCCGCGGTCGCGGAGTCCACGCCGTCCGGCACCGCGACGAGGTTGACCGGCGCGCGCTCCACGACGACGAGCTCGGCGAAGGAGCCCCAGCCGTCGAAGCCGGGCTGGGTCTGCCGCTCGCAGACCTGGTGGTCCCCCCGGCGGCAGGTCGGGCACGTGCCGCAGGCGTTGACGAAGGGGGCCGTGACCCGGTCGCCGGGACGCCAGCCGGTGACGTCCGCGCCGACGGTCTCGACGACCCCGGCGAACTCGTGACCGGGCACGTGCGGCAGCGGGATGTCCGGGAAGTGCCCCTCGAAGGTGTGCCAGTCGCTGCGGCACAGACCGGTGGCCTCGACGCGGACGACGACGCCGTCCGGCGGGCACACCGGGTCGGGAACGTCGGCGACCCGGGGGACGACCCCGTACTCCTCGAGCAGGACGGCGCGCACGGCAGGCCTACAGGGCCGCGAGCTCGGCGACGAGGTCGTCGAGCCCGAGGGAGCCCTGGGAGAGGGCGGCCATGTGCCAGGCCTTCGCGTCGAACGTCTCGCCGCGTGCCTCGTGGGCCGCCCGGGCCTGCGCCCGACCCTCGAGCCACGCCCGCTCGCCGAGCTTGTAGCTGATCGCCTGGCCGGGCATCCCGAGGTAGCGGACGAGCTCGCTGTCGAGGAAGTCCCCCGGCCGGCCGCTGTTGAGGCCGAAGAACTCCCGGCCGTACGCCGGCGTCCACCGCTCCCCCGGCCGGAAGGGCACCGGGACGCCCTGGTCGGCGGCCGCGGGGATCTCCAGCTCGAGGTGCATGCCGATGTCGATGATGACCCGGACGGCGCGCATCTGCTGCGCGTCGAGGTAGCCGAGCCGGGCGCCGGGGTCGGTGAGGTAGCCGAGCTCGTCCATGAGCCGCTCGGCGTACAGCGCCCAGCCCTCGACGTTCGCGCCGACCGACCCGATGCTCGTCTGGTAGAGCGAGAGCTGGGGCGCCACGAGCACCCACTGCGCGAGCTGCAGGTGGTGGCCCGGGACGCCCTCGTGGTACCAGGTGCTCACGAGCTGCCACAGCGAGAACCGGGTCTCGCCCATCGTCGGCAGCCAGGTCCGGCCCGGCCGGGAGAACCCGATGCCCGGTCGCGTGTAGTAGGGCGCGGCGGCACCGCCGGGCGGCGCGATCATCGCCTCGACGCGCCTGACCTCCTCGGCGAGGTCGAAGTGCGTGCCGTCGAGGTCTGCGATCGCCGTGTCCATGAGGCCCTGGAGGTGCTGCCGGACCTCCTCGACGCCCTCGATGGCGGGGCCGTCGGTGTCGAGCCAGGTCATCGCCTCCCGGACGGTCGCCCCGGGCAGGACCCGTCCGGCCTCCGCCCGCATCTCGGCGTCGAGCCGGGCGTACTCGCCCCACGCCCAGCGGTAGGCCTCGTCGAGGTCGAGGTCGGAGCCGGTCCAGTACCGCGCGGCGCGCCGGTAGCGCTCGCGCCCGACCGGGTCCCGGCCGTCGGCGTGCGCGGCGGGCGCGTAGGTGTCGCGCAGCCAGTCCCGGAACTCGGTGACCCCGGCGTCCGCGTCCGCGGCCGCCGTGTCGAGCGCCGTCCGGTGCACGTCCGGGCCCTTCGCCGCGAAGCCGGCGAAGAACGGGACGCCGTCGGGGGCGCCGCCGCCGAGCCACTGGCCGAGCTGGTCGAGCACCGTGTCGACCTGCGCCGGGCCGACGAGCAGCCCGCGCTCGCGGCCGAGGTCGAGCGTCGCGCGGTAGGAGGCGAGGGCGCCGCGCACCGCCCCGAGCCGGCGCGCGACCGTGGCCCAGTCGTCGTCCGTCGCCGTCGGCATGAGCATGAACACCTGGCGCGTCGAGTGCAGCGGCGAGAAGAGGGTGGACAGCGAGCGGTACTGCTCCCCCGCCTCCTCGAGCGCCTGCGACGCCGTGAGCCGCTCGCGCAGCAGCCGCGCGCACCGTCGCTCGGTCGCGTCGAGCGCCGCGAGCCCGCCGGCGGCCGCCTCCGCGGCGTCGAGCTCGGCGAGCGTCTCGCGCCGGACGGCGGCCTCGGCGGCGAGCCCGTCGGGCGAGAAGTCGGGCATCTCGTCCGCACGGTCGGGCAGGCCGAGGCTCGTCGCGAGCACGGGGTTGATCGCGACGAGCCGCCGGACATACCGGTCGGCGATCTCGCGGGGCGTCGCCGGCGCGGGGGACGCCCCGCCGGGCCCGGGGGCGGTGGTCGGCACAGCGGCGTCGGAAGGCACGGCAGCATCCTGCCGGACGCCCGACCCGGGATGTGGGTCGCATCCCCGACGAGGGGGGTGGAGGACACTGGAGACCGGTCGTGCTCCGGCCGGGGGAGGGTCCGGGCGCGGCCGCCGAGGTGTGAACGTTGCCATCGGACGCGAGGGAAGGGACGATCCCGCCATGAGGCCCACCGGGAACGCCGTACCGGCCGCCCGTCGTCCGGTCGCCGCCCTCGACGAGCCGGTCCGCGTGGAGTACCGGACCGTGCACGGGTACCGCCGGGCGTTCCTGCGGGCCGGAAGCGGGCCCGTGCTGCTCCTCGTCCACGGCATCGGCGACTCCGCCGACACCTGGCGCGACCTGATCCCCGTGCTGGCCCGCGACCACACGGTCATCGCTCCGGACCTGCTCGGGCACGGCCGCTCCGACAAGCCCCGCGCCGACTACTCGGTCGCCGCCTACGCCAACGCGATGCGTGACCTGCTGGGCATCCTCGACGTCGACCGGGTGACCCTCGTCGGGCACAGCCTCGGCGGCGGCGTCGCGATGCAGTTCGCCTACCAGTACCCGGAGCGTGTCGACCGGCTCGTCCTCGTGAGCACCGGCGGCGTCGGCCGTGACGTCAACCCGGTGCTGCGGCTGGTCTCCCTGCCGTACATGGACCAGCTCATGCACCTGCTGCGGCTGCCGACGGCGAAGGTCGTGGGCCGGGCCGGGGCGGCGGCCGTCCGGCGGCTGCCCCTCGACCTGCGGTACGACGTCGACGACCTCATGCGCATCTTCGAGGCGCTGCCCGACGCACGGGCCCGGTCGGCGGTCACCCGGACGCTGCGCGCCGTCGTCGACTGGCGCGGGCAGGTCGTGACGATGCTCGACCGCTGCTACCTCGCCCGCGCGGTGCCGACCCTGCTCGTGTGGGGCCGGCACGACACGATCGTGCCGGTCGACCACGCGTTCGTGGCGCATGCGGCGATGCCCGGCAGCCGGCTCGAGGTCTTCGAGGACTCGGGCCACTTCCCGCACCACTGCGAGCCCGCCCGGTTCCTCGGGGTGCTCCAGGAGTTCCTCGCGACGACCGAGCCGGCCGGGCACGACACGGACGCCTGGCGCCGGCTGCTGCGGTACGGCCGCGGGGACGGCGCGACCGACGCCGACGCGCACCTCGCCGACCAGGTCCTCGCGCAGAGCCACCGGACGGCGACCTGAGGCCCCCTCGCGGCTAGCTCTTCGTCCGTACCCGCGGCACGACCTCGCCGCCGACGAGCGAGGCCTCGACCCGGGTCTCGGCCCGGCCGTTCCGCAGCCGCACGTCGACCCGCCCGCCCGCACGGGCCCGCTCGACGGTCCAGCCGGGCCCGGGCTCGACGCCCCGGACGACGAGCGAGCCGCCGGAGACCGTGAGGAGCACCGCCCCGGCGGCGCCGGTGTCGACCCGCGTCACCACGGCCCGGGTCGCCGCCGGACGCGGCTGCGCGACCGCCGCGGGCGGGCGCGGTGCCACGGCGCGCGGGCGGTCCACGGCGGCGACGACGCCGTCGTCCAGGCCCTGCAGCCAGGCCGCGAAGGCACCCGTCACCACCGCCGCGGACGCGACCGCGAGCATCGCGCTCGTCCAGCGCAGGGTGCGCGGCGCCCTCATCGCCGCACCTGGTCCCGGACGGCCGGGAGCCGCTCCGTCGGCAGGTCCCCGAGCGGGGGCAGCGGGGCCGTCGGCGGCCCGGCGGCGTGCGCGGGCTCGCCGTGGGGGCGCCGCCGGGCCCGGGACGGCGGCAGGCTGCGCAGGCCCGCCGGGACGGCCCGGGACGCCGGGTGCCGCACGGTCGCCACCGCGACGACGAGGCAGGCCGCCGCGACGGCCGGGCCGCCGAGGACGGCGCCCGCCCCGGCGAGCACCCTGGCCCCGGCGACCCNCCGTCCTGTGCCAGCACCGCGCCCGGCGACCCCCGCCGGTCCGCGGGCCCCGAGCACCGCGACGACCGCGAGCGCCGCGATCCCCAGGCCGGCCCAGGCGAGGACCTCGCCGAGGCCGAACCACCTGCGCCCCAGCGCCATCCCGGCGCCGGTGGCCGCGAGCAGCAGCACCGCGGCGCCCAGCACGGCGGTCCGCAGGGTCTCCGTGCTCTCCCCGGGGTCGCCGGGCGCGGTGCTGGCACAGGACGGTTCCACGGCGGACTCCCCCGACGGCACGGACCGGACCCTGCCAGGGTGCGCCGCCGGGGGTACGAAGGGCCATTGCCCTTCCGGGCACGTCCCGTGGTGCCGGTCAGCTGTCGCTGGACCGCTTCCAGAGGTTGATCCCCGCGTCGACCGCGTGCTGGTCGATCTGCGCGAGCTCGTCGTCCGTGAACGGCGGTGCGGAGACGGCCGCCACGTTGCCCTCGAGCTGGGCGACGCTGCTGGCGCCGATGAGCACGCTCGTCACCCGGTCGTCGCGCAGCGCCCAGGAGAGCGCGAGCTGGGCGAGCGTCTGCCCGCGCGACGCCGCGATGTCGTTGAGCGCCCGGACGTGCGTGAGCGCCCGCTCGTCGAGCATCCCCGGGTCGAGGGACTTGCCCTGCGCCGCCCGGGAGTCCGACGGGACGCCCCCGAGGTACCGGTCGGTGAGCATGCCCTGAGCGAGCGGCGAGAACGCGATGCAGCCGACCCCTTCGTCGCCGAGGACGTCGAGCAGGCCCTCCTCGATCCAGCGGTTGAGCATCGAGTAGCTCGGCTGGTGGATGAGCAGCGGCGTCCCCATGGACCGCAGGATCGTCGCGGCCTCCCGGGTGCGCTCGGGCGAGTACGAGGAGATGCCCGCGTAGAGCGCGCGCCCGGAGCGGACCGCGGTGTCGAGGGCGCCCATCGTCTCCTCGAGCGGCGTCTCCGGGTCGAACCGGTGGCTGTAGAAGATGTCGACGTAGTCGACGCCCATCCGCTTCAGCGACTGGTCGAGGCTCGCGAGCAGGTACTTGCGCGAGCCGTGGTCGCCGTACGGGCCCGGCCACATGTCGTAGCCGGCCTTCGACGAGAGCACGAGCTCGTCCCGGTACGGCCGGAAGTCCTGGGCGTAGATCGACCCGAAGTTCTTCTCGGCGCTGCCGTAGGGCGGACCGTAGTTGTTCGCGAGGTCGAAGTGCGTGATCCCGAGGTCGAACGCGCGGCGCAGGATCGCGCGCTGCGTCTCGATCGGCTTGTCGTCACCGAAGTTGTGCCAGAGCCCGAGCGACACGGCGGGCAGGAGGAGGCCGCTGCGGCCGGTGCGCCGGTAGGCCATGGTGTCGTCGTAGCGGTCGGAGGCGGCGACGTAGGTGTCCAGGGTGGGCATGCGCGCATGCTTGCACGCACCCGCCCGCGCGGCCAGGGTGGGTGGCCGCGACACGTCCGGCACGCGGACCGAGCCCGCGGAGGGAGCCCCGCATGACCCCGGTACCCGACGACGTCCGCGCCCGGCTGCACGAGCGGACGACGCAGCTGTGGGCGGCCGACGGCGTCGTCGACCTCGGGATCGGCCAGCCGCAGGACGCGATCCTCCCCGTCGACGTGCTGTCCGCCGCGCTCGCCGCGACCGCGGCCGCGGGGCGCCCGCACCCGCTGCAGTACGGCATCGAGCCCGGCGACGGCGACCTGCGCGTCGCGGTGAGCGACTACCTCGAGCCGCAGTACGGGTTCTGCCCCGACCCGGAGGCCGCCTTCGTCACGAACGGCAACAGCCAGGCGATCGACCTCGTCGTCGGCACGCTCACCGAGCCGGGGGACGTCGTCCTCGTCGAGGAGGCGACGTACTTCCTCGCGCTCGACATCTTCGCGAACCACCACGTCCGGGTCGTCCCGGTCGCGGTCGACGAGGGCGGGATCGTCCCCGGGGCCCTCGAGGAGGCGCTGCGCGCGCACCGGCCGAAGCTCGTCTACGTCGTCCCGTCGTTCCACAACCCGACGGGCGCGACGCTCGACGACCGGCGCCGCGAGCAGGTCGTCGCGCTCGCCGCGGAGCACGGTGCGCTCGTCGTCGCCGACGAGGTCTACCACCTGCTGTCCACGCCCGGGCCGGGGCGGGACCCGTCGCCCGGCAACGGGTCCGGCATGCCGCGGCCGATGGCGGCGTGGGCGTCGACCGGGGCGGTGCTCTCCCTCGGGACGTTCTCCAAGATCCTCGCCCCGGGGCTGCGGCTCGGCTGGGTGCACACCTCCCCCGACCTCGCCCTGCGCCTCGCCGACCGCGGCTTCGTCGTCTCCGGCGGCGGCCTCAACCCGCTCGTCTGCGCGGTCGTCGCCCGGGCGCTCGCCGACGGGTCGGCGGCGGCCTACCTGGCGCGGCTGCGCGGGATCCTCGGCGGGCGGGCCGCCGCGATGGACGCCGCGCTGCGCGAGCACCTGCCCGCCGACGTCACGTGGGCGCCCCCCGGCGGCGGCTACTTCTTCTGGCTCCGGGTCCCGGCGGACGTCGACCTCACGGTGCTGCGCGCGGCGGCGCAGCACGAGGGCGTCGACTTCCGCCCCGGCACGCTGTTCTCCGTGGACGGCGGCCAGACCGACCGGCTCCGGCTGAGCTTCGCGTACTACGACGAGGAGACGATCGTCCGCGCGGTCGGCGCGCTGGGGCGGGCGTTCGCGACGGTCCGGGGCTGAGGCGCGCTCCCGCTCAGGCGCCGGGCGTGACCGGCTTCGCGTACCGGACGGCGCGCCGGCCCTCCCGGACGACCCCGCCGACCCGCCGCCAGCCGAGGTGCTCGTAGATGGCCTGGTTCTCGATCATGAGCTCGTTCGTCATGAGCCGCAGCTCGGGCAGCCCTGCGGCGAGCGCCCGCGCGTGCGCGAAGTCGAGCAGGGCCCGGCCGAGCCCCCGGCCCTGGGCGCCCGGGTGCACCGCGACGTTGTCGACCTCGAGGTGGTCGGGCTCCTCCTCGAGGACGACGACCGCGAGCAGCGGACCCGCCGCGTCATCCGGTCCCCCGCCGTCCGGGGCGTCGACGACCCACACCTGGCCCGCCGCGACCCGGGCCGGGTAGTCGTCCACCATGGGCAGCGGCGGCACCCCGATCCGCGCCACGTAGTGCCCGTACGCGGCCGCGACGAGGGCCTCCACGGCGGGTACGTCGGCGCTCGTCGCGGGCCGCGGCAGCGTGATCTCCACGTGCGTATTCTCACCACGGACGGGCGCCGGTCGTCGTCGTCCGCGCCTGAGGTCGGCGGGCGGGACCATCGCGGCCAGGGCGGCCCGACCGGCGCACTAGGGTTGTGCCGCGCGGGCGGCAGCCGGCCATCGGCCGCGGCCCGCGGGACATTGGCGTCCACCGACCTGTCGTCGACCCACGGAGTCCCGTCGTCATGACCGTTCGCCGCGTCGCCCTGCTCACCGCGGGCGGCCTCGCTCCCTGCCTCTCCTCCGCCGTCGGCGGGCTCATCGAGCGCTACAGCGCCGTCGCCCCCGACATCGAGATCATCGGGTACCTCGACGGCTACGCGGGCCTGCTCGCCGGCCGCTACATCACCGTCACCCCCGAGGTCCGGCAGAAGGCGCACCTGCTCCACAAGTTCGGCGGCAGCCCGATCGGCAACAGCCGGGTCAAGCTGACGAACGTCAAGGACTGCGTCAAGCGCGGCCTCGTCACCGAGGGCCAGGACCCGCTGCACGTCGCGGCGGAGCAGCTGACGCGCGACGGCGTCGACGTCCTGCACACGATCGGCGGCGACGACACGAACACGACCGCGGCCGACCTCGCCGCGTACCTGCACTCGAACGGCTACGAGCTGACCGTCGTCGGCCTGCCGAAGACGATCGACAACGACGTCATCCCGATCCGGCAGAGCCTCGGCGCCTGGACCGCCGCCGAGCAGGGCGCGATCTTCGCGAAGAACATCGTCGCCGAGCACTCGTCGAACCCACGGATGCTCATCGTCCACGAGGTCATGGGCCGGCACTGCGGCTGGCTGACCGGCGCCACCGCCGTCGCCTACCGGGAGTGGCTCGGCCGCCAGGAGTTCGCCGGCTTCGGCAACGAGGCCCGCAAGTGGGACGTCCACGGCGTCTTCGTCCCGGAGCTGTCGTTCGACATCGCCGAGGAGGCCGAGCGCCTCAAGGCCGTCATGGACGAGGTCGGCTGCGTCAACCTGTTCCTCTCCGAGGGCGCCGGCGTCGAGACGATCGTCGAGGAGATGATCGCCCGCGGCGAGGAGCCGCAGCGCGACGCGTTCGGTCACGTGAAGATCGACACGATCAACCCGGGCGCCTGGTTCGCCAAGCAGTTCGCCGGCCTCGTCGGCGCCGAGAAGACGATGGTCCAGAAGAGCGGCTACTACTCGCGCTCCGCCGCGGCGAACGACGCCGACCTCGCGCTCATCAAGCGCTGCACCGACTACGCCGTCGACGCCGCGCTGCGCGGCGAGAGCGGTGTCGTCGGACAGGACGAGGAGGCCGGCGACGCGCTGCGCGCCGTCGAGTTCCCCCGGATCAAGGGCGGCAAGGCGTTCGACACGGACGTCGAGTGGTTCACCGACCTGCTCAAGGAGATCGGCCAGCCCAAGGGCGAGCGCCTCCACCCCGAGCACTGACCGCCCCACCTCCGACTCCGACTTACCAGCGCGTATGACCCGTCGACCGGGTCATACGCGCTAGTAAGTTCTGGGGGCATGGGTGAAACTTTGCGGTTCGAGGCGGTGCTGGAGAAGCGGGGGCCGGCGGGGGCGTTCCTGCTGACCGACGAGCAGGTCGCGGCGGTCGGCGACGGGCGCAAGACGTTCCCGGTGAGCGTGACCGTCAACGGGACCACGCTCGCGCTGCGGCTGGCCCGGATGGGCGGGGAGAACATGATCGGCCTCAACAAGGCGGTCCGGGCCGAGGCCGGCGTCGAGGTCGAGGGCATGTATACCGTCGAGGTCAGCGCGGACGCGGGCGAGCGGACCGTCGAGGTGCCCGACGACCTCGCCGCGGCGCTCGCGGCGGACGGCGCGGCGCAGGCCGCCTTCACGGCGCTCGCGTACTCGCACCGCAAGGAGTACGTCCGCTGGGTCACCGAGGCCAAGCGCGAGCAGACCCGGGCCGACCGGGTCGCGAAGACCGTCGAGATGGTCCGCGCGGGGCAGACCCGCTAGGACGCACCGCCGGGGCCCCACGGGGTGGCCGCAGCCGGCGGTCAGGCGGGCTGCGGCGCGATCTGCTCCATGAGCGCGGCGACCAGGGTCGGGTCGACCTCGCCGGCGAGCGGCCGGGTCACGGACGACGACCCGCTGGCGACCGCGCGGACGGTCGCCCGCTCGAGCGGCTCGCCCAGCTCGAGGCCCGCGCCGAGACCGGACGCGAACGCGTCACCGGCGCCGATCGGGTTCACCTCGACGACGGTGGGCGCGGGCACCCAGAACTCGCCTCCGGCGTGCGCGGCGGCGACGCCGTGACGGCCCGCCGTGACGAGGGCGGCCCGGGCCCCGGCGGCGCGCAGCGCTCGGGCGGCGGCGAAGGCCTCCGCGCGGACGTCGCCGGACGCCGGCTCGACGGACTCGTCGACGGGTGCGGACGGCGCAGCACCGGTGAGCACCGCGACGACGGCCTGCGCCTCGGACAGGTTCGGGGTGACGACGTCGGGGTGGTGCGGCAGGACGGCGACGAGCGCGTCGCGGGCGGCGTCGACGACGCTCAGGACGCCGCGGGCGCCGGCCAGCTCGACGAGGTCGCCGTAGAGGTCCTGGTGCCGGCCCGGCGGCAGGCTGCCGGACATGACGACGACGCGGTGGCCGCTGAGCTCCTCCCCCACCGCCGAGAGGAAGATGCTGCGGTCGGGCTCGGCGAGCGGCGGGCCCGGCTCGTTGAGCACCGTGGCCCGCAGGTCGTCCTCGAGGATGATCGTCGCCGACCGGATCTCCCCGCTCGTGACGACCCGGCGGACGTCGTGGCCCTCCCGGTCGAGCAGGTCGCCGACGTAGCGGCCGAGCACCCCGGGCAGGTTGCCGACGAGCCGGGTCCGGACGCCGTGCGCCTTGGCCGCGCGGCACACGTTGACGGCCTTGCCGCCCGCCGTGAGGTCCGCCGTCCGCGGCCGCTGCACCGCGCCCGGGACGAGACGTTCCATCCGCAGCGTGCGGTCCATGCACAGGTTGGCTCCGACGACGAGCAACACGTCCTCCTCGGTTCGCGGCGACGCCCCGGCGCGTCCGAGGACGGCCGGGGCGCCTGTCCGGTGCCCCGCAGGGGTCGGGCCACCGGGATCTGGCTGCTGCCACCCTGGCAGGTGCACCGCCGTCGGGCGGTGCACCCCGCCGGGCGGCGGCAGTGGTGCGGTGGATCACGTGGTGCGGCGGATCAGGTGGTGCGGTCGATCGGGTGGTGCGGTCGCTGCGCCGCCCGCGCGGGGCAGAGCGGCGCAGCGACCTGTTCGGTGTCGCTACGACCCGGGGGTCAGCAGCTCGACTTGTAGATGTACTTCGCGACGTCCGGCTGCGCCATGTTGTCCTTCGTCACGACGAGGGACTCGGTCTGGATGTTCGCGGTGACCGAACCGCCGGACAGCGCCGCGATGGCCTGCTCGACGCCCTGGACGCCGATGTCGAACGGCTTCTGCGCGACGAGGGCCTGCACGTCGCCGGCCTCGAGCTGCTTGATCTGGTCGGGGCCCGCGTCGAAGCCGACGACCTTGACCTTGCCGGACTGGCCGGCCTGCTTCACACCGGTCGCAACACCCTGCGCGGTGAACAGGTTCGTCGCGAACACACCCGCGATGTCCGGGTCCTTGGCGAGCGCAGCGGACATGATCTGCGCGGCCTTGGCGGCCTCGTTGTTCGAGTACTGCGTGTCCGAGACCAGCGTGTAGCCGAGCTCGGCCGCCTTCTCCTTGAAGCCGTCGACGCGCGCGTCGACCGAGGAGACGCCCGGGTTCGTCGAGATGACGAGGACCTTGCCCTTGGCCGCGACGCCCAGCGTCTGGAGCGCCTCGGCGGCCTTCACGCCACCGAGCTTGTTGTCGGTCGCGATCCGGGAGACGCCGATCGAGGCGTCGTCGACGACGGTGTCCACGAGGACGACCTTCGAGCCGGCGTCCTGGATCTTCTTGAGCGGGCCGACCGACGCCTTGACGTCGTTCGGGGCCACGAGCAGCGCGTCGGGCTTGGACGCCGCCACCGCGTCGAGCAGCGGGTTCTGCAGGGTCGCGTCGAACTTGTCCGGGCCCTGGGTGGTGAGGGTGGCACCGGCCGCGGCCGCCGCCTCCTTGGCGCCGCACTCCATGGAGACGTAGAAGGGGTCACCCTTCACGCCGACCATGAGGGTGATGTTCTTGCCACCCGTCGCGGCGGAGGACGAGGCACCGGCGGTGCCGGTGTCGCTGGACGTGGTGCCGGCGCTGGACCCGCCGCCGCAGGCGGACAGGACGAGCGCAGCGACAGCGAACGTCGACGCGCCGATGAGTCGAGTCGTCTTCACTGATGTGCTCCTTAGGGGGTCGGTAGGACGGTGGTGCGTTCGGTGCGGTGGTGCGGTGGTGCTGGGTGGTGCCGTTCCGGTGGACGGTGGAGCACCGGACGACGCACCGCCTCGTGGGCGCGGCGCCGTCCGGCCCGGTCAGCGTCTGCTGCGCGACCGACGTCGCAGCTGGTCGGACCAGACCGCGAGGATGAGGACGAACCCGACGACGACGAGCTGCCAGTAGGCCTGCACGCCGACGATGATGAGTCCGTTGTTGAGCACGGCCGGGATCCAGACGCCGATGACGGTGCCGACGATCGTCCCGATGCCGCCGAAGAGGCTGGTGCCGCCGAGGGCGGCGGCCGTGATGGCGTTGAGGTTGTCGGTCGAGTGCCCGGCGACCGACGTCGTCGAGAAGTAGGCGACCGACAGGTAGCCGCCCAGGCCCGACATGAGACCGGCGAACGCGTACACCTTGAGCAGGTGCCGCTCGACCTTGATGCCGGACCGGCGGGCCGCCTCCTCGTTGGAGCCGATCGCATAGGTGTGCCGGCCGAAGACCGACAGGTGGAGCAGCACTCCCCCGCCGAGGGCCACGAACACCGCGACGAGCACGAGGTTGGGCAGCCCGGGGATGAGCTGACCGGTCGCGACCGGGGCGAGCGCGTAGGTCGCGACGTTGACGCCGTTCTGCATGAGGAACGCGACGCCCAGCCCGGCCCCGAGCGTGCCCAGGGTCGCGATGAGCGCCGGCACCTTGAGGTACCCGACGACGAACCCGTTGATGAGCCCGACGGTGAGCCCGGCGAACAACGAGCCGGCGAGGGCGACGAGCAGCAGCGTGGCCGTCGTGTTCTCCCCGCTGACGTCGACGCCGGTGCCGTCCCCGACGGTGACGAACGACAGCGCCTTGACGGCGAAGACCTCGCCGAGGATGACGGCGCTCGGCACCGACAGGTCGACGCCCGCGGTGACGATGACGAACGTCGCCCCGATGGACAGGACCGTGAGGATGGCGACGTTCTGCGCGAGGTTGACGAAGTTGGAGCCGGTGTTGAACTTGCCGGCGCCCATCACCGAGAACCCGATGACGAGGGCGAGCAGGGCGACGAAGGTGAACGTCGCCTGCGTGCCCATGAGCCGCTGCCAGACGGTGGCGGCCTTGTCCACGCTGATGCCGGCGCCCTCGACGAGCGCGTCGGCCTGCTGCTGCACGGCCGCCTTCTCGGCCTCCGTGCGCTGCTCTGCGACCAGCTCGACCGCGGTCTTGGCCTCGTCGCTCATGCCGCTGCCCCCTGCCCGTTCTCGGAGCCCGCCTCGGGCTCGTTGCGGTACGCGCCGGAGATCGACGCGATGAGCCGGTCCACGTTCAGGCCCTCGTCGTCGCGGGAGAACCGCGCGACGCGGGCGCCGAGCCGCATGACCTCGATCCGGTCGGCGACCTCGAGCACCTGCGGGAGGTTGTGCGAGATGAAGACGACCGCGAGGCCGCTGTCCCGCACCCGCTCGATGAGCTCGAGGACCTTCTTCGTCTGGATCACGCCGAGCGCCGCCGTCGGCTCGTCCATGAGGATGACGTTCTTGGCCCACATGGCCGCACGGGCGATGGCCACGGACTGCTTCTGGCCGCCGGAGAACGACGCGACCGGCACCCGCAGGTCCTGCACCATGCCGACCCCGAGCTGGGCGAAGCTCTCGGCCGTCCGCCGCCGCATCTCCTTGGCGTTGTGCAGCACCTTCCAGCGCCGCAGCTCGCGGCCGAGGAAGACGTTCGCCGCGGCGTCGAGGTCGGGTGCGAGGGCGAGGTCCTGGTAGACCGTCTCGATGCCGAAGCCGTTGGCCTGCACCGGGTTGTGCATGACGACGTCCCGGCCCGCGACCTGGATCCGGCCGGCGTCGGGCTGGATGACGCCGGCCAGGCACTTGACGAGCGTGGACTTGCCCGCGCCGTTGTCACCGACGAGGGCCGTCACCTCGCCCGGGAAGGCCTCGAAGGACGCCGCCCGGAGCGCGCGCACCTGGCCGAACTGCTTCTCGATGCCGTAGGCGGCGACGGCGGGGACCCGCCCCGCGGCGGTCCCGGCCGGCGACGCGCCGGCAGGCGTCTGGCTCATGCGCCGACCTCCCGCCACGACGTGCCGTGCTTCGCGAGGACGTCCACGAGGCCCTGCAGGCGGGGGACGGCGACGTCGGCGAGGAACGCGCGGCGCTCGTCGCCGTCGAGGTCGACGGCCTCCTTCCAGATCGCGCGGCCGGCGATGATGCCGCTCGCGCCGGCGTCCAGGGCGGTGATGCACCGCTCGACGAACGCCTCGTAGCCGACCCCGGCGGACAGCAGCGCCCACGGGACGTCACCGAGCGCCTCGGTGACCCGGCGGCAGCCGTCGGCCCCGCCCGGCCACTCGAGCTTGAGCAGGTCCGGCTTGAGCGTCGCGAGCCGCTTCGCGGAGAGGATGACCGCCTCGAAGCGCTCCTCGTCGGTCGGGGTGTGACCGGGCGCGAAGCTCACGAGCGGTTCGATGACCGAGGGCACGCCCTCGGCACGGCAGTCCTCGACGACGGCGCGGACGACGTCCATCGTCTCGGCCGCGAGGTCGGGCTCGCCCTCCTGGGCGACCCGGTCCGGCTGCCAGTAGACGAGGAACTTCACGGCGTCGCCGGTGTTCTCCCGGACCCAGGCCGCGGTGCGCAGCGGGTCGCGGACGTTGCGGTACTCCTCGCCGTACTTCTCCTTCTCGACGGGCTCGGCGGCGATGAGCAGGCCGACCCCCTCCGGGATGGCGCCGGCGGCGCGCACGGCGGAGACGCCGAACTCGGTGTCGGTGAGCACGCCGCTCGAGAGCGGGGCGAGCGCGGAGATGACGTCGACCTTGAACGACTTCAGGTCGTCGTCCTCGGCCGGTCTGCCGGCGCCGGTGAGCATCCGGCGCAGCGTGCCGCGCTGGTCCATGGCGAGGACGGCGAACCGACCGTTGGCGTCGGCGATGGCGTCCAGACCGCTGCGGGACATCACGGAACCTCTCTCTCGGGAACTGGCACTGCGCGACGGCCGGCGTCGGAGCCGTCCGTCGGGTGGGGCGCCCGGTCGGGCGCCCCGTCGGTCGTGGCTCCCCCGGCGGTGGCCGGTTCGCCCGTCGTGCGGGTCGGTGCGGGTGGTGAGGGTGGTGCCGTCGGCTCGTCGGCGGGGTCGTCGCCGACGGGCCAGGGCGGGCCGTCGAGCGCCGCCGGCTCCGGCATCGCGCCCGCTGCCACGGCCGCGAAGTAGGCGGCGCCGGCGGCGCCCGCCTCGTGGAGCCGGACGACGCGCAGACCGGCGAGCTGGGCGGCCTTGGCGTGCCGGACCATCGGGTTGGCGAGCCAGCCCCCGGTCGCGACGGTGCCGGAGTGCGGGCCGACGAGCGCCGCCATCCGGTCGGTGACGTCGGCCGAGGCGTCGACGAGGTCGCCGACCGCCGAGCGCCAGACCTCGGCGGGTGTGACGCCGTCCGTCAGGCGCAGGACGACGGCCTCGCCCTCGAGGGCCACCGACGCGAGCCGGCGGCCGGTCAGGGCGAGCGACTCGGCCGCCAGGGCGGCCCGGGTCTCGCGGGTGGTCAGGCCCAGGGCACCCGCGACGCGTTCGAGACCGAAGCCGGTCCGCAGCCCGGCGAGCAGGCAGGCGTGGCCGCCGACGACCGTGCGGCCCAGCGTGAGCCCCGCCGCCACGGCCGCGGCGGCGAGGTCCGGCGTCGGCACGAGCCGGGCGAACCGGAGCAGCGCCTCGGCGGTGCCGAGGCTGTCGAAGAGCATCCCGTCGCGGGCGGCGCCCGCGACCATGCCGGCCGTCTGGTGGTCGTGGCCGCCGACGGACAGGACGGCCCCGAGGACGGCGGCCGGCAGGCCCGCGGCGTCCACGTGGCCGGCGTGCGCGCCCGCGAGGACGGGCTCGCCGAGCAGGTCCGCCCCGAGCAGGTCGGCGGCCGCCGTCCACGACCGGCCGGTGGCGACGTCGAGCAGCCCCGTGCGGCTCGCGAGCGAGACCTCGCTGCCGGGGCTGCCGCCGAGCGCGACCGCGGCCCACTCGGGGACGGAGTAGAACCGGACGGCGGAGCGCAGCGCGGGGTGCTCGCGCTGCATCCGGACGAGCTTCGGCAGCGACGGCTGCGCGTCGAGCGGCATCCCGACCGCACGGTGGAAGGCGTCCTCGCCGACCGCCTCGCGGACCGCGTCGACGTCGGCGCGGCGGTCGAACCAGGCGCGGATCGGGGCCAGCGGCGCCCCGTCGGCGTCCACGGCGACGCCGGCCTCGCCCATCCCGGTGGTGCCGACGCCGACGACCCGCCCGTCGAGGTCGGCCGCGGCCTGCCCGACCCGGCCGACGAGGGTGCGCACGAGGTCGGCGAGCGTCGACGGGTCGAGGTCGGAGCCGTCCTCCAGGCGCAGCCACGGGGTCGGCTCCGCGGCGTCCGCGAGCTCGTTGCCGGCCAGGTCCAGGAGGACCGCCTTGACCCGGGTCGTCCCGACGTCGACGCCGACGAGCAGGTCGCGGCCGGTCACGAGGTCACCTCCGCCGGGCGGTCCGCGGCCTTGGTGCTGCCGCCGAACGGCCGCAGCGGGGTGGGCTCGACGGCCTGGAACCGGGCGTGCGCGTCGGCCGCACCGGCGTCCACGTACTCGGGGGCCAGGACGACGCGGCGGCTGGGACCGGCCGCGCCGTCCAGGCGCTCGAGGAGCAGGGTCGTCGCGGCGGCGCCGAGGCGTTCGGCCCCGGAGACGACGACGAGCGGCGGCCGGACGAGCAGGTCCGCGTCGTGGATCTCGTCGAAGACGGCGATGTCGACGTCCCGCCCGAGCCGCTGCGCGACCCGCAGCGCGGAGCGGGCCGCGGAGTGCTGCGCGGACATCACCGCGGTCGCCGGGTCCGGCCCGGACAGCAGCGCCTCGAGGGCCGCCTCCGGGTCGTCGGCGAGGGCGTAGTCGAGCAGCACGAGGTCGGGGTCGACCGGCAGGCCGGCCTCGTCGAACGCCGTGAGGTAGCCGGCGTGCCGCTCCGCGACGGTCCAGACGCGGCGGTCCCAGCCGAGCATGGCGATCCGGCGGTGGCCGGCGGCGATGAGCCGGGCCACGGCGGTGCGGGCGCCCTCGCGGTTGTCGACGGTCACGGTGTCGACCTCGACGCCCTCGAGCGGCCGGTCGACGGCGACGACGACGAGGCCGTGCTCGATCTCGGGCTGCAGGTAGGTGGCGTCACCGGGTGCGGGGACGAGCAGGAGCGCGTCGACCCGGCGCTCGACGAGCGTGCGGACGAGGCGGCGCTGCCGGTCCGGGTCGTCCCCGTGGCTCGCCGTGACGAGCTGCAGGTCGCGCGGCGCGAGGATGCCCTCGACGGTGCCGGTGATCGCGGCCATGAAGTGGTCGGAGACGCTCGACACGACGAGGCCGACGGCGGCGCTCTGCCGCCCCGACGCGAGCGAGCGGGCGAGGTGGTTCGGCCGGAAGCCGAGCTCCCGGGAGGCCTCCAGGACCCTGCGCGCGGTCTCGGCGGCGACGCCGTACTCGCCGTTGAGGGCACGGCTCGCGGTCTTGAGGCTCACCCCGGCGCGGGCGGCGACGTCCGCGAGGGTCGGGCGGCCGGAGCTCACGCAGGTCACCTCCCGTCACATCCGCCCGGTCGTGCCCGACCGGCTGGCCATGTTTTCGACAGCGCTGTCAGACAGCGCTGTCGGAGAACTTAGACGTGATCCGGGCCACCCTCAAGGGACGAACGGGAAGGTTACGTATTCGTTACTGGCCTGAGTCCGACCCGATCCCGAGTAAGCGTTCTCGGGCGGCCGCGCGGGCTCCGGCCGGCGTTCCGCGCCGGGACGGCGACGGCCGGTGCCCCGGCGGGCACCGGCCGTCCCGGGGTGACGCTGCGTAGCGTTCTCCCCGGCGTCCGCGACGAGCGGCGGGGCTCAGCGCGGCGCCTCGGGGGCGTCCGGCGCCGGCGGACGGCAGAGCACGCCGCGGACCGAGCCCGCGGCGCTCGCCGTGAGCGTCCAGTCGCCCGCGCACCACGGCACGAGGACGGCGTCCCCTCGCTCGACGGCGAGGCCGCCGCCGTCCGTGGTGTCGACCCGGCCCGCCCCGTCGAGGACGAGCAGCACCGCGAGGCCGGCCGGGACGTCGACGCAGCCGGCGTCGCCGTCCGGGCTGCCCGTCGCGTCGACGTGGTGGGCGCGGAAGTACGGCTCGGCGTCGGCCGGCAGCGCGGCGGCGAGCGGCGAGACCGCGCGGCCCGCGGCGTCCACGAGGCTCTCGGCCGGCACGAGGTGCCGCTCGAGGTCCGCCGACGTCCACGGCGTGAGGTCGAGGGCCCGCAGCGCGAGGTCGAACCCGAGGCCGAGGTGACCGTCCCGGTCGCCGTCCACGGCGAAGCCGTCCCACTCGAGCAGGATCGACAGGTCCGTCGGCTCCTGGACCTCGACGATGAGCACGCCCTCGCCGATGAAGTGCGGCGTCCCGGACGGCACGAGGACGCCGTCCCCGGCCCGGACCGACCGCGTCACGCACAGGTCGACGAGCGCCGCGCTGTCGTGGGCCGACACCAGACCGGCGACCTCCTCGGGGCTCACCGCGCGGCGGAAGCCGAGCCCGACGACCGCCCCCGGGTCGGCCTCGACGACGACCCACGCCTCGGTCTTGCCGTGCGCCAGGCCGAGGTGCTCGCGGGCGAACGCCCGCTGCGGGTGGACGTGCACGGGCAGCCGCTGGCCGGGGTCGAGCAGCTTGACGAGGATCTCGACGTTGTCGCCGCCGTAGCGGCGCACGTGGTCCTGGCCGAGCCAGGCGACCGGGTCGGCGAGCACCCGCTCGCGCAGGAACGACCCGTCCGGCAGCCGGGACAGGCCCTGCTCGGTCTCGCCGAAGCGGGTCGTCGCGCTGCCCACCCACTCCTCGGGCCGCTGCGGGCCCCCGGGGCCGCCACGCAGGGCGCCGATGCGGTCGCCCCCGCGGTAGAAGTGGTCGAACTGGTTGGGCGGGAGCAGCAGCGGTGCGGGGCGCATGGCGGTCCTTCCTGGACGGCGGGACGGCGGGGACGACGCGGCGGCGCGGCGCCCGACCGCAGAGCGCGCCCGGCCGCGCCGCATGGCATCGTGACCGTTCGCACCCGCCCGACGTCGCGCGAGCCGAGGAGAAGGATGGCACCGACCCCTGTCGAGGACGCCGGGACCTCCCGACCGGACCGTCCGGCGGCCCGCCGGCGGACCGGCCCGGCGACCCTCTTCGGCCGGCCGGCCGACGTCGGTCTGCGGGCCTGGCTCGGCCACCCGGACCAGGTGGCGGGCGTCGAGCTCGTCGAGGTGGCGGACGGCGACGCGCGCGGGGTCCGGCTCGTCCGGCTGCGGTCGGGCGAGATCGAGGTGGACCTCGCCGTCGACCGGGCGCTCGACGTCGTCCGGGCGAGCGTGCGCGGCGTCCCCGTCGGCTGGCTCTCCCCCGCCGGCCTGCGGCACCCCGCGTTCGCCGAGCCGGCCGGCTGGGGACCGATGCGGACCTTCACCGGCGGCCTCGTCCAGACCTGCGGGCTCGACCACGTCCACGGGCCGTCGTCCGAGCCGCACCGGTTCGGGCACCCCGGCATCACGACGACCGACCACCCGATGCACGGCCGGGTCGCAGCGCTGCCCGCCCGGCTGACCCGGCTCGACCGCGAGCGGGTGCCCGACGCGCACGCACCGGGCGGCGTCCGCGAGGTGCTCGTCGTCGAGGGCGAGGTCCGGCAGGCCGCGCCGTTCGCCGAGCAGCTCGTGCTGACCCGCCGGGTCGAGGTCGAGGTCGGCGGCCGGACCGTGCGGATCGTCGACCGGGTCCGCAACGACGGCTTCGCCCCGACCCCGCTCGCGGTGCTCTACCACGTGAACGTCGGGTGGCCGGTGCTCTCCCCCGACGCCCGGATCCGTTCGACGACCGGTGCCCCGACCGCCACCGGCGGGGACGTCGCCGGCAAGCGTCGTGACCGGGTCGGCGTCCCCGAACCCGCTGGGGTGGAAGGGGTCTGGGAGCTGCCCGCGCAGCCGGGCGGCGACGGGGCGGCACATGCCGCGGTGCTCACCGACGACGTCGGCGACGGCCGCGCCGCCGGCCTGCTCGTCTCGTGGGACGCCGCCGCGATGCCCTGGATGATCGAGTGGATGATGCCCGGCGAGGGCATGTACGTCGTCGGCCTCGAGCCCTCGACCGTCGGGTTCGGCGGGGTCGCCGCGGCGGAGGCCGCCGGCTCGGCCCGGGTGCTCGGCCACGGCGAGGAGGCGCTCCTCGGCGTCGACCTCACCCTCCTGCACGGCGCGGACGACGTCGCCGCCGCAGGTGAGCTCTTCGTGTGACCTGTGGACGACCTGACCTGTGGATACTCAGAAGGGGGTTGTCGGGGCGCGCCGGTAGCGTCGTCGCATCATGAGTGCCACCCTCCTCGCCCGAGACCTCGCCGCCGGCCACGGTGACCGCACGCTCTTCTCCGGCCTCGACCTCGTCGTCGCGCCCGGGGACGTCGTCGGTCTCGTCGGTGCCAACGGCGCCGGCAAGTCGACCCTGCTGCGGCTGCTCGCCGGCCTCGCCGTGACCGAGCACGGCGCCGTCACCCTCTCGCCCGCGTCGGCCACCGTCGGGCTGCTCCCGCAGGAGCCCGAACGGCGGCCCGGCGAGAGCGTCGCGGAGTTCCTCGCGCGGCGCACCGGGGTCGCGGCCGCGCAGACCGCCCTCGACCGGGCGTCCGAGGCCCTCGCCGACGGCAGCCCGGTGGACGGCGTCCCCGCGGACGACGCGTACGCCCTCGCGCTCGAGCACTGGCTGGCGCTCGGCGCCGCGGACCTCGAGGAGCGTGCCGGCGAGGTGTGCGCCGACGTCGGCCTCGGCGTCGACCTGACGACCCCGATGACGGCGCTGTCCGGCGGCCAGGCCGCCCGGGCGAGCCTGGCGTCGCTGCTGCTGTCGCGCTACGACGTCTTCCTCCTCGACGAGCCGACGAACGACCTCGACCTCGACGGGCTCGACCGGCTCGAGCGGTTCGTCACCGGCCTGCGCGCCGGCGTGGTCCTCGTGAGCCACGACCGGGAGTTCCTCATGCGGACCGTGAACCGGGTCGTCGAGCTCGACCTCGCGCAGCAGCAGGTCCGGGTCGTCGGCGGCGGCTACGCCGCCTACCTCGAGGAGCGCGAGATCGCCCGCAGGCACGCGCGCGAGGAGTACGAGGAGTACGCCGGCCGGGTCTCCGACCTCGGCGAGCGGGCCCGGATGCAGCGGGCGTGGATGGAGAAGGGCGTCAAGAACGCCCGGCGCAAGGCGCCCGACAACGACAAGATCGGCCGCAAGTTCCGCACCGAGGCCACCGAGAAGCAGGCCGCCAAGGCCCGGCAGACCGAGCGCCTCATCGAGCGGCTCGACGTCGTCGAGGAGCCGCGCAAGGAGTGGAAGCTCCAGATGGAGATCGCGGTCGCGCCGCGCGCGGGTGCGGTCGTCGCGACCCTGCGGGACGTCGTCGTCCGGCGCGGCGGCTTCACGCTCGGGCCGGTCACGCTCCAGGTCGACTGGGCGGACCGGGTCGCGATCACCGGGCCGAACGGCTCGGGCAAGTCGACCCTGCTCGCCGTGATGCTCGGCCGCCTCGCGGCCGACGAGGGCACCGCCGGCCTCGGGCCGGGCGTCGTCGTCGGCGAGGTCGACCAGGCCCGCTCCCTGTTCGCCGGCGACGTGCCGCTCATGCGCGCCTTCGGCGACCAGGTGCCGGACCGGCCGGACGCCGAGGTGCGCACCCTGCTCGCGAAGTACGGGCTCAAGGCGGACCACGTCATGCGTGCCGCCGGCAGCCTGTCGCCGGGTGAGCGGACCCGAGCGGCGCTCGCGCTGCTCCAGGCCCGCGGGGTCAACCTGCTCGTCCTCGACGAGCCGACGAACCACCTCGACCTGCCGGCCATCGAGCAGCTCGAGCAGGCGCTCGACTCCTACCCGGGCACGCTGCTGCTCGTGAGCCACGACCGGCGGCTGCTCGACGAGGTGCACGTGACGCGGCGGTTCGCCGTCGACGCCGGCCGGGTCGCGCAGGTGCAGGCATGACGCCCGTCGGCACGGCCGCGCCCGACGACCTCGACGCGCTCCACGACGAGGCCCGGACGGCGCTGCGCCGGCTCGTCGGGCGCGACGACGTGGACTTCCGCGACGGGCAGTGGGACGCCATCGCCGACCTCGTCGCGCACCACCGGCGGGTGCTCGTCGTCCAGCGGACCGGCTGGGGCAAGTCCGCGGTGTACTTCGTCGCGACGGCCCTGCTGCGCGCCCGCGGCACCGGGCCGACGCTCATCGTGTCGCCGCTGCTCGCCCTCATGCGCGACCAGGTCGCGGCCGCCGCCCGGGCCGGGGTCCGCGCGGTGACGATGAACAGCGCCAACGCCCACGAGTGGGGCGAGGTCACCGCCGCGCTCGCGGACGACACCGTCGACGTCCTCCTCGTGAGCCCGGAGCGGCTCAACAACCCGCGCTTCCGCGAGGAGCTGCTGCCGGGCCTCGCGGCCCGGGCCGGGCTGCTCGTCGTCGACGAGGCGCACTGCATCAGCGACTGGGGGCACGACTTCCGCCCCGACTACCGGCGGATCCGCGACCTGCTCGCCGAGCTCCCGACGGGCACCCCGGTGCTCGCGACGACGGCGACGGCGAACGCGCGCGTCGTCGAGGACGTCGCCGAGCAGCTCGCGGTCTCGCGGCACGGTCTGGTCCGGGCCGACGCCCCCGCCCGGGAGGTCGCCGACGGCGGCGGGTACGCCGTGCGGACCCTGCGCGGCCCGCTCGCGCGGGAGAGCCTGCGGCTCGGGGTCCTGCCGCTGCCGAGCGCCGAGGAGCGGCTCGCCTGGCTCGCCGCCCACCTGCCCGACCTGCCGGGCAGCGGGATCGTCTACGCGCTCACCGTGTCCGGCGCCGAGGACGCCGCCTCGCTGCTGTCCGCCGCCGGGCACCGGGTGCTCGCCTACACCGGGCGCACGGACACCGCCGAGCGCGAGCACGCCGAGGACCTGCTCCGCCGCAACGAGGTCAAGGCGCTCGTCGCGACGAGCGCCCTCGGGATGGGCTTCGACAAGCCCGACCTGGGGTTCGTCGTCCACCTCGGGGCGCCGTCCTCACCGGTCGCGTACTACCAGCAGGTCGGCCGTGCCGGGCGCGCGACCGAACGGGCCGACGTCCTGCTGCTCCCCGGCCCGGAGGACCGTGACATCTGGCGGTACTTCGCGACGTCCTCGATGCCGCGCGAGGACCAGGCGTCCGCCGTCCTCGCCGCGCTCGCCGCGGCCCGCCGGCCGATGTCGACGGCGGCGCTCGAGACCGTGACCGACGTCCGGCGGACGAAGCTCGAGCTGCTGCTCAAGGTGCTCGACGTCGACGGCGCGGTGAACCGGGTGTCGGGCGGCTGGGTCTCCACCGGCCAGCCGTGGGTCTTCGACGCCGAGCGGTACGGCCGGGTCGCCCAGGCCCGGGAGCGCGAGGCCGCCTCGATGCTCGCCTACGAGCGGTCGACCGGCTGCCGGATGCGCTTCCTCGCCGAGGCCCTCGACGACCCGGCCGCCGCCGACTGCGGCAAGTGCGACCGCTGCGTCATCAACGCCGGCGGCGTCGCGTGGTTCCCGTCGGAGGTGCCGGACGTCGCCCGGTCGGCCGCCCGGGACAGGCTGCGGCACGTCGGGGTCGAGGTCCCGCCGCGCGCGCAGTGGCCGTCCGGGATGGACCGGCTCGGGGTGAGCGCCAGCGGCAAGATCCCCGAGCCCGAGCGGGTCGGCGAGGGCCGGGTGGTCGCCCGGCTCACCGACCTCGGCTGGGGCAACCGGCTGCGCACCCTCCTCGACCCGAACGCGCCGGACGCCCCCGCGGACGAGGCGCTCCTCGGGGCCTGCATCGACGTGCTCAAGGGCTGGGGCTGGGCCCGGCGGCCGGTCGCGGTCGCCGCGGTGCCGAGCCGGCGGCGTCCCCAGCTCGTCGCCTCCGTCGCCCGGCACCTCGCCGAGCGCGGCCGGCTCGAGTGGCTCGGGCCGCTCGCGTTCGCCTTCGACGGGCCGACCGGGGAGCCCGGCGGCAACAGCGCGTTCCGGCTCGCCGGGGTGTGGGACCAGTTCGTCGCGCCGGCCGCGATGCAGGAGGCGCTCGCCCGGCTCGACGGCCCCGTCCTGCTCGTCGACGACCTCGTCGACTCGCGCTGGACCTTCACGGTCGCGGGGCGGGCCCTGCGGGTCGCCGGTGCGGACGAGGTGCTGCCGTTCGCGCTCGCGAGCGTGGGGTGACGCGGTGACCGGGATGCTGCTCGCCGACGTCGCCGCGGCCTCCGAGGCCGTCGCCGCCGTCAGCGGGAAGAAGGCCAAGGTCGAGCTGCTCGCCGGGGCGCTGCGCGCGGCGACGGCGGCGGAGGTCCCGTCGGTCGCGGCGTGGCTGTCGGGGCAGACCCGCCAGCGCCGGCTCGGCGTCGGCTGGGCGGCGGTCTCGGCGCTGCTCGACGGCGGGCCGCCCGAGCCCGCCACGGCGACGCTCACCGTCGAGGGGGTCGAACGCGCCTTCGAGGCGCTCCAGGACGCCGGCGGCGCCGGGTCGCAGGCGGCCCGGGCCACGCTCCTGCGCGACCTCGTGCTCGCCGCGACCGGGCCGGAACGGCGCCTGCTCGCGGGGCTCGTCACCGGCGAGCTGCGGCAGGGTGCCCAGGCCGGGCTGCTCCTCGACGCGATCGCGCTCGCCGCAGCCGTCCCGGCGGCCGCGGTCCGCCGCGCCGTGACGCTCACCGGGGACCCGGCGGCCGTCGCGGTCGCCGCCCTCGACGGTGGCGAGCCGGCGCTGGCGGCGTTCGGGCTGCGGGTCGGGACGGCGCTGTCCCCGATGCTCGCGGCGTCCGCACCGAGCCTGACCGAGGCGTTCGCGAAGACCGGTCCGGCCGGGGTGGAGTGGAAGCTCGACGGGGTGAGGGTCCAGGTGCACCGGGACGGCGACGACGTCGCGGTCTTCACCCGCACCCTCGACGACGTGACCGCCCGGCTGCCCGGGCTCGTCGCCGAGGCCCGCACCTGGCCGGCCGGCCGGTTCGTCGTCGACGGCGAGGTGCTCGCGCTGCGCCCGGACGGGCGGCCGGAGCCGTTCCAGGTCACGTCGTCCCTCGTCGCCCGGCACACCCGCGCGGACACCGAACGCCCGCTGACGACGGTGCTGTTCGACGCCCTGCACGTCGACGGCACCGACCTGCTCGACGCCGACGGCCCGACCCGGCGCGCCGCCCTGGCCACGGTGGCCCCCGCGGGCCTGCTCGTCCCGCGGCACGTCGTCGAGGACGCCGCCGACCCCGGCGAGGCCGCCGCGGCCGAGGCGTTCGCCGCCGACGCCCTGGCCCGCGGGCACGAGGGCGTCGTCGTCAAGGCGCTCGCCGGCGCCTACGCGATGGGCCGGCGCGGGGCGGGCTGGGTCAAGGTGAAGCCGCGGATCACCCTCGACCTCGTCGTGCTCGCCGCGGAGTGGGGGCACGGGCGGCGCACCGGGCTGCTCTCGAACCTGCACCTGGGCGCCCGCGACCCCGACGGCCGGTTCGGTCCGCCGGGCGGCTTCGTCATGCTCGGCAAGACGTTCAAGGGGCTCACCGACGCGATGCTCGCGTGGCAGACGGAGCACCTGCGCGGCATCGAGCGCAGCAGCAACGGCTGGCGGGTCGACGTCGAGCCGACCCTCGTCGTGGAGATCGCCTTCGACGGCGTGCAGACGTCGTCGCGCTACCCGGCCGGGGTCGCGCTGCGGTTCGCCCGGGTCATCGCGCACCGGCCCGACAAGCCGGCGGCCGAGGCGGACACCGTGGACACCGTCCTGTCGTACCGGCCGGTCTGACCGCCGGGCCGGCGGAAGGACCGCGGCGGGACGACGGTCAGGCGGGCTGGTCCCGGTCCCGCTCGCTGCCCGCGAGGAAGTCGTCGATGTCGTCGAGCCCCTCGGCGACGTAGCCGTGGAGCCGGGCGTGCCGCGGCAGCGGGGTGCGCGCGGCCTCCGGGGGCAGGTCGTCCGGGGGCAGCACGGCCAGCGCGCGGCGCCCCTCCTGCCAGAAGGCGTAGGCGCCGGCCACGACGAGGGCCAGCGCGAGGACGTCGAAGACCATGCCCACCACATCGGCGCGTCCGGGCCGCGACTTCAGTCGCCCGGCGCACCGAGGCCATCTCGACGGGTGGACCGGACGGCGTCCGGGGACCATCTGCGGTGATGTCCTCCGACGTGCACCCTTCCGCCACCGCGCGCCAGAGCCGCCGCCTCGGTCTGCGGCTCGGGCTCGGCGCGGCCGCCGCCGTGCTCGTCGCCGTGCCGTTCACGCTGCTCACCGTCCTCGTGCTCGGCAAGTACGAGACCCTCGAGCGCGCCGACCGGGCCGTCGCCGACGCCTTCAACGCCCAGGTCCTGCCGCGGCCCTGGCTGGCCCGAACCTTCGACGTCCTCGCGACGGTCACCGACCCGAACACGTGGCGGGTCCTCGCGTTCGTCCTCGCCGTCGTGCTGTGGCGGCGCGGCCGGCGCCGGCTCGTCTACTGGCTCGCGACGACGATGGTCGTCGGCGGGCTCCTCGGCCCGCTCCTCAAGGAGCTCGTCGCCCGGGCCCGGCCGACGTTCGCCGACCCGGTGAGCACCGCGAGCGGCTACTCGTTCCCCTCCGGCCACGCGCTGAACTCGATGCTCTTCGCGGCCGTCCTCGTCGTCCTCGCGCACCCCGCGACCCGCGGTGCCCGCCGGGCCCTCGTCTGGGCCGTCGCCGTCGTGATCGTCCTCGTCACCGCAGTCGACCGGCTCGCGCTCGGCGTCCACTTCGCGAGCGACGTGCTCGCCGGGTGGGTCGTGGCGCTGGCCACCGTCTGCGGCACGACCGCCGCGTTCGCCGTCTGGCGGGCCCAAGAAGGCCTCCCCCCGTCCTCCCCCGAGACCGGCCTGGAACCCCCGAGGAGCACCGAATGACCTCCCCCGCCGAACCCGCTCCACGCACCACCTGGCGCCACGTCCTGCCCCGGCTCGCCGGCGGCCTGCTCCTGCGCTGGCTCGCGATCCTCGTCGTGCTCGTCGGCCTCGGCCTGCTCGTGACGAAGATCGCCGACACGGTGTGGCCGTTCACCGTCGAGGACGACGTCAACCGCGCCTTCGAGAACGCCCGCACCGCCGCGGGGAACACCGCCACGCTCTTCATGAGCGGCCTCGGCAACACCTCGACGATCGTGCCGCTGTGCCTGCTCATGGCGGTCGTGCTGCGCCTGGCGCTCAAGCGCTGGCGCGAGTCGATCCTCGTCGTCACGGTGACGCTCGGGCAGTCGGTCGTCTTCCTCCTCACGACGCTCGCCATCGACCGCAACCGGCCCGACGTCGAGCAGCTCGACCAGTCGCCGCCGACGTCCTCGTTCCCGAGCGGCCACACCAGCGCGGCGATCGCGCTCTACACGAGCCTGGCGGTCGTCGTGCACCGCCGGGTGCGGCCGACCTGGCTGCGCCGGCTCCTCGTGGTCCTGCTGCTCTGCCTGCCCGCGCTCGTCGCGACCGGCCGGCTCTACCGCGGCATGCACCACCCGAGCGACGTCGTGGGGTCGCTCGTCAACGCCGGGCTCCAGATCTTCCTCGCCGACCGGCTCCTGCGGGCCACGCCGCTCCCGGACGACGGGGACGTCCCGCGGCACGGGGTCGCCGGCCCCCGGCGCTCGCTCGCGGGTTCCGGGACGACCGCGGGCACGGACCGGGGCACCCCGGCGCACCGCACCCCGGGGGTGACCGCGTGACCGCGACCGAGCCGGTCGTCCCACCGGCCGACACGACGCCCGCGACCGAGCCCGTCACGGCCCAGGTCGCGCTGATCCTCAACCCGGTCAAGGTCGCCGACGCCGACGCGCTGCGCGCCGACCTCACGCGGCGCTGCACCGAGGCCGGGCTCGGGGAGCCGCTCGTCCTCGAGACGACCGCCGAGGACCCCGGATACTCGATGGCCCGCCGCGCGGTCGAGGCCGGCGCCCGGGTCGTCGCGACCGCGGGCGGCGACGGCACCGTGCGCGCCGTGGCGGAGGGCCTCACCGGCACCGGGGTCGCCCTCGCCGTCGTCCCGCAGGGCACCGGCAACCTGCTCGCCCGCAACCTCGGACTCCCCCTCGACGTCGACGCCGCGCTCGACGCCGTCCTCGACGGCACCGACCGCCGGGTCGACGTCGGTCGGCTCGTGAACGGCACGGGCTCGCGCCCTGTGGCCGGCAACGGCTCCGAGGAGGGCACCGTCTTCACGATCATGGCCGGGGCCGGCTTCGACGCCGCGATGATGCGCGAGGCCCCGGAGGGGCTCAAGGCCGCCGTGGGCTGGCCGGCGTACATCGTCGGCGGCGCGCGCGGCATGCGCCGTGCGCACGCGCGCGTCCAGCTGTGCGTCGACGGCGGGACGCCGGTGCAGGCCCGGGTCCGCACGGTGCTCGTCGGCAACCTCGGCAAGCTCCAGGGCGGCATGGACCTGCTCCCCGATGCCCGCCCCGACGACGGCCTCCTCGACATCGCCCTCGTGGCCCCGCGCGGGCCCGTCGGCTGGGTGCGGCTGCTCTTCCGCGGCCTCAGCGGGCGGCACCAGAGCAACGACCGCACGCTGCGGACGTGGCAGGGCCGCGAGGTCGAGGTCGTCATGCACCGCGCCCAGCCGCGCCAGGTCGACGGCGACCTCGTCGAGGACGGCGACCGGCTGAGCATCCGGGTCGAGCCCGGGGCGCTCGTCGTCCGGGTGCCGAAGACGGCGCAGGACGCGATCGACGTGACGACGTCCGCCGACGACGGCCCGGGCGACGGCCCGGGCGACGGCCCGGTCGACGGCCCGGTCGGCGACCGGCCCGGCGGTGACGGGCAGGCCGGACCCCGGTGAGCACCGCCACCCGGGTCCCGGAGACGTCCCGGCAGGCGGCGGAGGAGCTCTCCGCGGACGACGCGGCCGCCGTCCTGCGCCGGGTCGGCCGGGTGCACCTGCTGCGTGACTCGTTCCGCCGGTTCCGCTACGCCGACGGCTTCACGTCGGCGCGGGCCCTCGGCTTCCAGTTCGTGCTCTCGTTCATCCCGCTCGTCATCGCGTTCGTCGGCCTGTCGTCGTCGATCCGCACCGAGAGCCTCGCCGAAGCCCTCCGCCGCACCCTGCTCGAGCTGTCCCCCGGCAACGGCACGGACGCCGTCACGCAGGCGCTCGAGCGCGGCACCTCCGCCGAGGGCAGCGGCGGCCGGGTGGCCCTGGCCGTCGGCCTCGTCACCGCGCTCGTCGCGCTCACGACGTCGATGGGCCAGCTCGAGCGCGCCGCCAACCGGATCTACGGCATCCAGCGCGACCGGCCCACCGGCCGCAAGTACCTGCGTGCGGCGCTGCTCGCCGTCGGCGGCGGCATCCCGGCGATGCTCGGGTTCCTCGTGCTCGTCGCGGGCGGCCGGCTGCTCGACAGCCTCGACGCGGTCTACGACTGGGGCGACGGGCTGCACACCGTGGGCGAGTGGGTCCGCTGGCCGCTCGGCGCGCTCCTCGACCTGCTCGCCATCACGGTGATCTTCCGCTGGGCGCCGCGCCGCAAGCAGCCCCAGATGTCGTGGCTCGCGTTCGGCGCGGGGCTGGCGCTCGTGCTCTGGCTGCTCTTCACCGGGCTCTTCGCGCTCTACGTCACGTCGTCCGGCTCCTTCGGCGAGGTCTACGGCCCGCTCACCGGCATCGTCGCCCTGCTCCTGTGGTCGCAGCTGACGTCCGTCGCCCTGCTCCTCGGCGTCTCGTTCGGCGCCCAGCTCGAGGCCGTGCGGGCCGGCGTCCCCTCACCCGTCGCCGTCGACCCCGAGGCCGCCCCGCACGGCGGCCACCACGCCGTCGTCGTCCTGGCCCCCGAACCGCGCCCGGCCCCACCCTCCGGGTGACCCGCCCACCGCGGCCGGGCTGACGTCCCCCGGGGACCCGCTCATGCTCGCGCCGCGTACCGCGAACCGGCCGTCGGGGAGCACTTTCCGGTGCACGGCGCGAGCATGAGCGGTCGGGCGGGAGCGGTCAGGCGGGAGCGGTCAGGGGGTGAAGACCTCCGTGAGGAAGGCACTGATCTCGGCCCGGGCCTGGAACGCCGGGGCACCGACGACACCCGCGAACGAGACGAAGCCGTGCGGGACCCCCTCGTAGCGGGTGTAGCGGACCGGCACGCCGGCCGCGGCGAGGGCGTCGGCGTACCGGCGGCCGTCGTCGACGAGCGGGTCGTGCTCGGCGGTCTGGACGAGGGCCGGCGGCAGCCCGGCGTGCGAGGCCGCGAGCAGCGGCGACAGTCGGGGGTCGGTCCGGTCGCTCGCGCCGCCGGCGCCGTCCGGGCCGAGGTCGTGCCCGAGGTAGAGGCCGAGGAAGCCGTGGATGTCGTCGAGGTCGAGGACCGGGGCGTCGGCGAGGCGGCGGATCGACGGCGACGACAGGGTCGCGTCGGTCGCGGGGTAGATGAGCGCCTGACCGGCGATCGCCGGGCCGCCGGCGTCCCGGGCAAGGAGCGTGACGACCGCCGAGAGGTTGCCGCCGGCGCTGTCCCCCGACACCGCGACCCGGGCCGGGTCGACGCCGAGCCGGTCGGCGTCGGCGACGAGGTCGGTGACCGCCGCGAAGCAGTCGAGCGCCGCCACCGGGAACAGGTGCTCGGGCGCCATCCGGTACTCGACCGACGCGACGACCGCTCCGGTCGCGGCCGCGATCCCCGTGCAGAGCCACGCGTAGCCGTCCGCGCTGCCGCCGACCCAGCCGCCGCCGTGCAGGTACACGAGCAGCGGACGGCGGCCCGAGGCGTCGACGCCCGGGCCCGCGGCGCCGTCCGGCCGGTAGAACGTCACCGGCAGCCGGACCCCGCCGTCCCCCTCGACGGTGCCGGTCGTCGTCCGCACGCCGCGCTCGGCGCGGCCGACGAACAGCGCCGTCAGACCGGACGCCGGCACCGGCGTCCGGCGCGCGGCGAGCTGCTTGGGGGTCAGTGTCGCGACCTCCCCGCGGCCGAGATGGTCCAGGAGCCACGTGAACGCCCGAAGGCGCAGCCTCATCCGCACCCCGCCACCCTGGCGTGCCGCCCCGGGTGCGGCAAGCCGCCGGACGGCGGGCAGGATGGCGCCGTGTCCACGCCCGAGACGATCCGCCTGTTCCTCCACGTCCTCGCCGCGACGGTCTGGGTCGGCGGCCAGCTGACCCTGCTCGCGCTGCTGCCCGTGCTCCGCGAGGTCGGGGGCGAGGCCCCGAAGAAGGCCGCCCGGGCCTTCCGCCGGATCGCCTGGCCGGCGTTCGCCGTCCTGCTCGTCACGGGGGCCTGGAACATCGCCGAGCTCTCCGAGGAGGGCGAGGAGGGCGGCGGCGTGCTCGTCGCCAAGCTCGTCGCCGTCGTCGTCTCCGGGGCCGCGGCCTACGCGCACGAGAAGGCGGCCTCGAAGGCCTGGACCGGGATCTGGGGCGCGGTCGGCCTCGTCGCGACGCTCGTGGCGCTGCTGCTCGGCGTCGTCCTCGGCGGCCGGTAGCCGCGAGGCGGGTCGGCGGCGCGTCAGCCGACCGCGGCCGGGTCGTCCTCGGAGCGGCGCTGCTCGGGGGGCAGGATCGGCTCGCCCTCCCGGACGCTGCCCGCACCCTCGGTGCCGACGATGCACCGGTCCCGGCCCTCGCGCTTGGCGGTGAGCAGGGCGGCGTCGGCGACCCGGAGCTGGGCCGCGAGCGTCGGGCCGAGCGTCGAGTCGGAGATGCCGACGCTCACGGTGAACGTCGGGACGTCCGGGCCGAGGACCGCCTCGGCGAGCGCCGCGCGCAGCCGCTCGGCGGCCTGCAGACCGGCCTCGACGTCGCGGTCGGGGATCGCGACGACGAACTCCTCGCCGCCGTAGCGGGCGACGACGTCCCCGGAGCGCAGCGTCGCGCGCAGCACGTCGGCGAACAGGCGCAGCGCGCGGTCGCCGGTCTCGTGGCCGTACGTGTCGTTGAGCTGCTTGAAGCGGTCGAGGTCGGCGAGCAGGAGCGCGTACCCGCGTCCGGACGCCGTCAGGCCGCGCAGCCGGTCCTCGAACGAGCGGCGGTTCTCCAGCCCGGTGAGGGCGTCGGTCGAGGCCTGCCGCTCCGCCCGGGCGAACGCGCGCAGGGTGCCCAGCCGCGACCCGGTGCGTTCGGCGAGGACGCGCATGTTCTCCACGACCGCGTCGGGCGGGGTCCGCTCGGACGGCGAGGCGGCGTGCAGGACGCCCAGCGAACGGCCCATGAACGCGACCGGGACGCACACCCCCGAGTGCGGGCCGTCGGGGCGCCCGCGCAGCCGCGGACAGGCGTCGAGGTCCTCGCTCGAGGTGTGCACGAGGGTGCGGCCGGTCCGCACCGCCGGGCAGGCCCACGGCGAGTCCACCGGGCAGCACGCGGCGCCCGCGCTCTCGCTGACGGTCATCCGCGCGACGTGCGACTCGCTGGAGTCGGCGACGAGCAGCTCCATCGGCAGCGACGGGTGGACGACGGACATCGCCCGGGCGAGGACGGCGGACAGGTCGTCCTCGGAGTCGAGGTGCTCGAACGCCCGGTCCAGACGGGCCTGGAACTCCTGGTGCGCCCGCTCCTGGGCCAGTCGCAGGAACGCGTTCTCCAGCTCCTCGGCCATGTCGTCGAAGACCCGGGCCAGGTCGCCGATCTCGCTCGCCTCGTCGCTCGACACCCGGGCGGTGAGGTCGCCGTCGGCGACGCTGCGGGCCACCCGGCCGAGCCGCTCGAGCGAGCGGACCGTCCGGTTCGCGACCCACCACGTGGCCGCACCGACGCAGCCGAGGCCGACGACGGCCACCGCGACGAGGAACCAGGTGAGGTGCTGGCGGCGGCCCTCGGCGGCCACCTCGGCGGCCGCGGCGCTGGCGTCGAGCTCGGTGCGGTGCCGGTCGACGAGCGCCTCCAGCCGGGCGCTCGCGGCGTCGAACCGGGCCAGGTCGGCGCCGGTCACGCTGCTCGCGGGCGTCGAGAGCAGGGCCTCGGTCTCCTCGGCGAGGTCGAGCGCGGCCCCGGCGACCGTCGCGAGGGAGTCCTGCGAGACGCCGGAGCCCTGCGCCGACCCGGGCAGCAGGGCGGCCTCCCGGCGGATCGCGTCGAGGTCCTCGGTGTGCGCGGTGCGCGGCGCGGCCGCGATCCCCGCGACGTGCGCGAGGACGTCGCCGCGCAGCGACTCGGACAGCTCGTCGATCGACAGCTCCGCGGCCCGGACGGACTCGAGCCGGTCGACCTGCTCGTGCGCCGCCAGGGTGCGGGCGCTGCCCGCGAGGGCCAGGCCGCCGAAGACGACGGCCATCGCGACCCCGAACCCGGCGACGACGACCAGCCGTCGCCTCAGGTCCAGCCCCCGTCGGGGGCCCGGTCGGTGCACCACGTCCGTCAGCTCCGTCCCTCGGCGTCCGTCCCTCGGCGTCCGGGATCTCGTCGGCAGCCGTCGACCGGCACCTGAGCGGCAGGTGCTGCCCGCTACCCGTTCGTCCCAGCGGCCCTGCGTCGCGGCCGCCGGCCCGGCCCGGGCGGCCACGGGTCGCCGTCCGGCCGCGGCCGTGCCGACAATGGACCGTGCTCACCGTCGCGACCGCCCGGCGCCTCGACCTCGCCGGCCTGCGCTGGACCCCGGCCCCCGGGGACCGGTTCGTCCTGCCCGACCGCGGCATGGACGAGGAGGTCTTCGTCATCTCGGACATGACGGTCGAGGTCCACCGGTTCCCGAACGCGACCGTCATCGGCTTCAACGGCACCACTGAGTGGGCACTGGACTCCGTCGAGCAGCACGAGGCGCTGTGGCTGCCCGCCGAGCACCAGCTCCGCGACCTGCTCGGCGGGCTGTTCCGCGCGCTGCGCCGGGACGGTGACGACTGGGCCGTCGTCCTCGCCCTGCCGGACGCCGAGACCGGCCCGCGCGAGCACGTCGTCACCGCCGCGAGCGCCGAGGAGGCGTACGGCCTCGCCCTCGTCGACGTGCTCGAGGACGTCGCCTCCCGGGTGTGACGAGGCTCCCGGCTCCGACGAGACATGGCTAAGGTCCGTCTCATGACCCCGACGCACGACGCCGCACCCCCCGACCCGCCGGGCGTCGACCTCGCGGCGCTCACCACGTGGCTGCGCGGCACCCGGCCGGACCTCCTCGCGGACGGCCCGCTGCGGGCCGCGCTCATCGCCGGCGGCCGGTCGAACCTCACCTACCGGGTGGACGGCGGCCGTGTCCCCTTCGTGCTGCGCCGCCCGCCGCTCGGGCACGTCCTCGCGACGGCGCACGACATGGGCCGGGAGTACCGGGTCGTCAGCGCGCTCGCGGGCAGCGCGGTCCCGGTGCCCGAGGCGCTCGCGCTGTGCGCGGACGACGCCGTGCTCGGCGCGCCGTTCTACCTCATGGGGCTCGTCGACGGTCGCGTCCTGCGCGACACCGGCGACCTCGCGGGCCTGTCGGCGGACGACGTCCGTGCCCTCGGCGGCGCGCTCGTCGACGTCCTCGCCGACCTGCACCTGCTCGACGTCGAGGCGCACGGCCTCGCGGACTTCGGCCGGCCCGACGGCTACCTCGAACGGCAGGTCCGGCGCTGGGGCCGCCAGCTCGACTCCTCGCGCAGCCGCGACGTGGCGGGCATCGAGGACCTGCGGCAGGGGCTGGCGGCCGCGGTCCCGGTGTCCCCGGCGCCGACGGTCATCCACGGCGACTACCGGCTCGACAACGTCATGGTCGCCCCGGACGACCTGCGCCGCGTCGTCGCCGTCCTCGACTGGGAGATGGCCACGCTCGGCGACCCGCTCGCCGACCTCGGGCTGCTCGTCGTCTACCGGAACCGGCCCTCGACGCCGGGCGACCCGGTCTCCGACGCGATGGCGGCGCCCGGCTTCCCGACGGCCGACGAGCTCGTCGCGCACTACGCCCGGCGCACCGGCACCGACGTGTCGGACCTGTCCTGGTACGCGGCGCTCGGGTTCTTCAAGCTCGCGGTCGTCCTCGAGGGGATCCACTACCGGTTCGTCCAGGGCCAGACCGTCGGCGCCGGGTTCGACCGGATCGGGCTGCTCGTCGAGCCGCTCGTCGCCGGCGGCCTGGCCGCCCTGCGCCGGGACGAGATCCCGGCGCAGGGCTGAGCGGGCCGCCCGGCAGGCGCCCGGCCGTCAGTCGTCGCCGCGGCCCCGGCGCTCGTTCTCCTCCGCGAGGAACCGCTCGAGCTCGGCGCCGAGCTCGTCGGCCGTGGGCAGCGCCGCGGTCTCGTCGGCGAGCAGCGAGCGGCCGCGGCCGGCGACGAACGCGTCGTACTGCTCCTCGAGCGCCGCGACGACGGCCCGGACCTCGGGCTGGTCCTCGATCTGCGACTCGACCGCGGCCCGGACGTCGGCCGCGGCCGCGTCGAGCGCGGCGGTCGGCAGGTCGAGCCCGCCGAGCGTGCCGACGTGCTGGACGAGGGCCTTGGCGGCCTCCGGGTACTCGGTCTGCGCCAGGTAGTGCGGCACGTGGACGGCGTACCCGACGGCGTCCCGGCCGGCCTGCCCGAGCCGGAACTCCAGCAGCCCGCCGACGTTGCCCGGCACCTGGACCCGGCCGACCCACGGCGGGAAGCCCTCGACGAGCTCGGGCCGGGTGGCGTGCGCGGTCACCCCGACGGGACGGGTGTGCGGGACGGCCATCGGGATCGCGTGGACACCGACCGTGGCCCGCACCCGGTAGCGCTCCACGAGGGCCGCGACCGCGGCCGTGAACCGCTCCCACTGGACGTCCGGCTCGGGCCCGGTGAGCAGGAGGAACGGGGTGCCCTTGGTGTCCTGGACGAGCAGCAGCTCGAGCGTGGGCTCCTCGTAGTCCTCCCAGCGGTTCTCCACGAAGGTCATGACCGGGCGCCGGGCCCGGTAGTCGTAGAGCTGGTCGAGGTCGAAGCGGGCGACGACGCGGTTCGGGAGCCCGTCGCGCAGGTGCGCCGCGGCGAGCCGGCCGGCGTGCCCGGCGTCGATGAAGCCGCTCATGGCGTGGACGAGGAGCGGGGTCCCGAGCTCTTCCGCCGACGGCTGGTCGGGGTCGAGCTCGAAGAGGCCCTGGGGGTCGAGCACTGTCACACCCTTTCGACATGGTCCGGCAGGATCCGGGCGGTCACGTGACCGGACCGACCTGCTCTCCCCATGGTCAACCCCGCGGGGCCGCCCACGCATCCCGCGACGCGCCGGACGCTACGCCCGGGCCGCCCGGCGCCGTCGCCGCCTGCTCGGCCTGCGCGTACCGGGACGCCGCGAGCGCGAGCAGCGCACCCGCCTCGCGGGCGTCGTCGACGAGCCGCGCGAGCGCCGCGTCGAGGGTCGCCGCGAACCGGTCGGCCGCGGCGGGCAGCGGGCCGTCGAGCGCCCACCCCTCCCCCGCCGCGGCCCGCGCGGCCGTGCCCCGGGCGGTGTGCGCGAGGCGGGCGGTCGTCGCGAGGACCTCCCCGGCGGCGAGCAGCGCCCGGGGGTCGACGGCGTAGGCGTCGGTCATGATCGGCACGGTAGCCGGACCGGGCCGGACGCCGCCCGCGTCGTCCACAGGGTGCGTCCGGGGCTGCGGGCCGGGCTGCGTCCCGGGCTGCGTCCCCGGGCGTCGTCCTCAGCCGGGCAGCGGGTGCCGCGGACGGCGCAGTCCGTCACCGGCCCGCAGCGCCCGGGCCAGCGCCGCGTGCACGCGGGCGACGGCGTCCGGGTCGAGGACGGCGGGCGCGTCGGCGACGAGCGGCCCGAGCCCGGCCCGGCCGACGACGTGCACGCCCGGCCGGACGACCGCGGGCGGGGGCTCCGCCGGGACGACGCACAGCACCGTCCGCAGCGGCACGCCGGCGACGCCGTCCGGGTCGTCGCGCCGGCCCCGGAAGCCGGCCGGCCCGACGAGCAACCCGGCGGCGGCGGTCGCGACCTCCCGGGTCTCGAACGCGTAGGACGAGGAGTTGAGGCGCAGCGCGCCGTCCTCGACCGTGACGACGCCCTCGAAGACGACCTGCTGGACGACGACGAGACCCTGCGGGCCGACCGCGACGTGGTCGAGCCGGGCCAGCGGCGAGGCACGCCGGCGGACGTCGTGGAGCAGCCGCCAGCCGGCCGCCTCGAGCGCCGCGAGCGGGCCGGCGAGGTCGCCGCCGACGACCCGGCCGCGCACGGCCGTCCCGGCCGGGACCGGGGCCTCCGCCCCGGACGGTGGCCCCCCGGAGCGCTCGCCGCGGGCCAGCCGCCGCTCGAGGTCCGCCTCGCCGCGCAGCCGGTCGGCGGTCTCGCGCGCGCGGCGCAGCCGGTCGTCGTCCGGGCTCAGGAACGGCACGACGCCAGTGTCCCAGGCCGCTCCCCGACCGGACTGCGCCACCGGGGCGTGGCGAACCGCCACCGTGCGTGACACGAACCCTGCGTGCCGGTACTAGAACGTTCGGACACCTCGCCACCGGTCGCCGCCGCACGGCACCCTGGAGTCTCCACACCCCGGAGGGCGACTGCATGTCCGCGAACACCCCAGACGGCGACACCGGCCTCGCGCCGTGGCCCGTCGTGTCGGGCCGCCCCGAGGTGAGCTGGGAGGCGACCCTCACGGGCACGCCGGCCATGGGGCTGGCACTGGGCCGGGTCGACCGGGCGGTGCTCGCCGACGGCACCCGGACCACCCCGGTCCGCGGCCTCTCCCGGCGCCGGATCCTCCTGCGCTTCGTCGCCCTCAACCTCGCGACGTTCGTGGTCCTCGCCGGGCTCGGGATCGCGCTGTCCCTGGCCGCCGCGCGCCGCGAGGCGATCAACGACGCGGTGCGCGCGACGAACATCCTCGCCGAGAGCGTGCTCCAGGCGGACGACGTCCCGCCAGGGCTGGTCTCGGACGACCCGGCCGTGCGGGCCGCGGCCCGCGCCGAGCTCGGGAAGATCATCGAGACCCGGGTGCTGTCGACGGACCTCGTCCGGGTGAAGATCTGGAGCCCGGACGGGATGATCGTCTACTCCGACGAGCCCCGGATCGTCGAGCGCACCTTCGTGCTCGGGGACGAGGAGAAGGAGGCCATCGAGCGGTCCCAGTCGGACGCCGAGATCTCCGAGCTGGGCAAGCCCGAGAACGAGTACGAGCGCAACCTCGGCACGCTCCTGGAGGTCTACCGGCCGATCTGGACCCGGGACGGCGACACCCTGCTCTTCGAGACGTACTCGAAGTTCAGCAGCGTCAGCGACCGGGCCGCCGACATCTTCAAGACGTTCACCCCGGTGACCCTCGGGACGGCGCTGCTCCTCTCGCTCGCCCAGTGGCCGCTCATCCGCTGGACGACGACCCAGCTCGAGGTCGTCCGCCGGGAGCGCGAGCTGCTCCTCGAGCGGGCCCTCGCGGCGGCGGACGAGGAGCGGCGCCGGATCGCGGCGAACCTCCACGACGGCGTCGTCCAGGACCTGACCGGCGCCTCGCTCGTCGTCGCGGCCGCCGCGGCGACGGCCCGCCGCAGCGGCTCCGAGACCCTCGCCGGCGAGATCTCGGGCGCGGCCGCGACGGTCCGGGAGGGCCTGCGCAGCCTGCGCTCGACCCTGGTCTCGATCTACCCGCCGGCGCTGCGGCAGGCCGGTCTGGACGGCGCGCTCACCGACCTCGTCGCACCGCTGCGCACCCGGGGCACGACGGTGCTGCTCGACGTCCCGGACGGCATCGACCTGCCGCCGACCGTGGAGTCGCTGCTCTTCCGGGTCGCGCAGGAGGCCGTGCGCAACGCGTCCAAGCACGCGTCGGCGACCACGGTGCACCTGCGGGTCGACGTCGACCGCGTCGCGCGCACCGCGGCCCTCGAAGTGGTCGATGATGGCCACGGGTTCGTGCTGCCTCCGGCCGACCGGCTCGCCGAGCCGGTGGAGCGGGAGGACGGGTCGCACCTGGGGTTCGCGCTGCTCGCCGACATGGCGCGCAGCGCGGGGGCCCGGCTCGAGGTCTCGAGCGCCGCGGGCGCCGGGACGAGTGTCCGCGTGGAGGTGGGCTGGTAGTGATCAGGATCGTTCTCGTCGACGACCACAAGATCGTCCGGGCGGGCCTGGTGTCCCTCCTCGAGGCGCACGAGGACCTCACGGTCGTCGGCACCGCGCAGGACGGCTCGGAGGCGCTCGAGGTGGTCGCCGCGACCCTGCCGGACGTCGTCCTCATGGACCTGTCGATGCCGAAGACGGACGGCGTCTCGGCGACCCGCTCGATCGTCGCCGCGCACCCGGACGTCCAGGTCGTCGTCCTCACGTCGTTCGCGGACGCCGAGCGGGTGCACGACGCCCTCGACGCCGGGGCCGTCGGCTACCTGCTCAAGGACACCGACCCGGACGACCTCGTCGCGGGGATCCGTTCCGTCGTCACCGGCGGCGCCCCGCTCGACCCGCGGGTGGCCCGGACCGTGCTCACGCACCGGCCCCGGACCCAGACGACCGAGCTCACCGGCCGCGAGACCGAGGTGCTCCGGCTCGTCGGGCAGGGCCTGGCGAACAAGCAGATCGCGCGCGTCCTCGGCATCTCCGAGCGCACCGTCAAGGCGCACCTCACGAACGCGTTCGGCCGGATCGGCGTCGCCGACCGGACGTCGGCCGCGCTCTGGGTCCAGCGCAACCTCGCCGAGGGCTGACCTCCGCCGGCCCGCGACCGGGCCTGCGGACCCCTTGTTCGACGCCCCGGTGACGCGACGTTGACATTTTTGCGAACATCGTCCCATCGGACGATGTCTGCCCGATCGCGTTGACACGGCGGGTGACCGGCACGATGCTCACGATCACGAAACCTTGTTTCGAGTCCCGGCCGGGTCTGGTCCACCCGGGGGCCGGGACGCGCCGTCCCACCGGCGACCCGCTCCGGCGGCCGTCGCAGACACCCGTGATCGGAGCAGGATGCGCGAGGACCGTGGCCAGCCGGCCGGCCGCCCACGCCTGCTGCGGACGCTCAACGACCGGCTCGCGCTCGAGGTCCTCCTCGACAGCGGCCCCCTGACGCGCCAGCAGATCAGCGACCTCACGGGGCTCTCCCGGCCGACGGCGTCCCTCATGCTCTGCCGGCTCGAGGCCGTGGGTCTCGTCGCACCGACCGGCGACTCGACGCCCGCGGGCCGCGGGCCGCACGCGGCGCTCTACGGCGTGCCGCCGCGGACCGTCCTGTCGGCCGCCGTCGACGTCGCCCGGGACACCTCCCGCGTCGAGGTGCTAGACGTGACCGGCCGCACGGTCGCCGCCGCGACGCTGCCGACCTGCGCGCGGACGCCGGCCGCCCGCACCCTGCGCGACCTGCTCGCCGCGGTCTGCCCGTCCGCGGGGATCGCCGCGACGGACCTCGCGCACGTCGTCGTCGGCATCGGCAGCGCCTACGACGGGCGCACCGACCGGCTCGCGAACGCCGAGCACCTGCCCGGCTGGGCCGGGCCGGCGCTGTCCCGCACGCTGTCCCGCCGGCTCGGCGTCACCGTCGTCGTCGAGAACGACGCCAACCTCGCGCTCGTCGGCGAGCAGGCGGCGGACCCGGAGGCCGTCCGCGACGGCACGGTGCTCCTGTGGTTCGGGGACGGCGTCGGGCTGGCCGTCGAGGTCGGCGGGGTCGTCCATCGCGGCGCCACGGGGCGGGCCGGCGAGATCGGCTACGTGCGGGCCCGGCCGCCGCAGGGCGACGGCCGCCGCGACCTGCAGGCGGTCCTCGGCGGCGCCGGGCTGGAGAGCCTCGCGGCCGGCTACGCCCTGACGGCGGGGCCGGACGGGCTCACCGAGGCCGTCGTCCTGGCCCGCAGCGAGGAGCGGGGCCGCGGTGCGCGGGCCTTCCTCGCCGATGTGACCGCCCTCGTCACCGACGCCCTCGAGCCCGTCATCGGCGTGCTGGACCCCGCGCTCGTCGTCCTCGGCGGCCCCGGCGGTGCGAGCGGCGGGGCGATGCTGGCGGACCTCGTGGAGGCCGACCTGCGCGCGCGGGGCCGGTGGTTCGGCCACGTCCGCGGCCCGCGCTCCGGACCGGACGCCGTCCTCGCCGGCGGCCGGACCGTCGCGACCCGGCTCGCCCGCGACCTGCTCCTCGAGCGGGTCGGCCGGGCCACCGAGCAGGTCGCCACGTGAGCGCCGCCGGGGACGCGGTCGTCGCCGCCGTCGAGGGCGGCCCGGAGGGGCTCACGGCGGTCCTCGCGAGCCGCACCGGCGAGATCCTCTCGACGCTCTCCGGCCCTGGCGACGGGGCCGAGCCCGGTGGCCACCGGGAGGCCGCCCGGCACGTCGCCGCCCTGCTCGCCCGCACCGCAGGAGCGGCCGGGCTCGCCGACGGGGGCCGGCTGCGGCTGGCCGGCCTCGGGGTCTTCGTCAGCGGGTTCGAGCTCGACGAGGAGGCCGACCAGCTCTCCGAGGCGCTCGCCGAGGTCGTCGAGGCCCGCGAGATCGTCGTCGACGACCCGGCGCTCGCACTCCTGTACGCCGGTGCCCCGGGCGGCGAGGGCGTCGCGGTCCGCTGCGGCGCCGTCACCGGGTGCGCGTCGTCCCACGACGGGCTCAGGCAGCGCTTCCCGTCGCTGGGCCGGGTGGGCGGCGAGTGGGGCGGCAGCGTCGGCCTCGGCGAGGAGGCGCTGTGGTGGGCGGCCCGCGCCGGTGACGGCCGCGGGGTCCCGACGATGCTCGAGCGCCTCGCCCCGCTCGCGCTCGGCCACCCCTCGTGCGCCTCGGTGGCCCGCGCGCTGCGCCGCGGCGAGCTCTCCCGCTGGCGGATCGCCGACATCGCGCCCGTCGTCATGCGTGCGGCCTCCGCGGGCGACTCGGTGGCGCTGCAGCTCCTCGACCGGCAGGCGGCCGAGCTGGCCCTCACGGCGCACATGGCGCTGGACCGCAGCGGCCGGCTCACGACGGGCAGCGTCGTCGTCCTCGGCGGCGGGGTGCTCGAGACGGACGCCGGCCCCCTCGTCGACGGTGTCCACGAAAGGCTGGCCCAGGTCGCGCCCAAGGCGGTCGTCAGGACGGCGTCCCGGCCCGCGGTCACCGGGGCGCTGGACCTGCTCGTCGAGCACCTCGACGAGGCCGGCCGGCGGGCCGCGCGCGCGGCGCGGGCCGCGGCCGGTCGCAGGATGCCGGCGGTGCGCCCGCCCGCCTGAGCGGCCGGGCCCGACCGCCCCGACCGGGCCCGGCCGCACAAGACTGTGCGGCCCGAAGCCGGTTGACTCACCAGGGCCTTCGCCTGTCCGCCCCAGACGCCGCCGGGCTGTCGGGGTGGTTCGTGGCTTTAGGTCACCTTCCTGGGTGAGCCGGCTTCGAGCCGCACTGGAGATTCTGGCCCGGTCGGCCCGGGACGCCTTGGGACTAAAGGCTTTCCGCGGCCTCGAGCAGCTCCGCCTCACGCTCCGGGGAGAACCCCGTGCCGTCGGGGACCGGAGTGACCTCACGCTCGGCGAGGACGTCCGCGGCGGTCTCGCCGACGGGCCGCGGGGCGAAGCCGCGCGCGAACGCCGCGGCCGGGTCGACGGCACCGAGCCAGTCCAGGTCGGGGCCGTGCCACAGCGGCAGGTCCGCGGGCGTGACCCCGGCGGCGGCCGCCGCGGCGCCGTCCACCCAGGTGATCGTCGTGCCCTCTGGGGCGACGGCCGCCCGGGTCTCCTCGAGCAGGTCCTCGAGGGTGTACGGGCTGCGCGGTCCGGCGACGTGGACGGCCCCGCTCGCGCCGTCCTCGACGAGCCGGACGACGAACGCCCCGAGGTCGCGGCCGTCGACGACCTGCATCGGCTGCTCGCGCGGACCGACGGCGACGACCTCGCCGCCGCGGGCGAGGCGCTGCACCCAGTAGGTGTAGCGGCCGGTCGGGTCGTACGGCCCGACGACGTACGTCGGGCGCACGACGAGGGCGGAGGTCCCGAAGACCTCGACGGCGGCGTACTCGCACAGCGCCTTGAGGCCGCCGTACGTCTCGCCGGTGACCTCCTCGGTGTCCTCGTCCTCGAGGACGGCGAGCGGTGCGTCCTCGGTGGCCCCCGGGCCCTCGGCGTCCGCGTAGACCGAGACGGACGACACGAGCACGTAGCGGCCGCCGCGGCCGCCGCTCAGCCCCAGGGCGTCGCCGAGGGCACGGACCTGGCGCGGGACGTAGGCGCAGACGTCGATCGTCGCGTCCCACTCGCCCTCGGCGAGCACCGCCAGGTCGCCGTCGCGGTCGCCGTGCCGGTGCTCGGCCTGCGGGAACGGGTCGTCCGCGGCGCCGCGGTGGAAGAGCGTCACCTCGTGGCCGGCGGCGAGCGCCGCGTCGACGATGTGCCGGCCGACGAACCGGGTCCCTCCGATGACGAGCAGCCGCACGCGGGTTCCTCCTCCTGCGGTGCCGGACCGCGGGGTCCGGGCACGGGTACGCCGGGGACGGCGTGGTCGTCGTCCCCGGCCTGACCCCGTGAGGGTACGGAGCCGCGCAGCCCGGTGCGCGTCGACGCGTGCAGCCCGGCCGCAGGGGCCGGCACCGCACGGGCCGTCGACGCACGGACCGGCGCCGCCACCGCTGCCGGGTCAGCGCTCCTCGGGCTCCGGCGGGCCCGCGGGCTCGTCGCCCGCGAGGATCCGGTACATCGCCCGGCGTGCCTCGTCGAGCACCTCGGTCGCGCGGGCGGCCTGGGCGTCGTCCGAGAGCCGGGCGACCTGCTCGACGGCCGCGCCGAGGCCGGCCATGCCCTGCATGAGCCGCTGGACCCGCTCGCGCGGACCCTCGCCGGCGACCACCCACGGCTCGTGCAGGTCCTCGGCGTGCTCCTCGACGTGGGCGCGGCCCGCGTCGGTGAGGGAGAAGACCCGCCGGCCCTCGGCGTCCGAGACGGCGACGAGCCCCTCGTCCTGGAGCTGGGACAGCACCGGGTAGACCGAGCCGGGGCTCGGCCGCCAGAGGCCGCCGCTGCGCTCGGCGAGCTCGTTCATGATCGAGTAGCCGTGCCGGGGCTCCTCGGCGAGCAGGGCGAGGATCGCGGCCCGGACGTTGCCGCGCCGCCGCCGACGGTGCCGCCAGGGCGGGCCGTCGTGGCCACCGGGCCCGCCGGGACCACCCGGCGGGAAACCCGGGCCGCCCGGGCCGAAGCCCGGACCGCCGGGGCCGAAACCCGGACCGAAGCCCGGGCCGAAGCCGGCACCGAAGCCGGGACCGCCGCGGCGACGGCCGCCGCGCGGACCACGACCGGGACCGCGACCGCGGCCGTGCTCGTGGCCGTGCTCGTGCTCGTCACCGGGCTCGTGGGCCATCCGGTGCGGACCGGAGAACATGCCGGACGGGCGGCCGAAGGGTGCCGGGAAGGGGCGTCCGCCGAACGGGCCGGCGAACTGGGGGATGAACGGTCGCTTCATGATGATGCCTCCATGTCGATGCGTTGACGATATATCGGTAACGCACATCGCTGCAGCTGTGTTCCCGGGCCCGGACCCCGGCTTTTGTCACAGCGCCGACACCTACGGGGGCCGCCCGGGTGGGACGCTGGCCGGGACGACCCGGATCACCGGCCGCGGCCGGCCACCGCAGGGAGACCCGATGACCACGGCAGCCGTCGACACGACGCCCGCGCGCGAGATCCTCACCTGGGAGCTCTTCGGCACGGCCGTGCGCGACCTCGCCCAGCAGGTCGCGGACGACGGCTACGTCCCCGACCTCGTGCTCGGCATCGCACGCGGGGGCCTGCCCATCGCGGGCGGCATCGCCTACGCGCTCGGCGCGAAGGTCGTCGGCACGCTGAACGTCGAGTTCTACACCGGCGTCGACGCGCGTCTCGACGAGCCGGTGATCCTGCCGCCGATCTTCGACCTCTCCCAGCTCGCGGGGTCCCGGGCGCTCCTCGTCGACGACGTCGCCGACACCGGCCGCACCCTCGAGCTCGTCCTCGACCTCGTCGGCCGGCACGTGGCCGAGGTGCGCAGCGCGGTGATCTACGACAAGCCCGCGAGCGTCGTCCGGCCGCACTACAGCTGGCGCCGCACGGACCGGTGGATCGAGTTCCCCTGGTCGGCGCTGCCGCCCGTCGTCAACAGCCCGGCGAAGGCGCCCTGACCCGGCGCCGCCCGGCCGGCCGGGTCAGAGGGCGATGAGCCGGTCGGTGTCGACGATCTGCTTGCCGAGCGGCGCGAGCGCCGCGAGCCCGATCTTGAACGCCGCGACACCGAACGGGATCCCGATGATCGTCACGCAGAAGGCGATGGCCGCCCCCATGTGCGACAGGAAGATCCAGACCCCGGCGAGGACGAACCACAGGACGTTGCCGAGCGTGCTCGCCGTCCCGGCGGTCGGGCTGGGGACGACGGTGCGCCCGAAGGGCCACAGCGAGTAGACGGCGAGCCGCCACGACGCGATGCCGAACGGGATCGTCACGACGAGGATCGTCATGACGAGCGCCGCGATCGCGAAGGAGAGCGCGGACGCCCACCCCACGAGCACGAGCCACAGGATGTTGAGGACCAGGCGGAGCGCGGGCATGCCCCCAGCCTAAGGACCGCTCCCCCGCGGCACGACCGGCGACGGTCCTGCGCCCGACCGGCGACCCGCCGGTGACAGACCGGCGGCCGCCGGCGGCCGACCGGCACCGCCGGGTCGCGATCGCACGACGATCTGCTGGTATGTGTTGCCTGCGGACTGCACGCACTGTGATCATTCACCCCGGACCGTTGACGCCCCGTCGCGGAGCGTCGCCCCGGTCCGCCGTTCGTGGGCCGGTCCGCCGGTCCGCCGGGATCTCGGGAGGGCACCGTGGCGTCGCAGGCGAGCACCCTCCTCGGTGCCCTCCTCGACCGGTTGCTGCCGTCCCCGGGGCGTGCCGCCGACCGGTCGGGGCGCTCCTACGCGTGGGGGCCGCCGTCGCGGTGGTCACAGTCCTGGCAGTCCCCCGACCGGCTCACGGGCTCCCCGGTGCCGCAGCCCGGGGGCGCCGTCCCGGACCGGTCGCCGTCCGCCGAGGACGTCCGGCGGGCCGCTGCGGCGGCCGACAAGGTCGGCGTCACCGTCGTCGGCACCGCGCCCGCGGGCAGCAACGTGGTCGAGGGAGTCGTCGAGGGCGTCGTCGAGGGCGTCGTCGAGGACGACCCCACGGCGGGCGCCGCGGTACCGGACGACGACACGGACCGACCGGACGGCGGCCCCGCCGACCCGGCGGCACCGCCACCGGCGTCCGGCGGTGCGGGCGGCGACGGCAGCGACGCGTGGGCCGAGCACCGCGCCGACGGCGGCGACGGCCCGGGGTCCGCGCCGCCCCGCCGGCTGCGGGACGACGTCCTCGCCGGTGTCGCCATCGCGCTCGTCGCGCTGCTCGGGCTGGCCGCGGCGGTCTACCACGGCGCGATCGGCGACTGGATGACCCGTCAGCGCGTGCAGCAGGCCGCGTCCGCGTTCGCCCGGGCCTGGGAGGGCAGCCGCCTCGACCGGGTCACCTACGACCGCGGCTCGACGACGGGCGGCGCCCCGGCGGCGGACGCCGACGCCCTTTCCGCGGCGGTCGCGCGGCACGCCGGGGCGGTCACCGCCGGCCTGACGACCCGCTCCCCGGACAGCCCTTCCGACGTCGCGCTCGTCGGCTCCCCTGTGCTGCGCCGCGGTGCGGACGGGCGGACGGCGACCCAGCGGGCACACGTCGTGTGGACCGTGGACGGCGGCCGGACCTGGGCCTACGACACGACGGTGACCCTGCGCGAGCGGGGCAGCCGGTGGCGGGTCGTCTGGTCGCCGCAGACCGTGCACCCCGCCCTCACGGCCGACGGCGCCCTGCTCACCGAGCGCGTCCAGGGCGCCCGCGCCGCCATCCTCGGCGCCCGCGACGAACCGCTGACGAGCACCGTGACCGTCGTCCGCGTCCGCTACGCGACGAACGCGCTCATCCGGCCCCGCGGCGACATCCAGCGCCTCGCGCGCCTCACCGGCGTCAGCCCGAAGGCCCTCGTCGCGAAGGTCGGCTCCGTGCGGCGCGGCACGACCGTCGAGGTCGCGATGCTGCGGACCGCGCGCTGGCGCGAGGTGAGCAGCGAGGCCCTGCGGATCAAGGGGGTCACGGCGACGCGGACGCCGGCCGCGGTCCCCCGCACGCCGACGTACGGCCGGGCGCTGCTCGGCGAGGCGCTGCCCGCGACCGAGGCGACCGCGCGGGCGTCCGGCGGGCGGATCGTCCCGGGCGAGCTCGTCGGGACGACGGGCCTGCAGCGGTCCTACGACGGGCGGCTGCGCGGGACACCGGGCCAGCGCGTCGTCGTCGTCCCGCTGCCCGGCGAGGGCACCCTCGCGCCGCGCCCGGTCGCGGCGGACGCGGGCCCCGGCGGTGCCGTGCTCGCCGTCCTCGGCCGGCCGGCCCCCGGGACGCCCGTCCGGCTGACCCTGGACGCCCGCGTCGAGGCCGCCGCCCAGCAGGCCGTCGACCGCGCCGGCGGCCGGACCTCGCTCGTCGCCGTCGACCGCCGCTCCGGGCACGTGCTCGCGGTCGCGAGCAACGTCACCGAGGAGTGGGACCGCCCGCTGCTCGGCGCCTACCCGCCGGGCTCGACGTTCAAGATCGTCACGACCTGGGCGCTCACCGGCCACGGCCGCACGGTCGCCGAGCGCTACGACTGCCCGGCCTCGATCACCGTGGGCGACAACGTCTTCCGCAACGCCGACCGTCGTCCTCACGGGCGGGCGTCGCTCGCCCGGCAGTTCGCGACGTCCTGCAACACGGCGTTCGCCGGGCTCGGGGCGCAGGTCAGCGACCGCGACCTGCAGACCGCCGCGAAGGACCTCGGGATCGGTGTCCCGGTGCCGAGCCTGGGGCTCGGCGCGTTCTCCGGCTCCGTGCCACCGACCCGGACGACCGCCGTCCACGCCGCGTCGCTCATCGGCCAGGGCGAGGTCGTCGTGAGCCCGCTGAGCATGGCGCTGGCGTCCGCGACGGTCGCCGAGGGCCGGTACCGCGCACCGACGCTGCTGCTCGGCACCGGGGCGCCCGCCCCGGTCACCGGGCCGCCGCTCGACGGGGCCCGGGTCGCGACCCTGCGGGCGCTCATGTGCGAGACCGTCCGGTCCGGCACGGCGCGCGCGCTGCGGTCGGCCGCGGGCGCCGCCGTCGCCGGCAAGACCGGGACCGCGCAGTACGGCGAGCCCGAGCCGGTCGGCGCGCACGCCTGGTTCACCGGCTACCAGCGCGACCTCGCGTTCGCCGTCGTCGTCGAGCGCGGCGGCTCCGGGGCCGGGGCCGCGGTCCCCGTCGCGCGGTCGTTCCTCTCCCGGGTCAACGCAGGCGCGCGGCCGGCCCCCGCCCGGTCCTGCGGTGCGGCGACGGCGGCCCTGGGCGGCTGACGCCCGCACCGACCGGCACGGTCAGGCCTGCGCGCGGTCCGCGTTCGCGTGCACCGCGTCGCGCACCCAGGCGGCGAGGCCGGGGGCGTGCGCGTCGTAGTAGGCGGTGAAGCGCGGGTCGTCGACGTACATGTCGCCCAGGCCCCGGTGCATCGTGTGGTCGCAGTCGTAGAACCACCGGGTGACGAGCTGCCGGTGCGCCTCCGCCGCATCCATCGCCTCCGGGCCCGTCGGGGCCGCACCGGCCCGGAACAGGTCGGCGTAGGCCGTGGTGCACGCCTCCTGCTCGCTCTTCATCCGCGCCCAGTCCGCCTTGCCGTACGCGCGGGCCCGGGCCTGGGACTGCTTGTACGCGTCCGTGTCGCCCCAGCGCTCGGCCGCCTCGTCGGCGTACTGCGTGGGGTCGTCGTCGCCGAAGACCTCGAGGATCTCCTGCGGGGTGAGCTCGATGCCCATGGTCCGTGCCTCCATCGTCGTCTCGACCGCGAGCAGCACCGTCCGGAGCCGCTCGATCCGTGCTGCGAGCTGGTCCCGCTGGCGCCGCAGCAGCGCCAGCTCGTCGTCCGGGGACGCCGTCCCGCCGTCCGCGGCGCCCGGCGCGAGCAGCCGGGCGACCTCCTCGAGCGAGAACCCGAGCTCGCGGTAGGCGAGCACCCGCTGCAGCCGCAGCAGGTCCTGCGCGTCGTAGAGCCGGTACCCGGCCGCCGTGCGGCCGCGCGGGCGCAGCAGCCCGATCTCGTCGTAGTGGTGCAGCGTCCGCACCGTGACCCCGGCGAGCCGGGCGACCTCGCCGACGGGCAGCCCACGCCCGTCCGGGGCGCTTTCCGTGCCGTCCGTGCCGTCCGTGCCGTCCATGCCGCCTCCCGCCTCGTCCCCGGCCGTCGTCCGGCCGCGGGGACGACGCTAGGGCGTCACGTCGCGTGAGGGTCCAGCCCGATCCGGGCCGGACGTCGCCCGGTGGCGTGACACCCCGGCGCTACCGTGGGCGTGTGGCGCGCACACGGCTGTACCGCGGCGGGGTGCTGGAGGCCGAGGACTTCCCCCTCGAGGAGATCTCCGAGCACCTGTCCGACCCGTCGGCCGTCGTCTGGGCGGACCTGTGCCACGCGCCCGCCGCCGAGCTCGAGCTCGTCGCCCGCGAGCTCGACCTGCACGGGCTGGCCGTCGAGGACGCCGTCTCCGCCCGCCAGCGACCCAAGCTCGACCGGTACGCGAGCCACCTGTTCATCGCGGCGTACGGCGTCGAGCTCGACCGCGCCACCGGCCGGATCGGCGTCGACGAGGTCCTCGCGTTCGTCACGTCCCAGGCGCTCGTCACGGTGCGCCCGGCCGACGGCTTCGACGTCGACGCGGTCGTCGAGCGCTGGGACTCCTCGCCGGACCTCGCCAAGCACGGCGTCGCGTTCCTCCTCCACGGCCTGCTCGACGTCGTCGTCGACAGCCACTTCGCCACCGTGCAAGGGCTGGACGACGAGATCGAGGACCTCGAGGACCTGCTCTTCGACGAGCGCCCGCACTCCGCGGAGGTGCAGCGGCGTTCGTTCGAGCTGCGCAAGTCGCTCGTCCTCGCCCGCCGGGTCGTGCTGCCCATGCGGGAGGTCGTCAACTCGCTCCTGCGACGCGACCTGCAGGTCGTCGACGAGGCGATGGCGCCGTACTACCAGGACGTCTACGACCACGTGCTGCGGGCGACGGAGTGGACCGAGTCGCTGCGCGACCTCGTCGGCACGATCCTCGAGACCAACCTGACGATCCAGGGCAACCGGCTCAACGGGATCATGAAGAAGGTCACGAGCTGGGCGGCGATCATCGCCGTCCCGACGGCCGTCACGGGGTTCTACGGGCAGAACGTGCCCTATCCCGGCTTCGCCCACGCGAGCGGCTTCTGGACGTCGTTGCTCGTCATGGTCGGCCTGAGCGGCGGCCTCTACGCGGTCTTCAAGCGGCGCGACTGGCTCTAGCGGCGACGCCCGCACCGGGCCGGGCACGGCGGGCACGGTGTCGAACGACCCTCGGTGTCTCCACTCGAACTCACCACATGTGACCACGCGACTCTCTAGAGTGACGGTCAGGGATCACGTGAGGGTGAGGTCGGACCGCAGATGGGCATGGACGGCACGGACAGCGACGTGCACGGGGCGGACCTTGCGCTCGTGACCGCACCGCGTGCGCGTGGCACGGTGGTCGACGTGGCAGAGCGCCCCACCGCGGCCCTGGGCTGGGTCGACGAGGTCGTCGTCCGCTCGATGCTCGTCCTCGAGCCGGCCGGCGACGCCGGCCGCGCGCGCGACATGAGCGCGTACATGCGCGACCGGTTCCCGTTCATCGGGATCCCGACCCCGCGCCGGCGCGGACTGCTCGCCGAGTCGTGGGGCGACCTGCCCGAGCCCTCGCCCGAGGAGCTCGCTGCGGCCACGGGCCAGTTGTGGCGGCTCGCCGGCCGGGAGTACCAGTACGCGGCGTGCGACCTGCTCGGCCGCTTCCTCGGGACGCCGCGGCGCGCCCACCGCTTCGGCCCCGGCTTCCTCACGACGGCAGTGCTGCCGTTGCTCACGAGCAAGCAGTGGTGGGACACCGTGGACAGCCTGCGCGCGGTCGCCGTCGGACCGCTCGTCGCGGCGCACCCCGGGCTCGTCGCGACGATGCGCGCGTGGGTCGAGGACGACGACCCGTGGCTCGTGCGCTCGGCGATCATCCACCAGCTCGGCTACGGCCGGGCCACCGACGAGGCACTGCTCCTCGAGCTGTGCGCACGACACGCGGACGACCGCGAGTTCTTCGTGGCCAAGGCGATCGGCTGGGCGCTGCGCACCCACGCGCGGCACCGGCCGGACGCCGTCCGGCAGTTCTGCGAGGACCACCCGGAGCTGACCCCGCTCGCACGGCGCGAGGCCCTCAAGCACCTCTGAGCCCGAGCGCACCGGCCTCCCGACCGGGGAGGGCGACCGTGCCGGCGGTCACCGCTCCCCGGGTCAGGAGGCGGCTGCGACGTCGTCCGGGCCGTTGCTCTGTCGAGGACCGGGCCCGCGAGGCGACGTCAGGACGGCGCCGCGGGTCAGGCCTGCGCGGCGCCGGCGACCGAGGCCAGGGCCTGCGTCCAGCGCTCCTCGAGCGCGGCGAGGTCGAGGCCGTCGTGCAGATGCGTCTGGCTGAGGTCGACGACCGTGGTGTCGCCGTCCGCGCGGAGGTCGACCTCGACGATCGTCGCCGGGCTGTCCGGCGCGGAGTGCCACGAGACCCGTAGCTGCTCCAGGGGGTGGTAGCTGCGGACGACCCCGTAGGTCCCGTCCTCGCAGTGGTACGGCTCGCCCTTGGCCCCGAGCACCGCACCGTCGCCGAGCAGGGCCTGCGAGCCGGCCGGGCTCACGAGCACCTCCCACACATGGGTGAGCGGTGCGGACACCGCTGCGCTCGCTGTGACGGCTGCCGGTGTCTGCGGGCCGTCGGGCTTCCCGACGGTCTGCGCCTCCGACTCCACGCTGGTCGACATCGCGCCTCCTCGATCCGCTGGACCGGCTCCGGTCGCGGAGCCGGCTGGCCCCAGTCGACTCCTCTTCGGCACGCATCACAAGTCCTTCCGCCAGGTCTGCGCCGACCGGACGGCGTGTCGCCCGGACGGACCCGAACGAGCCGCGCCCGACCGGGTCGGAGGTCCCGCCGCACGCCCCGCTGCAGACGGGCCGGCCGACGGCACATGACGACCATGGGCCGGGGGCAGGGGCAGAGGGTCAGCCCGCGAGGGACTCAGCGAGAGGGGGACGCGCTCCCATGAAGGCAGTCGTCTACAAAGGTCCGTTCGAGGTCGCCGTGGAAGAGGTCGAGGACCCGAGGATCCAGGCCCCGACGGACGTGATCGTCCGGGTCACCTCCACGTGCATCTGCGGCTCCGACCTGCACATGTACGAGGGCCGCACCGGTGCCGAGCCCGGCATCGTGTTCGGCCACGAGAACCAGGGCGTCGTCGAGGAGGTCGGTCCCGGCGTCGCGACGGTCAAGAAGGGCGACCGGGTCAACCTGCCGTTCAACGTCGGCTGCGGCTTCTGCTTCAACTGCGAGCGGGGCTACACCGGCTTCTGCCTCACGGTGAACCCCGGCTTCGCCGGCGGTGCCTACGGCTACGTGAGCATGGGGCCGTACACCGGCGGCCAGGCCGAGTACCTGCGCGTGCCGTTCGCGGACTGGAACTGCCTGCAGCTCCCGAAGGGCACCGAGCACGAGGCCGACTTCGCGATGCTGTCGGACATCTTCCCCACCGGCTACCACGGCGCCCACATGGCCGGCGTGCAGCCGGGCGACACGGTGGCCGTCTTCGGTGCCGGGCCGGTCGGGATCATGGCCGCCTACTCGAGCCTCATCAAGGGCGCGTCGGTCGTGTACGTGGTCGACCGCGTCCCGGAGCGGCTCAAGGCCGCCGAGGAGCTCGGCTGCGTGCCGGTCGACTTCGGCAAGGGTGACCCGGTCGAGCAGATCCGCGACCTGCGCGGCGGTGACGGCGTCATGCGCGGCATCGACGCCGTCGGCTACCAGGCCGTCGCGCACAGCGGGGGCACGCCGTCCCAGGACGGTGCGGAGACCACCGGCGCGAACGACCAGGAGCAGGCGAACGTCGTCCTCGAGGGACTCATCGACGTCGTCAACCCGACCGGTCGCCTCGGGATCCCCGGCCTCTACGTGCCGAGCGACCCGGGCGGTGCGGACGAGGCCACGAAGCAGGGCAGGCTCGCGCTGTCCTTCGGCAAGCTCTTCGAGAAGGGCCTTTCGCTCGCGACCGGGCAGGCGAACGTCAAGAACTACAACCGCTACCTGCGCGACCTCATCGTCTCCGGCCGGGCCGAGCCCAGCGTCATCGTCAGCCACGAGCTGCCGCTCGACGCCGCCCCGGACGCGTACGACAAGTTCGACAAGCGGATCGACGGCTACACCAAGGTCGTGCTGCACCCGCACACGGCCTGACCGCACCGCCGTCCCGCCGCATCCGCACGCGGGGTGCGGCCCCGGTGCCCCGGCCCGCGACCTCGGTCCCGGGCCGGGGCACCGCTGCGCGTCTGGAATGGACCCGTGCTCGACGCCGTCGTCGTCGGCGGCGGAGCAGCGGGCCTGTCCCTGGCCGCCCGCCTCGCGACGGACGGCTGGGGCGACCGGCGCGTGCTCGTCGTCGACGAGGTGCCCCTCGACCACGACCGGTCCGCGGACCGCTCGTGGGGCTGGTGGAGCGCGCAGCACGGCCCCGTCGAGGCGGCCGCGGAGCGGGCCTACGACAGCGTGGCCGTCGTCACCGACCGGGCGACCCGGCTCGTCGACCTCGCGCCGTACCGCTACCGGGTCGTGAGCCTGCGGGCGCTGCGGGCCGTGACCGCGGCCGCGGTCGCCCGGACGCCCGGCATCGAGATCGTGCGCGCCCGCGCGAGCGAGGTCGTGGACGGCCGCGAGGGCGCCCGCGTCGTCGTCGACGGCGAGACCGTCGAGGCGGCCTGGGTCTTCGACAGCACCGGCACCTGGCCGGGCCGGCGGCCGGGTGCCCGCGGCCCGCGGCCGGCCGGGGCCGGGCACCGGATGCGGTTCACCGGCTGGGAGGTGCGGACGTACCGCAACGCCTTCGACCCCGACGTCGCCGTGCTCTGCGACGCCCGGCTGCCCGGCGGCCGCGCGGCCTTCGTCCACGTCCTGCCGCAGGACCGGCGGACGGCGCTCGTCGAGCACACGGCCTACGTGCCGCCCGGCGTCCCCGGCCCGATACCGGCCGAGGCCGGCCAGGAGCTCACCGCCTACCTGCGCGGCGTGCTCGCCGCCGGCCGGTTCCGGGTCGGCCGCGTCGAGCACGGCACCATCGACCTGCGGCCGCGCGCACCGCACCGCCGGGGACGGCGGGTGCTCGCGGTCGGCGCGGCCGGCGGGCTCGTACGCGCGAGCAGCGGCTACGGGTTCGGGGCGATCCAGCGCGACGCCGCGGCCGTCGTCCGCTCCCTCGTCGAGCACGGGCACCCGTTCGCCGTGCCGCACCGGCCGTGGCGGCACCGCTGGCTCGACGCCGTGTTCCTCCGGGCCCTGGCCCGCGAGCCCGCGGTGCTGGGGCCCGCCTTCGTCGCGATGTTCGGCGGCGACGACCCGTTGCGGGTGCTGCGGTTCCTCGACGACGGCACGACCTGGGCGGACGACGCCCGGCTCGTCCGCGGGCTACCCGTGCGCCCGTTCATGCGGGCCCTGGGCCCGGGCGGTGGGGTCCAGGAACACCTGCTCCACCCGCCGGTACCGCGCGACGACGCCGAGCACGGTCGTCACGAGCACCGGGACGGACTCCACCCCCGGCGGTGACGCCGGCTCGCCCCGCAGCGCGCGGCTCGCCGTCGCGTCCGTCGTGCGGCGCAGCCAGGTGCCGGCCGCATCCGCCACCGGCCCCGGCATGGTTCCGCAGAACCCGTTCCGCGCCAAGGGGTTCCGGCCGACTGATCGATGCCCTGCGCCAAGAGATGAGATCTCAACCACAAAGAGATGAGACTTCAACCATCGGGACGTACGACCCGCACAGGCCGCGCACAGGCGGGCGATGCTTTACCCCGAGAAGCGATTCTCCCGCCGCCCACCAGGTGTCGGTCCACCTGCAAGATGCCTTCACCCACAAGGAGAGATCGTCATGCGACGCAAGACGTTCGACACACTGCTCACCGCCGCCGGCCTCGTCGTCGCGGTCATCCTTCTCGTCGCCGGCGCGCTCCTGTCCTGGGGTTCCTCCTTCGTCAACACGCAGGTCCACGACCAGCTCGCCGCGCAGAAGATCTTCTTCCCGCCGGCCGGCAGCGAGGGTCTGGACGCGAAGACCTACCCCGGGCTCCAGCAGTACGGCGGCCAGCAGCTCACGACCGGTGAGCAGGCGGGCGCCTACGCCGACCAGTTCATCGCCAAGCACCTCGAGGAGATCGCGGGCGGCAAGACCTACTCCGAGCTGAGCACCGAGTCCCGCGCCAACCCGCAGGACACCGAGCTGGCCGGCAAGGTCCAGACCGTCTTCCGCGGCGAGACCCTCCGCGGCCTGCTCCTCAACGCCTACGCGTTCGGCAAGATGGGCCAGATCGCGGGCATCGCGGCCGCCGTCTCCTACGTCGGTGCGGCGCTCATGTTCCTCCTGTCGATCCTCGGCATCGTCCACTCGCGGCGTACCCCGGCCGACGCGGTCGTCGGTGGCGTCCACGAGCGGATCGAGCCCGTCAAGGCCTGACCTTCCGCACCCCGGCGGCCTGACGACCGCCGACCGCACGACCCGGGGCTCCTCCCCCGGACGCGACGAGGCCCGCACCCCACGGTGCGGGCCTCGTCGCGTGCCGGGCCGGGGCAAGGTCGCCGTGCGCGGTCGCGGGGCGTGCATAGCGTTCCGGTATGAGCCAGGCACCCGACCAGCAGTCCGGCGCGGACGACGCGAGCAAGCCCGTCGAGCAGTGGGTCACCGGCGACGAGCCGATGACCGGTCCGCAGCACAGCTACCTGACGACCCTCGCCCGCGAGGCCGGTGAGGAGGTCCCCGACGGCCTCACCAAGGCCCAGGCGTCCGAGCTCATCGACCGGTTGCAGGAGAAGACCGGCCGGGGGGCCTGAGCGGCACCGCGACGAGGTGCACGTCGCGGAGCACCCCGTCGTCGGCCGTCGCCGTCATGTACGTGCACCGTGGCTGCCGGCGCCGGTCGGTGGGCGACCCCGGGTTGAGCAGGCGGAGCCCGCCGGGGGTCACGGTGTCCCAGGGGATGTGCGAGTGCCCGAAGACGAGGACGTCGGCCCCGGCGAACCGCGGGTCGGCGTCGCAGCGGGCGTCCCGGCCAGCCGCCGCGCCCGTCTCGTGGACGACCGCGAGCCGCACTCCCCCGGCCTCGGCCCGGGCGACCTCGGGCAGCCGGTCGCGCAGAGCGCCGTGGTCGTTGTTGCCGTGCACGGCGACCAGACGCGCGGCGGCCGCCTCGAGCCGGTCGAGCAGACCGACGTCCACCCAGTCACCGGCGTGGACGACGACGTCCGCCGCCGCGACCTCGCGCCACACCTGCGCGGGCAGGTCGCGGGCCCGGGCCGGCACGTGGGTGTCCGCGAGGAGGAGCAGCCGTACCGTCACGGGCCCTCCGGCGGCGGCCAGGCGACGCCGAGCCGCGCCGCGAGCGCCCGGGCGTCGTCGGGGGCGCGGACCTTCACGTCGTTGTCGAAGTACACGAAGACGTCGCGCCCGGTCGCGGCCCACTCCCGCACCCGCTCCGCCCACCGGTCGAGCGCGGCGTCGTCGTACCCGCTCACGTAGAGCTCGGCGTCCCCGTGGAGCCGGGCGTAGGCGAGGTCCGGGCTCGTCAGGTGCGCCAGCCACGGCCACTTGCCGGCCGTGTCCGCCGTGACGAGGGCGACCCCGTGCCGGGTGAGGACGTCGAGCAGCCGCCCGTCGGCGGCGGCGTCCCCGAAGCTCGCGTGCCGGACCTCCAGGGCGTGCCGCAGCGGCAGGTCGGGCGTGGCCGTCGTCGTCAGCGCCCGGCCCTCGACCTTCTCGTCGTGCCCGGCGCCGAGCGCCGCGGCCTCCCCGTGGGTCCGGGGCAGGAGGGCGAGGAAGGCGTCCAGCCGGGCCGCGTCGAAGCCGAGGTTCGGCGGCAGCTGCCACAGCACCGGACCGAGCTTCGGGCCGAGCGCGAGCAGGCCGGAGGCGAAGAAGTTCGCGAGCGCCACGTCGACACCGGCGAGCTTCTTGAGGTGGGTCACGAAGCGCGGACCCTTCACCGAGAAGACGAACCCGGCAGGGGTCTCGCGCGCCCAGCCGGCGTACGACTCCGGGCGCTGCAGCGCGTAGAACGAGCCGTTGAGCTCGATGCTCGACAGCAGGCGGGAGGCGTGCTCGAGCTCGCGGCGCTGCGGCAGGCCCGGCGGGTAGAACGCCCCCCGCCAGGGCGGGTAGCGCCACCCCGAGATGCCGACCCGTACGGTACCCACGCAGGTCACCGTACGGTGCCGCGGAGCCCGGGCGGTCTCAGGCGCTGCGGGCCGGGGCGAACCGCCCGCGCGCGGGCAGCGGTACCCGCGCGGTCTGCTGCGCGCAGCAGCCGGACTCGACGTCGCCGCAGCGGATGACGAAGTCGTGGACCGCGACCCGGCCCTCGCAGCCGGGGTCGCTGCACTCGACGTCACCCCGGGTGTGCCGGACGAGCGTGCCGTGGCAGTGCACCAGATCGGTCGCGCAGCGGCGGCAGGACGCCATGACCGCCTCCCTCGGGTCGTGGCGGCCGTCCGCACGGCCCCACCGTGCCCGGGCGTCCGGTTCGCCTCGAATGACACGAGTGTAGTTCGGTCCGCCCGCGGCGCCCGGCGACCTCGGTCCCCGCGATGTCCCCGCGCGCCGTCAGCCCGCGACGGTCGTCCCGATGATCGCGCCGACGACGTAGGTGACCCCGGCCGCGAGCGTGCCGGCGGCGACCTGGCGGACCGCGGACCGGACCGGCGAGCGCCCGTTGAGCACCCCGATCCCGGCGCCGACGGCTGCCATCGCGGCGACGGCGAGGGCGACCGCCGTGACGAACGCCGTCGTCCCGCCCCCGAACAGGTAGGGGACGATGACGACGACCGCGCCGATCGCGAAGGCGACCAGGCTGGAGAACGCGGCGCCCCACGGCGAGCCCAGGGCGTCCGGGTCGAGCCCGAGCTCCTCGCGCGCGAGCGTGTCGAGCGCGACGTCCTTGTCGCTCATGATGCTCGTCGCGACCTCGCGGGCCTGCTCCCTGGGCAGGCCCTTCGCGCGGTAGATGAGGACGAGCTCCTCGAGCTCCTCCTCCGGCTTGTCCCGCAGCTCCGTGGCCTCGAGCTCGATCTCGCGCTCGAACATCTCCCGCTGGCCGGACATCGACACGTACTCCCCGGCCGCCATCGAGAACGCGCCGGCGAGCAGACCGGCGACCCCGGCGAGCAGCACCGCCGACCGGGACGCGCCGGAGCCGGCGAAGCCCATGACGAGCGCGGTGTTCGAGACGAGCCCGTCGCTCACCCCGAAGATGCCGGCCCGCAGCGCCCCGGAGCGGTCGCCGCGGTGCCACGGCTCACGGCGGTTGATCCGGCCGGGGGCGTCCTGGGGCCGCCCTCCCGGGCCGCCCTTCGCGCGGCCGTCCGCTCCCCCGCCGTTGCCGCCGTCCCGCAGCGCGGCGAGGGTCCTGGCGTGGCCGCGCTCGTCGTCCGCCATGCCGGGGGCGGCGTCCGGGTCCGCGTCGTAGATGCCCGCGTCGCCGCGCTCGGCCCGCTCGATGAGCGGCAGCACGGCGTCGAGGGACAGCCGCTGGGCGGCCAGGCCCATGGTGCGCGTCCGCAGCCCCGGACCGGTCGGCTCGGGCACCTTCTGCCCGGCCTCGCGCAGCCGGCTCTCCCAGTGCGCCGCGTGCCGCCGCTCGACCTCCGCGAGCTCGCGGAGGATGTCGGCCCGCTCACCGCTCTCGCCGGCGGCGAGACGCTCGTACAGCTGGGCCGCCTCCCGCTCGCTCGCGAGCAGGTCCTTCCACTTCTTGGCCGTCGCTCGGTCCACGGTCCGCCGGTCGGTCATGCCACCCCTCCTGCCGGTGCGGGCGTCACCCGACCGGTGCGCCGCGCCGTCCGGCACGCATCGCTCTCGACGTCATTGTCCGGCATCCGGGCCGGCCCGACCTGCCGGGGCGGCCCCGCCGGGCGCGACGCCGGGCAGCCTGCGGGCGAGCAGGCCGGCGGCACCGACCCCCACGAGCCCCATGACGGCGACCGCCGGTCCGAGGGCGACCAGGGCCGTGACGGCGGAGACGACGAGCGGCCCGGCGGCGCTGCCCGCGTCGTGGAAGAGCCGCCAGACTCCGAGGAACTCCGCCCGGCTGCGCGGCGGGGCGACGTCCGCGCCGACGACCATGACCACGCCGGCCCCCATCCCGTTCCCGACGCCCATGAGGACGGCGACGGCCACGAGCGACGGCAGACCGCCGGTGAGCGGCAGCAGCAGGTGCGCCAGCCCGAGCACCGCCATCGACGGGACGGCGACGAAGGCCCGGCCGCGCAGGTCCATGACCTTGCCCGACGGGTAGAACAGGAGCGTGTCGAGCAGGCCGCTCACGCCGTAGACGAGGCTCGTCGTCGCCGCGTCGAGCCCGAGGTGGTCGGCCCACAGCGGGATGACAGCCTGCCGCGACGCCCGGACCGCCCCGACGAGCAGGACGGCGGTCCCCAGGTGCACGAGCACCCGCCGGTGCCTCCGGACGACGGCGGCGACCCCCGCGGGGCGGGCCTGCCGCGGCTTCGCGGAGCGGCCGTCGGCAGGCCGGGTCAGGTCGGGGACGACGAGCAGCACCACGGCGGCGAGGACGGCGACGACGAGGTGCAGGGCGTACGCCGCGTCGGTGCCGCCGACCCGGATGGCCGGCGCCGCGAGGAACGGCCCGGCGAACATCCCGATTCGCAGCGTGCCGCCGAGCGTCGACAGCGCCCGCGCGCGCAGGTGCAGCGGGACGACCTCCGACAGGTACGTCTGGCGGGCGAGCCCGAAGACGCTGTTCGCGAGGCCGAGGACGAACACCGACGTGCCGAGGACGGCGACCGTCGGCGCGAGCAGGCAGCCCACGAGGGCGGCCACCGCGACGGCGACCGCGAGCAGCATGGCCCGGCGTTCGCCGATCCGGGCGGCCAGCGCCCCGGCGGGGACGTCGCCGGCGATCTGCCCGACGCCGAGCACCGCCACGACGAGTCCGGCGACCCCGACGGAGGCCCCGAGGTCGCGGGCCGAGAGCGCGATCGCGGGAGCGACGGCGCCCTGGCCGATGCCGTAGAGCAGCGGCGGGCCGTAGGCCGGGACGGCGATCGACCGCAGCGTGACGGCGGTGCCCCTCACGCACTCGCCCAGGCGTCACCGGTCACGGCCCCATCATGACGGGACGGTGAAACACCCTCGGAACGCGGCTCTGAGATGCTTGGCTGACCCGAAGCACCAGGTGAACGGATCCGAGGAGGCGACGTGCTCGCGCGGTTGAGGATCAGCGTCCCGGACTCGCCCGGCACGCTGGGCCGGGTCACCACGGCCATCGGCGCGGCCGGCGGCGACATCGCCGCGGTGGACGTGCTCGAGAGCCAGGCGGGCCGCGCCCTGGACGACGTCTTCGTGAACGTGCGGGACGCCGTCCACCTCGCGGCGGTGACCTCGGCGGTCAGCGCGGAGCCCGGGATCCAGGTCGCGGGCGTCCAGCAGCCGGTCCCGCCGGTCACCGGGCACACCGACCTCGAGCTGTGCCAGCAGGTTCTCGCGCAACCGGACCGCGCCGTGCGGACGCTCGTCGACGGCGCGCCGGGGGCGCTCGGCGCCGACTGGGCCGCCGTCCTCGTCTTCGACGCGACCGGGGCCCACGAGGACGTGCTCGCGGTCAGCCGCGACGCGCCGGCCCCGGACGCCGTCCGGATCACCGCGCCGCTGCGCCTGGGTTCGGTGACTCTCACGGATCCGGCGACCGACCGGGCGTACAGCGGGACCGCACTCGTGCCGATCGGCAACGGTCCCCTGGGCCTGCTCCTGGTCCGCCAGGAGGGCGTGGACTTCCACCGCAGCGAGCTCTACCGGCTCGCGCAGGTGGGCAGCGTGCTCGGCTCGGTGATGACCGTCAGCGTCTGACGGTCATCACCGGCCGCGGCCCTGCGGCCGCGTCAGAGCGGACGGTTCGCCGGCGGCGTGCCGTTCGGACGGCGGCGGTTCTGCAGCTTGGCGAACAGCTCCTTGGCCTTCGCCTGGTTCTGCGGCTTGGCCGCCTCGCGGCGGACGACCTGGATGGCCTTGGCAGCGATCCCGGCCTTGGCGGCACCCTTGAACAGGCCCATGGGGGTCTCCTTCTCGTGTCGTCGGTCGGTACGTGCGCCTGCACTGCCCGACGAGCGAGGACCCATTCGCGTTCCTGGGGATCATCCCGGATGCCGGGATCCGTGACCGTGCGCGAAGGATGTGCCGGGGACGGCGTCAGACCCGGTCGGCGGCCGCCGCGTCCGGGTAGGCCTCGAGCAGCCGCAGCCACACCTCGCTGATCGTCGGGAACGACGGGACCGCGTGCCAGAGCCGCTCGAGCGGCACCTCGCCGACGACGGCGACCGTCGCGGAGTGGAGGAGCTCGGCGACGTCCTGGCCGACGAAGGTCGCGCCGACGACGACCCGGCGGGCCCGGTCGACGACGATCCGGGCGCTCCCCCGGTAGCCGTCCGCGAGCAGGGCGGCGCCGGACACCGACCCGAGGTCGTACTCGACGACGTGCACGTCGAGGCCGCGGTCGCGCGCCGCCGCCTCGGTGAGGCCGACGGAGGCGACCTGCGGGTCGGTGAACACGACGGCGGGGGCACCGAGCCCGTCGGCGGTCGCGGTGGCGGCGGTGAACCGTGCGTCGGGGGCCACCGTGCGCCCCGCGGCGCGGGCGGCGACGGCGGCACCGCAGGCCCGGGCCTGGTACTTGCCCATGTGGGTCAGCAGGTTCCGGCCGTTGACGTCACCGACGGCGTAGAGCCACGGTGCCGCCGGGTCGAGGGCCGGCCCGGTCACGGCGAGGGTGTCGTCGACGGGGACGTAGCCGCGCTGCAGGTGCTCGGCGGTCAGCCCCACCGACTCCAGCCCCAGCCCGGCCGTCCGCGGCGACCGGCCGGTCGCGACGAGGATCTCGTCCGCGACGACGGTCGTGCCGTCGTCCAGCTCGGCGCTCACCTCGCCGCCGGCCTGCGGGCGGCTCACCCGGACGACGCCGGTGCCGGTGCGGACGTCGATGCCCGCCTCCTCGAACGCGGCCCGGACCAGCTCTCCCGCAACGGGTTCGGACCGTCCGAGCAGCCGCTCGCCGCGCTCGACGACGGTGACCTCGGCGGCGCCGAGACCGCGGAACGCCTGCGCCATCTCGCAGGCGACGACCCCGCCGCCGAGGACGAGCAGCCGGCGCGGGACGGCCCGGGCGTCGGTCGCCTCCCGGCTCGTCCACGGCGCGGCGGCCCGCAGCCCCGGGACGTCCGGGACCGCGGCGTCGGTCCCGACGGCGAGGACGACGGCCTGCCTGGCGAGCACGGTGCGGGCGCCGTCGGAGGTCTCGACGACGACCCGGCGCGGCCCGTCGAGCCGTGCGTCGCCGCGCAGGGCGACGGCCCCGGTGCTCGCGACCCACGACTCCTGGGACGCGTCGTCGTGCACGAACGGGGCGTCGCCCGAACGGCCGGTGAACCAGTCGCGCCGTGCGAGGACGGCCGCGGCGTCGACCTCGCCGACGGTGAGCCCGGGCAGCCGGGTCGCCGCGGCGCGCACGTCGAGCGGGCGGAGCAGGGCCTTGCTGGGGATGCACGCCCAGTACGAGCACTCGCCGCCGAACAGCTCGCGCTCGACGAGCACGCACTCGAGGCCGGCGGCGCGGACCGTGCCCGCGACGTTCTCCCCGGGCGGTCCGCCGCCGATGACGACGACGTCGGTCTCCAGCGGGGCAGGTGTCTGCGACGAGGTCATGGCCGTCAGCCTGCCGTCGATCACCGGCCGCCGCTCGTCGACCCCGGCCCGTGCGCCTTGCCCCGCCCGCGGACGGCTGGGACCGTTCGGGCATGGACCCCGCAGCCCCGCCCTGGTGGACCTCCGCCGTCGTCTACCAGGTCTACCCGCGCAGCTTCGCCGACTCGGACGGTGACGGGATCGGTGACCTGCGCGGCGTCATCGACCACCTGGACCACCTCGAGCGGCTGGGCGTCGACGTCGTGTGGCTGTCGCCGGTGTACCGGTCGCCGCAGCACGACAACGGCTACGACATCAGCGACTACGAGGACGTCGACCCCACGTTCGGCACGCTCGCGGACGTCGACGCCCTCGTGGAGGGGCTGCACGCGCGGGGCATGCGCCTGGTCATGGACCTCGTCGTCAACCACACCTCGCACGAGCACCCGTGGTTCGTCGCGTCCCGCTCGTCGCGCGACGACCCGAAGCGCGACTGGTACTGGTGGCGGCCCGCCCGCGAGGGCATGACCCCCGGTGCTCCCGGCGCGGAGCCGACGAACTGGGCGTCGTTCTTCTCCGGCCCCTCCTGGACGTACGACGAGGCGACCGGGGAGTACTACCTCCACCTGTTCGCGACGCAGCAGCCGGACCTGAACTGGGAGAACCCGGAGGTCCGGCAGGCGGTCTACGCGATGATGCGGCGCTGGCTCGACCGCGGCGTCGACGGCTTCCGGATGGACGTCGTCAACCTCATCAGCAAGGCGGTCGGCGACGACGGGTCGCTGCCCGAGGGGCACGTCGCGGCCGCGGCCGGCGCGGGCGGTGCGGCGCTCGGGGACGGGTCCCCGCACTGGACGTGCGGGCCCCGGATCCACGAGTTCCTCGCCGAGATGCACCGCGAGGTCTTCGCGGGCCGGTCCGACCGGTTGCTCACCGTCGGCGAGATGCCGGGCGTCACGGTCGAGGACGCCCGGCTGTTCACCGACCCGGCGCGGGCGGAGGTCGACATGGTGTTCCAGTTCGAGCACGTGGGGATCGACCACGGCGCCTCGAAGTGGGATCCGGTCCCCTTCGACCTGCGCGCGCTCAAGGCAACCTTCGGGCGCTGGCAGACCGGGCTCGCGGAGACCGGCTGGAACAGCCTCTACTGGGACAACCACGACCAGCCGCGGATCGTGTCGCGGTGGGGCGACGACGGCGAGCACCGGGTCGCCGCGGCGAAGATGCTCGCGACCGTCCTGCACCTGCACCGCGGCACGCCCTACGTCTACCAGGGCGAGGAGATCGGCATGACGAACGCGCCGTTCCCCGCGATCACCGACTTCCGGGACGTCGAGTCGCTCAACCACTACCGCGAGGCGGTCGCGGCCGGGCAGGACCCGGACGACGTCCTCGCGGCGCTGCGGCCGATGAGCCGGGACAACGCCCGCACCCCCATGCAGTGGGACGACGGCCCGGGCGCGGGGTTCACGACCGGCACGCCGTGGATTGCGGTGAACCCGAACCACACCGACATCAACGTCGCCGCCGCGTGGGCCGACCCGTCGTCCGTGGCGCACCACTACCGCAGGCTCGCGGACCTGCGGCACACCGAGCCCGCCGTCGCGCTCGGCGACTTCACGATGCTCCTGCCCGACGACCCGCACGTGTACGCGTTCACGCGGCGGCTCGGGCCCACCGAGATCCTCGTGCTGGGCAACTTCACGGCGCAGGAGCGGGAGCCCGACGTGCCGCAGGCGCACCTGTGGTCGGGCGCGGAGGTGGTCGCGGGCGACGCCGCGCCGGACGGCGGCCTGCGGCTGGGGCCGTGGGAGGGGCGGGCCTACCGGCGCACGGTGTAGCGCGCCGCCCGGGTGTGGGGATCCCGTGGAGACCCCGTGGACGCACCGCGACGGCGGGGCGTCGGCGCCGCCGGTCTGCCTAGCGTGGGTGCATGCCGTTCACCGGGAGCCACCCCGCCGCCGTCCTGCCGCTCATGCGCTGGACCCGCGGACGGGTCGCGCTCGTCCCGGCCGCGCTCGTCATCGGGAGCATGGCGCCCGACATCCCGTACTACGTCCCGTCGCCGTTCGGCTCCGGCCTCACCCACGAGGCGGTGGCCGGCGTCCTCGGCGCGGACGTCGTCCTCGGTCTGGCCGTCTTCGCGGTGTGGCAGGCGCTGCTCGCCCCGGCGGCCGTCCTGCTGGCCCCGGCGGCGGTCCGCCGCCGGCTGCACCCGGACGCCGGCAGCGGGCTGCGCCGGTACCTGCGGCCCGCGGCGCTCGGCATGACGGTCGTCTCGCTCGTCGTCGGCGCGGCGACGCACGTGCTCTGGGACGGCTTCACGCACGACGGCCACTGGGGCTCCGAGCACGTGCCCTGGCTCGCGCAGGTGCACGGCCGGTACTCCGGCGCCGAGTGGGCCCAGGTCGTCTGCAGCGCGCTCGGGCTCGTCGTCCTCGTGGTCGACCTGGTCCTGCGGTGGCGCCGCGCCGCCCCGGCCCCCGTCGAGCCGGCCGCGGCGCGGGGGCGGCGCCTCCCCGGCCTGCGGCTGCGGGCCGTCGCAGCCGGTGCCGTCCTCGGTGCCGCGCTCACGGGCGCGGCGCACGACGGCGTCGCCGCCCTGCTCGCGGGCGGCGGCGGCCACAGCCTCACGTGGCACGTGCTCACCGGCGGCGGCTCGGCGGGGGTCGCCGCGGCGCTCGCCGTCGCGGCCGCGACGCTGCTCCTGAGCTCACGGCGGCCGGCACCGTCCGCCGTCCGCTGACCCCCGGTTCCCGACGCCGGGCGCCGGAGGTCACCGCTCCACTGCCGGGTGCTTTGCTCTGCCATCACCAGCGAGCCACGCTGCCCGCAGCGCCGCCGCCCGGGCGCACGCCCTGACGTGCACCACCCCTGCGACGACAGACGCAGCCGTGACGGGGCGAGCTCGGGTCCGCGCTCGGGTCCCCTGCGTCGTGATCACGGCCATCCGGACCCGAGCATCGACCCGAGCATCCGCGCGGCGGGCTGCGACCGGCACCGGTCCCTGCGCCCGGGCCGGAGCACCGGACGTCGCACCGTCGCCCGTGCGCCGACCGGTCACGACCGGTGACGGCTCACCCGTGCGGCCGTCGACCGGGCGGCGGCTCCCGGACCGGGTCGGGTCCGCCGATCATGGACATGCCGGCCGCCGGGGCCGGCCCGACCGCCTGCGCGCGGCCGGTTCTGAGGAGGTGGGCATGGACGGGTGCGAGTGGCGCGACCACGGCGGGGTCCCCTACCTGTACGTCGACCTGCGCAGCACCGACGAGGCGACCCTGATTGCCCGGGTCGCCGCGAGCGAGCAGGAGGTGGCGCGGGCGGAGGGCACACCGCTGGTCCTCGTCGACATCCACGGCATGCTCCCGTCGCCGCGCCTGCTGTCCGAGGCCAAGCTCGCCAACCGGCGCACCTACGGCCCGCGGCGCTGCCGGGTCGCGGTCGTCGGCGCGAACGGGCTCGTCGCGGTGGTCGTCCGCGGCTGGGGCACGGTGGGCGGCGGGGTGCGGGCGCAGGCCTGCCCCGACACCGCCTCGGCGCTGCGGTACCTCACGGGCGGCGGGCAGGCGCTCGCGAGCTGAGGCCCGCGAGCGCCCGGGGCTGCGGTCTCAGGCCCAGCCCTTGCGCCGCGGGTCCGGGGGCAGCCTGGGGTTCAGCAGGTGCGCCACGAGCGCCGTCCAGCCGGTCTGGTGGCTCGCCCCGAGGCCCTCGCCGGTGTCGCCGTCGAAGTACTCGCTGAACGTCGGGTGGTCGGCCCAGAGCGGGTCGGGCGAGGCCTCGATCCGGTCGCCGTCCGCGGGGCGGCGGCCCGCCACCGGCCGGAACAGCGCCGTGAGGCCGTTGTCGATGATGTCGGCGGCCTCGACGAGGGTGTGGAGCTTGCCCGAGCCGGTCGGGATCTCGATCTGGAACGTGTCGCCGAAGTGCCGGCCGATGGTGCGGAGCTTGTCGGCGAGCAGGACGTTCACCGGGAACCAGATCGGCCCGCGCCAGTTCGAGTTGCCGCCGAACAGGTTCGTCCGGGACTCCCCCGGCTCGTACTCGATCGAGGCGTCCCGGCCCGCGACGTGCGCGGTGATCGGCTGCCGGCAGGACGCCGTGAGCGAGCGGATCCCGTACGGGGAGAAGAACTCCTCGGGGTCGAAGACCCGCTCGAGGATGCGCCGCAGCCGGGTCGGGTCGACGAGGGAGAGCAGGATCTTGCGCTCCCCCGCCCCCTTGGAGAACAGCAGCGGGCGGACCAGCTCGGGGCGGCGGCGTTGCAGCCAGCGCATCCGGGCGGACAGATCCGGGCACTCCTCGCCGACCCAGGCCGGCACCTCGGTCGCCGCGAGGATCGGCAGCAGCCCGACCATCGAACGCACCCGCAGCGGCTGGGTCGAGCCGTCGGGGGCGACGAGCATGTCGTAGAAGAAGCCGTCCTCCTCGTGCCACAGGCTCTCGCCCTGCGAGCCGAACGACCGCATCGCCTGGGCGATCGCGAGGAAGTGCTCGAAGAACTTCGTCGCGACGTCGTCCCACGCCTTGTCGGTGCGCGCGAGCTCGAGCGCGATCTTGAACATCTGCTGGCAGTAGAAGGCCATCCAGCTCGTCGCGTCCGACTGCTCGAGGCGGAAGCCCGGCGGCAGCGGTGCCGACCGGTCGAACAGCGCGATGTTGTCCATCCCGAGGAAGCCGCCCTCGAAGACGTTGGAACCGTTGGCGTCCTTGCGGTTGACCCACCAGGAGAAGTTGAGGAGCAGCTTGGTGAAGACCCGGATGAGGAAGTCCTTGTCGCGGTAGCCGTCGATCCGGTAGACGTGCCAGGCGGCCCACGCGTGCACGGGCGGGTTGACGTCGCCGAACGCCCACTCGTACGCCGGGAGCTGGCCGTTCGGGTGCATCGCCCACTCACGGCACATGAGGAGCAGCTGCTCCTTGGCGAAGCCGGGGTCGACGTGCGCGAGCGGGATCGCGTGGAACGCGAGGTCCCACGCGGCGAACCACGGGTACTCCCACTCGTCGGGCATGGAGAGCACGTCCGCGAGGTACAGGTGCTTCCACCCGGTGTTCCGCACGCCCGGCGTGTCGCGCCGGCCCGGGGCGGGGTCCGGTGAGGGGTCGGTCTCGAGCCACTCCTGGACGTCGTACCGGTAGACCTGCTTGGTCCACAGCAGGCCGGCGTAGGCCCGACGGGCGACGTGCCGGTCCTCGTCCGGCATGTCGGGGTGCACGACCTGCGCGTAGAAGTCGTCCGCCTCCTGCCGGCGCGCGGCGAGCACCGCGTCGAACTCCGGACCGAACGTGGCGGCCGTCGGCAGCGCACGGCCGAGCCGGAGCCGGACCGTCACCGACTCGCCTGCCGGGACCGCGTCGAAGACGTACCAGACGGCGACCTTGGTGCCCTCGTCGAACGGGTTGACGACGCTCGTGTCCCCGTGGACGACCCGCCTGTCGACCGAGCCCTTCGGGTACGGGGTCGCGTTCCGGGCGGCACCGAAGAGCTCGACGGCGTCGGTCTCGTTGTCGCAGAACAGGAGCACGGGCGTGCCCTCGGCCGCGAGGTGGTAGCGGCCGAGGTGGGCGTGCTCGACCTCGACGGCCTCCAGCCCGGTCACCGTGAACGTCGGCGGCAGCAGCTGGTGCATCGTGGGCTTGCGGCCGTCCCGGCCCCAGGCCCACGTGTTGCGGAACCACAGCTGCGGCAGCAGGTGCAGCGGGGCGGCGTCGGGGCCCTGGTTCGTCGCCGTGATCTCGACGCAGAGGTCGTCCGGGTCCGCCTTCGCGTACGTGACGAGGACGTCGAAGAACCGGTTGCCGTCGAGGACACCCGTGTCGCCGAGCTCGTACTCGCGCTCGTCACGGCCGCGTGCGGCGTTCTCCGCGCGCAGCTGCTCGTACGGGAACGCGGCCTGCGGGTACCGGTACATCCACTGCATCCAGGAGTGCGTCGGGGTGCCGTCGACGGCCCACCAGTACTCCTTGACGTCCTCGCCGTGGTTGCCCTCGCCGTTGGCCAGCCCGAAGAGCCGCTCCTTGATCCGGTCGTCGCGGGTGTTCCACAGCGCGACGCCGAGGTTGAGGAAGCCGAACCGGTCGCAGACCGCGCCGAGCCCGTCCTCGCCCCAGCGGTAGGCGCGCTTGTGCGCGTGGTCGAACGGGAAGGCGTTCCACGCGTCGCCGGACGCCGAGTAGTCCTCCCGGACCGTGCCCCACTGCCGCCCCGCGACGTAGGGGCCCCACAGCCGCCAGGGCGCGTCCGGGCCCGCCGCCTCCGCGAGGCGTGCGTGCTCCGCGGTGTCCCGGGGCGGGGACCAGCGCCCGCTGCTGTCGGCTGCCGTCACGTCGATAGCGTCCCGTCGTCAGGTGTCACGCGTGTTTCGTGCGGTCCGGCCCGTCGACGGGTCCCGGCACCGGTCGGCCCCTCTCCGCCGTGAGCCGCCCGCCCGACGACAGAATGCACTACATTCCGCTGTTGATCGAACACGCTGAGCGACATGCTTGGCGTGCCCGGAATCGTTGATGTCGAGGTGACGAGGGTGTCCGACAGAGGGTCCGTGAGCGCCGTCCGTACCCGGGCGCATGCAGCAGCACGCCGGCTCGTCCGTGCCTACCGGCGCGGCGGACCGGCCGAGCTGGTGCGCTCGGGGCGCCGCCAGGTCGCCCGTCTCGTGTGGCCGGGCACCCTGCGGACGGTCTCCTCGACGGCTGCTGCCGCGCCGAAGCCGGCGCCCCCGAAGCCGGCCCCGCCGAAGCCCAAGCCGGCCCCGCCCGCGCCGCCGGTGCACCAGGCGACGTCCGTCAGCTACGCCGACGCCCTCGCCTGGTTCGAGCGGCGCCGGCCGAACTACGAACGCCTCATCGGCGCGGTCGCGCCCTACGTCGACCCCGACGGGCTGGTGCTCGATGTCGGGGCGAACATCGGCTACTTCAGCCAGACGCTCTGCGAGCAGGCCCGCTTCCGCGGCACCGTCCACCTGTTCGAGCCCTTGCCGCACCTCGCCGAGCTGTGCCGGGTCACCGCGGAGCGGCTGCCGTGCACCGCCGTCGTCCACGAGGTCGGGCTGAGCGACGCCGCCGCGGACGTCGAGCTCTACGTCGCGGCGCAGGGCAACCTCGGGTGGAACACGATGGTCAAGGGCCGCACGAGCGCCGACATGGTGCCCGTGACCGTCGCGGTGGACACGTTCGACGGCGTCGGCGTCGAGGGCACGCCGTGCCTGGTGAAGATCGACGTCGAGGGCGCCGAGTGGCGGGTCTTCGGCGGGATGCTCGCGGCGCTCGAGCGGTGGTCGCCGCGGCCGGCGATCCTCTGCGAGATCGGCTGGGGCACCCAGCACCCCGACTGGGACGCCGAGCTCGCGGCCTTCGACCGGCTCGCCGGCCTCGGCTACACCGCGCACGACCTGGCCGGCGCCCCGGTCGACGTCACGACGATCAGCCGCACCACCGACGTCCTGTTCCTCCCCGAGCACCTCACGCAGGGCCGCCCGTCGCAGGCGCCGGACACCGTCCCCGCCGTCGCGGACCTGCGCACGAGCGAGCCCGCGGTCCCGTCCGCCTGAGCCGGTCGTGGGGCCGGGTGCTCAGGCCCGGCCCCACGCCGAGCCGGACGTGTAACGCCGCAGCCCCAGACCGAACGCCGTCCGGGCCAGCAGGACGAACACCACCGTCGCGAGCAGCATGAGCGCGACGTCCCGCCAGGACGGCGCGTCGACGATCCGGGCCGGGACGGCGGCGACGAAGGCTGCCGGCACGAGGGTGTAGAGCAGCCCCTTCGCGGCGCCGGTGAAGATGTCGACGGGATAGCCGGCGAGCAGCAGGATCGCGTGCATCCCCAGTGCGCCCGGCTCGCCGCGGCCGGTGAAGAACACGACGGAGCCGAGGGTCACGAGGAACGCCGTGAGCAGCGTCGCGGCGACGACGACGCCCCCGACGAAGAGCGCGGCCCGCTGCGGCGTCGGGTGCCCGGTCACGAGGAAGAGCACGACCCCGAAGACGACGTCGCCGACGTTCACCGTGTCGACGCGCCGCACGAGCAGGTAGCGCAGCGGGCTCATGGGCAGGGAAAGCGCCTCGTCGAGGGAGCCGGTCTCGACGAGCTCGGGGATCCGGCGGGCGTTCGAGAGGAAGCCCAGGACGATGCCGGCGGCGGTCGCGAGGATCGCGAACAGCAGGAAGACCCGGTCGGCGTCCCAGCCCCGCACGGAACGGACCTGGTGGAAGAAGAGGATCCAGAACGCGATCATCGCCAGGTCGTTCGCCATCATCGCGCCGACCTGGGTCCAGAAGGCCGCGGGCCGCGCGGTCGCGTCGGTGAACGCGGCCCGCACCACGGCGAGGGTCTGGCTCATCCGCCCACGACCTCGAGCCGGCGCTGGCCCCGGGCGAAGACGAACGCCGCGGCGGCCACGAGGACGACGAGCCAGCCGACCTGCACGAGCAGCAGCAGCGCCGTCCCGTGACCGGTGGCCAGGCGCGCCGGGGCGTACGCCATCGCCATGAACGGGCACCACAGGGCCAGCGTCCGCAGGGCGCCGGGCAGCACCTCGAGCGGCAGGAGCATGCCGCCGAGGATGAAGACCGTCTTCTGGTAGAGGAACCAGGTCGCCCGCACGTCCCGCAGCCGGAACGCCGCGGACGCGACGACGTGCTGCGCGGCGACGTTGACGACGACGCCGAGCACGAGCGACACGAGCGCGAGGAGCCCGTGCAGGGCGTCCGGCGGCGGTCCGGCGAGCAGCCAGGCGACCCCCGACCCGACGACGACCAGGGCGACGAGCCGGCCCAGGGCGCGCCCGGCCTCGACCGCGAGCCGGACGGCGACGACCGGCAGCGGCCGGAGCATCTCCACCGCGACCGAGCCGGAGGAGATGTCCTCGCCGATCCGCTCGATGAGCCGCAGGTCGATCGTGCACACCGCGGCCTCGGCGGCGAACGCGTACCAGGTGAGCTCGGCCGCCGTGTACCCGACGACGGTGCCCGACGGGCCCGCCGCGGCGCGCCAGAGCGCCGAGAGGACGACCGAGACGAGGAGGAAGAAGACGACGGACGTGACGAGGCCGCCGCGGTCGGCGAGGACGCGCCGGCTCGCCGTCGCCGCCGGGACGGCGAGCCGGCGGAGCACGAGGGCCGGTGTCAGGCCCGGGGAGGTCGGCACGGCCGGGCCCCGGACGGGCGCGCTCACACCTGCTCCGCCGCGAAGATCTCCGCGATGACCTGCTCCAGCGGCGGGTCGACGACCGAGATGTCGACGACGTCGCACCGGTCGAGGACGACGTCGAGCACCGACCGGATCGACGTCCGCGTCGTGTCGACCGACAGCCGCAGCAGGGCGTCGTCCCGTGCGACCTCACGGACGCCGTCCAGCACGATGACCGGTGCCGGGCCGCCGAGCCCGACGTCGACGAGCTTCGTCGCGAGCAGGCTGCGCCGCAGCGTCGGGACGTCGTCGTCGTAGACGACCCGGCCGTGGTCGATGACGACGACCCGCTCGGCGACGTGCTCGATGTCGGCGACGTCGTGCGAGGTGAGGAAGACCGTCGTCCCGGCCGCCTCGTTGAGCTCGACGAGCAGCTCGCGCAGCCGGCGCTTGGCGAGCAGGTCGAGGCCGATCGTCGGCTCGTCGAGGAAGAGGATCTCCGGCTCGTGGAGCAGGCAGGCCGCCAGCTCGCAGCGCATCCGCTGGCCGAGCGAGAGGGTCCGGACCGGGGCGTCGAAGAGGTCGGCCGCGTCGAGCAGCTCGCCGAGCTCGGCGACGCGGCGCTGCTCACGCCCCCGGTCGAGGCCGTAGATCGCGGCGAGCATCCGGAACGACTGCCGGGGCGTCAGCTCGAACCACAGCTGCGAGCGCTGGCCGAAGAGGGTGCCGGTCCGCGCGGCGAGCCGGCGGCGGTCCTGCCACGGCACGAGCCCGAGCACGGTCGCCGAGCCGTGCGTCGGCCGCAGGATGCCCGTGAGGATCTTGATGGACGTCGACTTCCCGGCGCCGTTCGGCCCGATGTACGCCACCCGCTCGCCCTGCCGCACGCTCACCGACAGGTCACGGACGGCGTCCACCGCGTGCGGCCCGGACCCGAAGCGCTTCACGAGGCCCGTGGCCCGGATCGCGAGCGTGGCGGGGTCGACGTCGTCGGTGCGGCGGGGCCGTTCGGCGGGGAGGACCATCACCCCACCGTGCCCGACCGGAGCCCTTCGGGGCCAGGCAATTCGGCGCGCGGCGCGGTCGGCGTCGTCCGCGGGTCACAGGTCGCGGACGAACACCCGGAAGGTGACCGGCGCCCCGTCGGGGTGGGTGTCCGTCGCCGGCACGACCTCCCGCAGGAGCGCGAACCCGGCCTTCTCCGCGACGCGCAGCGACGCGCTGTTCCCGGGCTCGATCCGCAGGGCCGCCCGGGTGCCGACCGCGCCGACGGTGCCGTACCCGCCCGTGAGCCAGCGCACGGTCTCGTCGTCCTCGCCGGCGCAGTGCGCCGGGGCGTCGGCGTGCGTGAGCGGGCGCAGCTCGATCGTCAGAGGTCCCCCATCCGCGGCGTGACCATCCGGACCTCCACCGGCGCGCCGGGGCCGCCGCCCGGGCGCGAGGCGTACTCCGGCACGCCGACGCAGGTGAGGAGCAGGCCGACGACGTCGTCCGGGCCGCCGAGCAGGGCCGGCAGGTCGCTGTCGTAGAACGTCATCCCGGAGGCACCGGCGCCGAGCGCGTAGGCGGCGAGGTGCAGCCGGCCCTCGACGATCCCGGCGGCGAGCTGGGCGTCACGGTAGGTCCGGTCGTCGAGGGTCAGCGGGTCAGCGGAGGACAGGACGACGTAGGCCGCGTCCCCGGCGAGGTCCTGGCGGAGGGCGAGCCGGTAGAGCTCGTCGCGCAGGTCGCCGGCGCGCAGCGGCGACCCGAGGTCCGGCCAGCGGTACAGCCCGGGTGCGAGGCCGTCGACGCCGTGGGCGGCGACGTGGTGCGGGACGTCGACGCCGCGCGTCGCGACGGCCGTCGACCACTCGAGGTGCGCGCGCGGGAGCGTGCGGCCCCGGTCCATGAGCCGCTGCGAGCCGCGGCGCAGGATGACCTCGTCGAGGGTCGGCGGGGCCGCGTCCGCCGCGCCGGCGAGCGGGACCGGGACGTCCGCCGGCACCTGCGCGCCGACCGGCCAGGGGTCACCGAGGACGTCCCGCTCCCCGGCCCGCTGCGCCGCGGTGCACAGCGGCAGCTCGACCTCCGGCAACGCGCCGGACGTCGCGGTCGCAGCGGGCGTCACGGCGGGCGCGTCGTCGCCGAACGTCAGGAGCGCCAGCGGGTACTCGTGGACGCCGTCCGCCCCGACGAGCGCCCGGACGGCGGCGTCCGGGAAGAGCGTGCGCAGCCGCGGGCACAGACCGGCGCTCGCGGCGGCCGCCTCGAGCTGGGCGACGAGCGTCCCGGCGTCCCAGTACAGGTGCCGCCAGCCGCGCTCGGCGTACCGCCAGCCGGTGCGCCACGGCACGCCGGTGACGACGAGCGTCGTCGCCCGGCCGGACGCCGGCGGCCCGACGCGCACCAGGGCGTGCCGCTGCGCGTCGTACCAGTGGACGCCGTCCGGCAACCCGTCGACGTCCACCGCGCTCACGTAGACCTCGAGCGGGAACCGGGCACCGGCCGACCCGGACGCCCGGAAGGCGAACGGCTCGCCGTCGCCCCGGCGCGCGGTGCGGACGACGCCGGCCCCGAGGAACAGCACCCGCCCGAGCGCGGCGAGGTCGGGCCCGGCCACCGCGTCCGGCACCCGGCCGGCGAGCACGTCGACCGCGGCGGCGTCCGGCGGGGCGAGCCCGGTCGGCAGGGTGACGGCGGGCAGGTCGCCCGGGTAGCCCTTGAACTGCGGCGGCCGGGTCGCGGGGTCGTTCGGGGCGAGGTCGTGCCGCACCCGCGGGTCGTCCACCGGGACGTCCCAGCCCCGCGTCGGCGTGTACGAGGTGAGCCGGTGCAGCAGCCCGGCGCCGGATCCGTGGTCCACGCCGCCAAGCCTCCCAACCGGGCGCGCCACGGCCAACCGCATATGCGCACCGGCACCGTCGCTGCGGTACACCTGACCGATGCGCGTGAGCCGGATCGTCGACCTGTCCGTCCCCGTCGGCCCGGGCACGGTCGTCTACCCGGGTGACCCGGTGCCGCGGTTCGAGGTGCACAGCACGGTCGCCGAGCACGGGTTCAACCTGCTCGACGTGCACCTCGGGTCGCAGTCGGGCACGCACGTCGACGCGCCGTACCACTTCGAGGAGAGCGGGCTCCGGATCGACGCCGTCCCGCTCGAGCGGTTCCTCGGGCCGGCGGTCGTCGTCGACGCGGCCGCGCTGCCCGCCCGTGGCGCACTCACCTGGGACCTCGTCGAACCCGTCGCCGACCGGATCACCCCGGGCACCGTCGTCCTGCTGCGCACCGGCTGGTCCCGGCACTACGGGACCCCCGCGTACTTCGACCACCCCTACCTCGACGCGGACTGCTGCCGGCGCCTGCTCGACCTCGGCGTCCGGACGATCGGCATCGACGCGATCAACATCGACGAGACCCCGGACGACGACCATCCCGGCGTCGGGTTCCCGGTCCACCATCTCGTCGCAGCCGTCGACGGCGTCATCGCCGAGAACCTCACGAACCTCGGGGCGGTCGACTGGGCGGACCCGTTCGTCATGCTCCTGCCGGTCGCGTTCGTCGGGGCGGACGGCGCCCCCGTCCGCGCGGTCGCGGTCCGGTTCGGGGACTGAGGGCACGCGCGCTCAGTCGGACGACGTCCCGTAGGCCTCGACGACGAGCCGGCGCAGGGCGGCGAGCTGCGGGTGCGGGTCGTCCCGCCACCAGGCGAGCGTCACGGCGACCGGTGGCGCGTCCTCGACGGGGCGGTACACGACCCCCGGGCGGGGGTGCTGCCGCATCGTCGCCTCGGAGGTGATCCCGACGGCCTGGCCGGCGGCGACGAGGGTGAGCCACTCGTCGACCCCGTGGACCTCCCGGGTACCGGCCGGCGCGACGCCACTGGACCACAGCTCCTCCGACGTCGTCCCGGTGAGGGCGTCGACGCCGATCGTCCGCCCGGCGAAGTCCGCGAGCCGGACCCGGCGGCGGCGGGCGAGCGGGTCGGTGGCCGCGACCGCGGCGTACCGCCGCTCCAGCCCGACGACCACGCCGGCGACGCGGTCGTCGTCCGCCGGCCGGCGCAGCACGGCGAGGTCCGCGATCCCGTCGGCGAGCCCCGCCGTCCGGGTGTTCGACTGGACGAGGACGAGCGCCGAGCCCGGGTGCTCGGCGGCCCAGCGGCGCTGGACGGCGGTCGTGTGCCGGCCCAGGGCCGACCACGCGTAGCCGACGCGGAGCTCACCCCCGCCGTCCTGCGCGACGCGGCGCACTGCCGCGACCTCGTCGAGCGCCCGCCGGGCGTGCGCGAGCACGCGGCGGCCCGTGACCGTGAGCCCCACGTGCCGGGTCGTCCGCTGGAGCAGCCGGGCGCCGAGCGTCGTCTCGAGGGCGGCGACCGCCCGGCTGACGGACGCCTGGGAGACGCCGAGGACGATCGCCGCGTCCGTGAACGACCCCTCGTCGACGACGGCGACGAGGGCCCGGAGCATCCGCACGTCGACGCCCGGCGCCTCGCGATCCATACGTACAGCGTACAAGTCAACCGCAGGCTGCATTTCTCGTATGAGTGCCGGGCGTCGACACTGGGGCGCATGACCGCCGCCACCGACGCCGCCGGCCCGGGCACGCTCCGGGCGGGGAGCGGCACGCCGGCCCGGGCCGGGAACCGGCGGACCCGCCCGGTCCACGTGGCGACGATGCTCGGCACGGCGCTCAGCGCGCAGGTCGGCGCCGCAACGGGCGCCCACGCCTTCGCGACGATCGGCCCCGCGGGGGTGGTCGCCGTCCGCCAGCTCGTCGCGGCGGCGGTGCTCGTGCCGCTCGCCCGCCCGCCGGTCCGGACGATGACGTGGCGCCAATGGTGGCCCGCACTGCTGCTCGCCGGCGTCTTCGCGGTGATGAACCTGTCGCTCTACACGGCCATCGACCGGCTCGGTCTCGGGCTCGCGGTGACGCTGGAGTTCCTCGGGCCGCTGTCCGTCGCCGTCGTCCGGTCGCGCCGGCTCCTCCACGCGGGGATCGCCGTCGTCGCCGGCGCCGGCGTCTACGTCCTCATCCTGCCGGGCCCCAGCAGCGACTGGCCGGGCATCGGGCTCGCGCTCTTCGCGGCCGGCCTCTGGGTGGCGTACATCCTGCTCAACCGGCTCCTCGGGACCCGGCTGCCCGGGCTGCAGGCGCCGGCCGTGGCCGCGTCCCTCGCGGCCGCGGCCTACCTGCCCGTCGTCGCGGTGCTCGTCGCGACCGGGCGGATGAGCTGGGCCGCCCTCGGCTTCGCGGTGGTCGCCGGTCTGCTCTCGTCGGCCGTGCCCTACGCGGGCGACCTCGTCGTCCTGCGGCACGTGCCGCCCCGCGTCTTCGGCGTCTTCATGAGCATGCACCCGGTGCTCGCGGCCCTCGTCGGGACAGTCATGCTCGGCCAGCTCCTGGACGGGCACGAGTGGGCGGGGCTCGTCGTCATCGTCCTCGCGAACGCCACGGCGGTCACGACCGCGCAGGACGGCTGAGAGAACGTTCCCCGCGGCGCGGCGGGCCCGGTCACGTGGACAGCCCGGCCGCCTGCTGCTGGGATCGCAGGCGTGAGGCGGCCGAGCGACGGGACGACGACCGGGTGGCGGACGCAGGTGGTCGCGGCCTCCCCGGCGGTCCTGCTCGTCGTGCTCTCCGTGGCGGACGTCGCCACGGGGCGGGGCAACCCGGTGCTCGGCCTCGTCGTCGTCGCGCCGCTGCTCGCGGCCACGACGCACGGCCCCCGGGTCACCGCGTCCTTCGCCGCGGCCGCGTTCACGATCGCGGCCCTGCTCGGGGTCTGGAACCACGCGTACACCCCCGGGGACGCCCTCACGGCCCAGCTGGTCCGGCTCGTGGTCGTCGCCCTCGGCGGTGCCGCCGCCGTCCTCGCGGCGCAGGACCGGGTCGTCCGGGAGGACCGGCTCAGCCGGGTCACGAAGGTCGCCGAGGCCGCGCAGCGGGCGATCCTGCTGCCGGTCCCGGAGCGCGTCGGGCCGGCGCTCGTCGCCGTGCACTACGAGAGCGCGGCATCGGACGCGCTCATCGGTGGCGACCTCTACGCGGTGGTGGCGACCCCTGCCGGCGTGCGCGTGCTCGTCGGCGACGTGCGCGGCAAGGGCCTGGACGCCGTCCGGATGTCGGCCCAGGTGCTCTCCGCGTTCCGGGAACGGGCCTCGGACGCGCCCGACCTGCCGACCCTCATGGGCCTCGTCGACCGTGCCGTCGCCCGCGCGGCGGCCTCCGACGAGGAGTTCGTCACGGCGCTCCTGCTGCAGATCGCGGACGACGGCCGGGTCCAGGTGGCGAACGCCGGGCACCCGCCGCCGTTCGTCCTCTCGGGAGGGCGGACCCGGTTGCTCCACATGCCGGCGCCGCACCCGCCGCTCGGGCTCGGCGGGGCGACCACGACCGTCGAGATCACCATGGCCCCGTCGGACCGGCTGCTGCTCTACACCGACGGGCTCACCGAGGCGCGGGACCCGCGCAGCCGCGCGTTCTTCTCCGCGCGCACCATCGCGGGCACCCTGACGACCGGGGGCACGGCGACGGAGGTGCTCGACCTGCTGCGCGACGAGGTCGTCGACTGGAGCGGCGGGAGCCTGTCGGACGACATCGCCCTCGTCCTCATCGAGTACCAGCCGCAGGTCTGACCGCGCGGTCCAGCGCGTCGACGACCACGAGGTGCGGTGCCGTCAGCGCCACGAGCGCGACGAGCGCGGCCGCGAGCACCGACGGGTTCGCCGTCGCGGACACGACCCACAGCAGGAGGACGGCGGCCAGGCTCGGCAGGGCGGCGCCGCGCGCGTACCGGCGCAGGCCGGCGCCGACGGCGGGCACCTGGCCGTCGGCGCCGGGCAGCAGCACGAGCCGCAGCGTGTGCCGGGCGGCGTGCCAGAGGCCGAAGTAGACCCCGAAGGCCGCGGTCGCCGGGACGAGCACGAAGAGCAGGGCGAGGAGGGCGAGCTCGGCGGCCTCCCCCGGCCGGCGACCCGCGAGCAGGGCGGCCAGGGCCGCGACCACGAGGACGGCGGTCGCGACGACGAGCGCGTCGAGCACGGCGCCCGAGGTGGCGGCGAACCCGGGGGCGACCCGGTCGAGGACGCGGAGCGACACGTCCCGGTGCAGCGCGAGCGGCAGGGCCACGACGACGGCGCCGTGGGCGGCGGCGGGCAGGGCGTCGTGCAGCGGGCCCGGCGGACGGCGCCCGGCGAGCTCGGCCTGGACGACGACCTCGCCGCGACCGAAGTGGGCGGCGGAGACGAGCAGGAAGAGCCAGGTGACGGGCAGCGGGGCGAGCAGGACGGCGGCCAGGGCCGCGGCACCGGTGGCGACGTACCCGGCCAGCCCGCGGGCGAGCGGACCCGCCTGAACCCGCCGGCCGTGCGCCCAGAACGGCACGAGGTGGTCGACGGCCCCGTGCGGGATGCCCAGCACGATGCCGACGAGGGCGATCGCGATCCCCGCGCCCGCGACGGCCGCGGGCGCGACCGCGTCGGCGACGAGCACGCAGACCACGCCCGCGACGCCGGCGCCGCGCACCGCGGTCGCGAACCGGGCGGGTGTGCCGCGGAGCGCCCGGGCGGGCGACGACGCCGGACCGGGCGCCGCCGGACCGGGCGCCCCCGCCCCGGGTGCGTGCACCCGGGGCGGGGGCAGGTGGACGGCCATGACGACGTCCTGACCGTGCCGGGCCGTCAGGCCGCGACGGGGCGCGGGTCGGCGGCGACGGGCGTCGACGCGTGGTCGTCGTCGTACGCCGGGTCCTCGAGGCGGCTCTTCACCCGGGCGATCTTGTAGATGGCCAGGCCGTACGCGGCCTTCGCGAGGATGTCCGCGATCGAGTAGCCGGCCTGCCGCAGGACGAACCCGTCGGGGCCGCCGAAGAAGTCGCCGCCGATCATCGGGAACATGTAGGCGATCGGGTAGACGCCCCACAGCCCGACGAGCGAGATGCGCAGCATCTTGATCGTGTGGACGACCTCCGGCGGCTGCCGGTCGAGCGAGCGCGACAGCTCGACGAAGAGCACCCAGAGCAGGTAGACGAACGGGATCGTCGACAGGAAGCCCCACAGCGCCCGGGTGCCGAAGTCGCCGCTGATCTCCCCCGGGTACCCCAGGACGATCATCAGGGCGGACGCCGGCACGAGCTTGAACAGGAGCTTGCGCTGGGTGTCGCGGGCCAGTGCCATGACGGCGACCGTCTCGATGAGGAGCAGCGGGACGGTGAGCAGCCAGTCGACGTAGCGGTAGCCCTCGTTGAACACGACGTTCGACGCGAGGTGCGCGTCGTCGACGGTCGCCCCGGCGGGGTAGGCCTCGCCGAAGTTGTTGAAGATCCGGATGTAGTGGTACGCCGCGATGCCGCAGACGATCGCGGACACCACGAGGGCGTTGCGGTAGCGCGGCGCCACCCGGCGCTGGCTGACGAGCAGGTAGATCGCCGTGAAGAGCATGGAGGCGATGACGAGGGAGAAGAGGTTGTAGACGGTGGAGAACTGTGCCGCGGAGAGCGACGGCACGAACTCCGCGGCAGCGTTGAAGGCCACGACGGACTCCTCGGTTCGACCCATGGGGCAGGGCCGCGCGGCATCGGTGCCCCGCGGCGGCGACGGTGGGATCCGACGCTGCGACCAGTGGACGACCAACCCACTCGCGGCGCAACTTGAACAAGTTTGAGGATGCGTTCCGAGGTCAGTCGGAGAGCGCTCCGACGGCATCGGCGAGCGAGGTGACGACGACGGCGCGCTCCGGCAGCGCCACGGCGGCCCAGCCCGGTCCGCCGACGACGAGGCGCACCGGCGGCCTGCGGGCCGGCACCGCGGCCGGCACCGACGCCAGCGCGGACGAGGGGACCTGCGCCCAGACGAACACCGCGCGGGCCCCGGTCCGGGTGACGGCCGCCGCCAACGCCGGGGGCGGCACCCTCGACCCGAGGACGCGGGTCCGCACGCCGCGCTCGGCGAGCGCCGCCGAGAGCACGTGCAGCGGGATGACGTGGTGGTCCCGCGGCGCGCACGCGAGGAGCACCGGCGGCCCGGCGCCGAGCCGGCCGCGCAGGCTGCGCCGGTGGTGGCGCAGCGCCTCGACGGCGGCCTCGGCGAAGAGGTGCTCGACCTCGATGCCGGTGCCGGTCCTCGCCCAGGCCTCCCCCGCGGCGACGAGAACGGGGCGCAGCAACGTGTCGTAGGTCGTGACGACACCGTCGGCGGCGAGCGCCTCCTCGATGATCTCCGCGGCGGCGTCGACGTCGAGCCGACTGGCCGCGCGGGCCAGCCCCTGCACGCGAGGCCCCGCCCCCGGGACCGCGAGGACGCGCCCGCCCGGACCGCCGGTGCGCGCGGACGGCGGCCCGCCGGCGTCCTGCTCCCCCTCGTCGTCGGGCGCGCCGACGCCGGGGTCGTCGTCCGGGTCGTCGTGGCGCAGCGCCTCGAGGGCGGCGCGGGCCGGGGTGCGACCGGCCAGGGTGAGGGCGTGCATGCGCTCGAGCAGGGCGAGGTCCTCACCCGTGTAGCGCCGGTGGCCGCCGGCGCTGCGCCCGGTCGGGGCGAGCCCGTAGCGACGCTCCCAGGTCCGCAGCGTCGACGCGGCGACGCCGATCCGGGCGGCCGCGGCACCGATCGCGAGCAGCTCGGCGGCTGCGGTCACCGCCGGCTCCGACCGATTCGCTTGAACAAGTTTGCGACTCCTGCTTGCCGGACCGTGACGGACGCCGTCGCCTCCGTGCCTGCACTCTAGACGCCGCTCCCGGGGCCGCGGGCTACCCGGCGGGGCGGCTGAGGACCGTGCCGTAGCGCTGCGAGAGCAGGGCCCCGCCGGAGTACGTGAGCGTCGGGCTGAGCACGCCGTTCGCGACGAGCCCGCCGAGCGCCGGCTGGACCATCCCGGCGTCCGGGGCCGCTCCGACGTCCTCGAGCGGGACACCGAGGAGCAACGGGTCCCGGGCGTCCTCGTCGACGTCGTTCGGGGACGTGAGGTGCCCCAGCACGGAGCCGACGCCGTCCCCGGCCTCGGTGGCCCCGGCGAGTCCGGAGCCCTGCCGGATCACCTTCGGCGCGCAGCCCGCCCCAGCGGGGACGCCGTCCGCGACGAGGGTGACGGTGCCGGCGTCGGTCCTCGTGCCGACGTCCTCGCCGGGCGCCCCGATCGCGAGGTCGACGTTCTCCTGGCACAGGAACCAGACGCCTGCCGCGACGGCCTCCCCGAAGCGGTCACCCGCCTCGGCGGCGCCGGGGATGCCGGGCGAGTCCTGGGTGAGGCCGGGGCCGGGCACGTAGCGCGCCGTCCCGGGGCTGAAGCGCAGGACCTGGACGGAGCCGGCGTCGACGAGCCGTCCGACGTTCTCGCGCGGCACGCCGACGACGGCGGTGAGCCCGCGGGCGTCGAGCGAGGAGCCGAAGCGGTCCCCCGCCTCCGCCGTCCCGGGGACGCCCGCGGTGTCCTGCGACCAGCTCCGCGAGGTCGTCGGCGCGCCGTCGTCGGTCACCGCGAGGTGCCAGACCGCACCGGCGTCGGTCACGGTGCCGATGTCCTCGAGCGGGGCGGAGGCGAGGACCCCGCCCCGGGCCGGTGCGAGGACGGAGCCGAACCGGTCCCCCGTCTCGGCGACGCCGGGGACACCGGGCGACCCCTGGTGCCGGACCTCGGCGAGGGTCACCGAGATCCGGTGCGTGGCATCGGGCCGGACGACGAAGCGGAACACCTCGCCGGCGTCCGTCGCCGTCCCGACGTCGGCGCCGGGCGCGCCGACGTAGAGGTCGCGCACCTCACCGGTGCCGGTGGTCCGGGACACGACGGCCAGCGAGGTGCCGAACCCGTCGAGCGACGACGAGGCGTGCGGCACGGTGATCGCGCCCGTCGTCAGCAGCCCGGTCGGGCTGCCGAAGACGATGTGCACCTGGCCCTCGGCGCCGCCGGCGCCGTCGGACGCCGCGGACTGGCCCTCGCGGGGCGCCGACACGACGAGGTCCGAGCAGCCGTCGTCGTCGATGTCGGTCATGACGATCGCGGCACCGAACTGCTGGCCCTCCCCCGTGCCGGCACCGAGGGCCTCGGCGGTGAGGACGAGCGGCGCCGTCCCGCTGCCCCGGACGTCGACGGCCCCCGTGGAGTCGTCGACAGCCGGCATCCCGACGACGGCGTCGTGCACGGAGTCCCCGTCCACGTCGCTGTCGGGCAACCGGTTCGCGGGGTCGCACGCGACCGCGGCCGCCGGGCCGGCGGCCGCCACGAGCCCGCCGCCGACGAGCAGGAGCACACCCAGGAGTGCGGCCGTTCCCCGGCCGGCGATGCGTCGACGCATGCGGACGATCATGCACCTGCGCAGTGCCCGGTGGGGAGGGATCGGCCGGCTCCCGTCCCCGTCGCGGTCAGTCCGCCGTCAGCCGGGCGACCGCCTCGCCGACCGGCGTCCGACCGCCGACGACCTCGAACTGCCGGCGCGTCGACGCGTCGTCCGCGAGGACCGCGGCGAGCACGGCGGCGACGTCGGCCCGGGGCACGGCGCCGCGGGCCACGGACGGGCCCGCCTCGACGAGCCCCGTGCCCGGCTCGTCGGTGAGCCGGCCGGGCCGCACGACGGTCCAGCCGAGGTCGGTGCCGCGCAGGTGGGCGTCCGCGTCGGCCTTGGCGCCCAGGTACACCTGGAAGCGGTCGTCGCTGTCCCGGTCCACGTCGTCGGTCCCCATCGAGGACACCTGGACGAGCCGCGGCACGCCCGCGCGCACGGCGGCGTCGGCGAGCTTCACGGCGCCGTCCCGGTCGACGGTCAGTGTGCGGGCCGGATCGCTGCCCGGCCCGGCGCCCGCCGCGAAGACCGCCGCGTCGGCGCCGGCGAGCGCCTCGGCGACCTCCTCGACGGTCGCGCTCTCGAGGTCCAGCAGCACACCCCGGGCACCGTCCGACGTCAGGTCGTCGACGTGCGCGGGGTTGCGGACCAGGCCGACGGAGGTGTCCCCGCGGGCGGCGAGCAGGGGGTGCAGGAGTCGGGCAATCTTGCCGTGTCCACCGGCGACGACGATGCGCATGGCGTCATGGTCGCCGCGAACGGCCCCGGACGCAGGACGACCCGGCGGCCCGGTCAGCGCCGGTGGTCGCCGGCGGCACTGCCGTGCGCGTGCTTCTCCCGGTACATGGCGGCGTCCGCCGCCTCGAGCAGCGCGTCGGCGGTGGAGTCCGGGCCGGCGACCGCGACGCCGATCGACGCGCCGACGCGGAGCGTCCGCCCGCCGAGCCGGTGCGGTGCGGTCACGCGGGCCCGCAGCCTGCCCACGACCGCCTCGAGCTCGGCGGGCCCGCCGGCGTCGGCGAGCAGGACGCCGAACTCGTCACCACCCAGCCGGGCCGCGGTGTCGTTGCCGCGCAACGACTCCCGCAACCGTGTCGCGACGCTCGCGAGCAACGCGTCGCCGACGCCGTGCCCGTGCGTGTCGTTCACGGCCTTGAAGCCGTCGAGGTCGACGAACAGGACCGCGAACCGTGACCGCGGGTGCCGCCGCAGGCCTTCGACGGCCTGGGTGATCCGGTCCCGGAACAGGGTGGCCTTCGCGAGCCCCGTGAGGTTGTCGAAGAGCGCCTCCTGGAGGAGCTGCTCCTTGAGCAGGCGGCTCACGGTGACGTCGGTCGTCGTGCCGACGAGGCGGACCGGCCGGCCGGCCCCGTCCGTGACCGAGCGCGCGATGCACGCGACCCAGCGGTACTCACCGCTCGACGCCCGCAGCCGGTGCTCGACGTCGAGGTGGACCCGCGCCCCGTCGAGCACCTCGGCGAGCTGTTCGCGCAGAGCGGCGGCGTCCTCGGGGTGGACGCGGTCCAGCCACTCCCCCGGTGCGGCCCCGACCTCGGTGTCGCGGTGGCCGAGCATCGCCTTCCAACGGCTGGAGTAGAACACCTCGTCCCGACCGAGGTCCCAGTCCCACAGCGCGTCCTGGGCCGCCTCGGCGGCGAGGGCGTAGCGCTCCTCGCTGATCCGGACCTCCTCGAGGAGGGCCACCTCCGTCTCGTAGGCGCTCGTCAGAGCGGCCGCCTGCCGGGCGAGGCCCTCGTCGGCCCGCTCCTGGTCGAGCGCCGCCGACATGAGGACGGCCCACTGCTGGAAGGTCTCGTGCACGAGGGACGACCGGATCCCCTCGGCACCGGCGGCTGCGAGCAGCCCCCAGTCGGAGTCGCCGAAGCGGACGTGCGTGACGACGACGAGCCGTGGTCCCTCGGACGACCCGCCGAGCAGCTTCGCGGGCGGGAAGGACTCGACGGGGACGGCCGGTGACGCGGCCACGTCCGCGCCGGCCGTCGTCCGGCCGGTCGGGTCCGCGAGCACCGCGGTGCGCTCGAAGGCACCCGCGAGGCGGATCGCGTCGGTCTGGCCCGGCGGCGTCCACAGCCCCAGGGCCCCGGCCTCGGTCGCCGTGTGCCGCAACCAGCGCAGCGACCGCAGGGCGTCCGGGTCGTGCCCCAGCAACGTGTTCCCGACGACGTAGTGGCTCGTCTGCGCGCGCTTGAGCTCGACGTACTCGCGCATCCGTCGTTGCAGCTGCTCGGACCGGACGGCGTCGCAGAGCTCCAGGGCCGCGCCGGACGTCGCGCGCAGCCGCGACGGGTCCTGCGGCAGGTCCTCGACGACCGCCGCGACCGCGGCCCGGACGGCGCGGAGCGCGGACTCCACCGACCGGTCCAGCGGGCACAGCCGCACGATGCGCGCCGCCAGGGCGAGCGCGGCCGCCCGGCCGGCGGCGGCGTCGGACGGCGGGTCCGTCAGGTGCGCCAGGACGGCCGAGGCCAGCCGGGCCACCTCGCGGACGTCGACGGCGACCCGGAAACGCCCCTCCTGGGAGGCGGCGTGCAGGGCGGCGCCGAACACCTCGACCGGGGTGCCGCGCACCGTGCCGGCGGCAGGCCCCGAGCTGCTCGGGCAGCCGCACGACTCGCGGGGGACGAAGCGCGGGGAGACGAGATGGCGCTCCCGGACCGGCCCGCCGCGGCCGCCCTCCCGGGCGATGTCGACGGCGAGCGCACCGAGGCTCTCGAAGCTGAACGCGACGGTCGCGAGCGGCGGGCTGCTCACGGCGGCCTGGTCGATGTCGTCGATGCCGACGAGGGCGACGTCGCCCGGGACCGACACCCCGGCCTCGGCGAGCGCCCGGAGGAACCCGAGGGCGATGAGGTCGGTGCCGACCATGACGGCGGTGCACCGGTCGCCGGAGGCCACGAACTCGCGGCCGGCCAGGTAGCCCTGCTCGTCCATCGTGACGTCCGGGGACTGGTCGCCGCCGAGCAGCGGGCGCGGCTCCAGACCGAGCTCGGACATCTGCGCCGCGTAGGCCTCGTACCGCTGCGCGGTGTCGACCTGCCACCGCGGCGAGACGAACCCGATCGCGGTGTGCCCGTGGCCCGCCAGGTGCATGACGGCGTCCCGGACCCCGCGCGCGTTGTCGAGCGCGACCACCGCGTGGGCGCCCCGCGGCTCCTGGCCGATGGCGACGACGAACTTGCCGGCGGCACGCAGCCGCGCGACGAACTCCCGGGAGGCCGCCTGGAGGACGACGATCGCGCTGTCGAAGTGGTCCCACCCGACGCGGCTCACCGCGTCCTGGACGGACGACTCGTCGCTGGACGGCCGGACGCCCAGCGAGTTCTGCACGCAGACGACGCTGCTGCCCGCAGCACGCGCCGCGGTGACGACCCCCGTGAGGATGTCGTCGAAGTACTGCCCGTAGCGGTAGCTGCCGTAGATCGCGACGGCACCCGCACCGGCACGGCGCGACGCCGCCGGCAGGCTCATCCCGTCCGGACCCATGTCATCGTCATCGGCAGCGCACCGACCGCCCTCAACCCTGGTCCGGGCCCCCGACGGCTCCGGACGGGGCATGATCGTACGCCGCAGGAGGCCCCGGTCAGGCGCTGCCGAGGACCGCCCACCCGTGCGGGGCGAGGGTGACCCGGGCGTCCGCCCCGGACGCCTCGAGCCGCCCGTCCCCCGCGAGCACCCCGGTCGCCCCGGGGACCGCGACGGTGAGCTCCGCGTCGTCCGCGCTCAGCGCCGTGAGCAGGGCACCGTCCTGGCCGTGCGACCGCCACACCAGGCTCGTGCCGGTGACGTCGAGGACCTCCGTCCGGGCGGTGGACAGCCACGGGTGCCGGCGGCGGACACCGATGAGCCCCTGGTGCAGCCGGTACGCCGCGAGGGCCTCGGCCGGCAGGTCGTCGTCCGCGGGTGCCGGCGGGAACGAAGGGCGGACGGCGTCGTCACCGCCGACCCTGTCCTCCTTGACGCCCCGCATCGCGTACTCGTCGCCGGCGTAGACCGAGGGCGTCCCGGCGAGCGTCATGAGGGCCGCCAGGGCGTGCGGCAGGTGCCTGACGTCGTCGAGCCTGGACGCGATCCGGGTGACGTCGTGGTTGCCGACGAACGTCAGCGGCACGAACGTGTCGAGCAGCGCGTCGTGCCGGCCGAGGGTCCAGGCGAGCTCGTGGAAGTTGCCGTCGTTGAGCGAGCTCCAGACCGCCTTCCACAGCTCGTACTCGGTGACGGAGTCGAGGCCGCCCTCGGTGACGAACGACGGGTAGTCGCCGTGGATCACCTCGCCGACGACGTAGGCGTCGGGGTGCCGCTCCCGCACCCGCGGCAGGACGGCGGCCCAGAAGTCGTTCGGGACGGCGTACGCCGCGTCGAGCCGCCAGCCGTCCGCGCCGCGGTCGAGCCAGTGGCACATGACCTCGACGACGTGGTCGCGGACCGCCTGCGACGCGTGGTTCAGGGTGACGAGCGTGCGGTGCCCCTCGAAGTGGGCGTACTCGGGGCCGTCCGGGCCGACGGGTGCGCCGTCCTCCGGCCAGAACAGGTGGAACCACTGCGCCGCGGCGCTGCCCGGCCCGCCGGCCAGCGCCTGCCGGAACATCGGGTGCTCGGAGCCGACGTGGTTGAACACCCCGTCGAGGAGCACCCGGACGCCACGGTCGTGCGCCTCGCGGACGAGGGTGTCGAAGTCGGCGTCGTCACCGAGCCGCGGGTCGACGGCGAGCAGGTCGGTCGTGTCGTAGCCGTGGCTGCTCGAGGCGCACACCGGGCCGAGGAGCAGTCCCGAGGCGCCGAGCGCGACGAGATGGTCGAGCCAGGCGACGAGGTGGCCCAGCCGGTGCCGGACGGGCGCCCCCGCCGGCAGCGCGGTCGGCTCCGCACCGACGAACCCCAGGGTGGGCACCTGCCACCAGATCGCGTGCTGCACCCAGCCGGGTCGCGCCTCGGCCGTCACCGCCGGCCCGTCCGGCATCGCGTCGTCATCCGCCCAACGTACCCGCCGGACGGGGCCCGGCCCGGCGGGCGGACCGCGGCCGGGGGCAGGTCGGGAGGCGGCCGGCCGCGATCGCCGGATCATGTCGCCGTGATCGTCGACCAGTGGTTCCTGACCCCGCAGGAACGGCAGAACCCGCACTCGCGCATCGACGCGGCCCACCGGCCAGGCGAGGGCTGGACGACGGGCAACCTCGTGCGCCCGATCGTCCACGGCAGGCCCTACTTCGAGGAGCTGCACGAGCGCATCTGCGCCACCGGCCCGGGCGACCTCGTGTACTTCGTCGACTGGCGCGGCGACCCGGACCAGCAGCTCACGGACGACCCCCGGTCCACCGTGTCGGCCACGCTGGCCGCCGCTGCGCGCCGCGGGGTCGACGTCCGCGGCCTGCTGTGGCGCTCGCACTGGCGCCGGCTCGGCTTCCACGCCGAGAAGTCGCTCTTCCTCGGCGAGGAGATCGGGGCGGCCGGCGGTCAGTGCCTGCGCGACATGCGGGTGCGCACCCTCGGGGCGCACCACCAGAAGTTCGTCGTGCTGCGGCACGCCGGCGACCCGGCCCGGGACGTCGCGTACGTCGGCGGGATCGACCTGTGCCGCAGCCGGCGCGACGACGCGGCGCACCGCGGGGACAGCCAGGCACTCCCGATGGCCGCCGAGTACGGTCCGACGCCCGCCTGGCACGACGTCCAGGTCGCGGTGCAGGGGCCGGCCGTCCACGACGTCGAGACGACGTTCCGGGAGCGGTGGGCGGACAGCACGCCGCTGACCCTCAACCCGGGCCGGACGCTCTCCTCCGCGCTCCAGGGCGAGGACCAGAGCCCGGCGCCCCTGCCGGAGCAGGCACCCCCGCCGCCACCGGTGGCGGGCGCGACGAGCACGGTGCAGGTCGTCCGGACGTACCCGAAGATCCTGCCGAAGGGCTACGACTTCGCCCCGGACGGCGAGCGGTCCATCGCCCTGGGGAACACCAAGGCGGTCGCGAACGCCCGCCGGCTCGTCTACGTCGAGGACCAGTACTTCTGGTCCGAGCAGGTCGGCAACCACTTCGCGACGGCGCTCGCGGCCAACCCGGAGCTGCGGCTGGTCGTCGTGCTGCCGATCACGCCGGACGTCGGCGCGCCGCTCGGCCGGACCCCGATGCTCTACGCCCGCAAGCTCGCCCTCGACGCGGTGCTCGCGGCGGGCGGGGACCGGGTCGCCGTGTTCGGCCTGACGAACGAGAGCGGCCTGCCGGTCTACGTGCACTCGAAGGTCTGCGTCGTCGACGACCGGTGGGCGAGCGTCGGCTCCGACAACTTCAACCGCCGGTCCTGGACGAGCGACTCCGAGATCGCGTGCGCCGTCCAGGACGAGCGCACCCCGGCGGACGGTCCCGCACCGCACGACGGGTTCCCGTCCGTGCTGCGCCGCACTCTCGTCGCCGAGCACCTCGGCTGCGCGCCCGAGGACGTCCCCGAGGACCCGGTCGAGCTGTTCGACGCCATGGTCGCCGCGGCCTCGGCCCTGGACGCCTGGATCGCCGGGGCGGCCGGGCCGCGCAGCCGGCTGCGCGACTGGTCGGGGCGGGTCGTCTCCCGCACCCGGCGCCGCGGCGGCCGGCGGTCGGCACGGGCCCGGGTCCGCGCCGCCCGCAGCGCCGACGCACTCCTCGGCCGCGCGGACGGGTCCGGCGGCCGGCCGCCGGGGCGGCTGCGCCGGCTCGGCCCGCCGGAGCTCACCGCCGCGCAGGAACGCTGGGCCGCGCTGCTCTACCCGGTCTTCGACCCGGACGGGACCGTCCTGCGCGACGAGGACCTCGAGGAGCTGACGACCCCGGACGTCACGGGCGCGGACGACGACGCCGCGGTGGCGTCGTCGACCGGCGCCACGAAGGAGTAGCTCGTCCGGGTGTTCTTCGTGACCATGATCATGGCGTCCATGTGCGGTTCGAGCGCCGAGACCTTGTCCGGCGGGGCGCCGACGATGAGCTGGAAGCCCAGCCCCTTCCAGGCCTGGACGGCGCGGCCGGCGAACTCCGAGTCGGACTTGATGAAGCCCTCGTCGATGACGACCGGGGCGAACCGGGGCCGGGCGCGCAGCTCGTCCCCGAGCCGGAACCGCAGCGCGGCGCCGACGATGAACGCGACGAGCTCCTGGCTCTCGCCGCCGCTCTTGTCGCCGAGCGACGAGTGGGTGCTGAGCACCTCGCCGTCCGGCCCGTAGCGCTCGGCCGTGACGAACACGTGCCGGCGGACGTCGAGGAGGGCGTCGCGGTCCCCGTGGTCGGCGTCCCACCGCGGGTCCTGCCGGCGGCGGATCCGCGCCATGAACGTCTGCAGCGCCGCGAACCGGGCCTGCAGCTGCTCCTCGGTGAGCTCGCGGGTCGCGCCCGAGGCGAGCTCGCGCAGCGTCCGGCGGAACAGGACGACGGTCTCCGGGACGACCCGCCGCAGCCGGATCCGCAGCCGGTCCCCGGTGGCCCCGAAGGACAGGTGGCGGAGGATGTCGTTGATCGGCTCGAGCCGCTCCTCGATCTCCTGGACGCAGGACTCCATCGCACCGGCGAGCGGGACGAGGTCCTCCCCCGACCACTGCATGAGCTTGCCGCGCCAGGTCTCCTTCTGCTCGTGGAGGCCCGTCGTGAGGATCCGGTCGAGGATCGCCGCGTAGTCCGGGTAGGACGCGGACGAGCGCCCGAGGTTGGGGTCGGGGAACCGGCGCAGGTACGTCCCGAAGATCGCCTCGAGGTCGGCCTCGGCGCCGGTCGCCGCGGCCTGCGCGGCGGCGAACGCCTCGCTGAGCTGCTTGTGCAGCCGGGCGAGGTTCTCGGTGAACGCGTCGAGGGAGTCGGGGTCGGCCGGGCCGACGGCCTCGACGAAGTAGCCGTCGAGGGCCGCCGACTGCTCCGGCGTGAGCCCGACGCGCTCGTCGGCCTCGAGCCGGTCGACGTCCCGGGTCGCCTCGTCCTGCGCGTCGATGAGCCGCTCGCGGTCGGCGTCGAGCCGCTCGCTGAGGCTCTTGAGGCGGTACCGGTTCTCCCGCGCCCGCTCGAGCTCGGCGCGCAGGCCGTCGATCCGCTCCTGGACGGCCTTGAGCCGGTCGTTCGAGCCGAGGATCGCCTCCCGGGCCTGGGTGAGCGCGGCGACGTGCGCCTGCGCGCCCGCGACGTCGACGTCCTCCCAGACCGTGGCGTGGAGCGCCTCGTAGGCCTTGCGGCGGGCGTCGAGGTCGCGGCGGCGGCCGTCGACGGCGGCCCGTGCCGCACCGATCCCGGCGAGCTGCTCCTCGATCCGGGCGAGCTCCCCGTCGATCTCCGCGAGCGCCTCCCCGCTCGAGAAGCCGATGATGTTCGCGGCGTCGGCGCGCCCGTGCGTCCCGCGGCTGCCCTGCCGGGTCTGCCCCGCGAGCGTCACCCGGTAGCCGGGCCCGTCGAGGTCCTTCGCCGTCTCGACGCAGAGCGCGTTGCGCGCCGGGTCGGACACGTGCCGCCGGACCCAGCCGGAGAACGGCGAGTCCTTGAAGACGAGCTTGCCCGCGACGTGGTCGCCGTCGGGGGCGGCCGGACCCTCGACGTCGAGCGGCACGCCCTGGAAGGTGAGCCGGCCGCCGAGCCGCACCGGGTCGATCGCCCGGCTGAAGGCGGCGAGCCGGTCCTGCGGCACGAGCAGGGTGCGGGCGCTCGCGCCGAGCACCGTCTCGACGGCGCCGCGCCAGCGCTGCTCGCCGTCCCGCAGGTCGACGAGCTCGGCGAGGAACGGCAGGTCCTCGACGTCCGTCCCGGCCGCCTGCGCGACCTGCAGCCGCATCTCGTGCAGCCGGCCGCGGATCCGGCTGGCCCGGCCCTCGAGCGACGTGCGCTCGTGGGTGAGGTCGGCGCGCCGCTGGAGCAGCGGGTACTCGTCGTCGCGCAGCGCCTCGCGCTCCTCGACGAGGGCCTGGGACCGGGCGTCGAACTCCTCGAGGAAGGCCTCGGCGTCCTGCCGGGCCCGGGCGAACGGTGCGGGGTCGTCGAGCGTGAGGTCGAGGACGGCGGTCGCGTCGGCGAGCGCGCTGCGCCGGGCCAGCCGGGTGTCGCGCAGCGTCGTCGCCGCCACGACCTGCTCGGCGAGGCTCGAGAGGTCCGCGCCGCCCGAGGCCCGGTGCTCCTCGACCGCCCCGGCGAGCTCGGCCTCCAGCCCTGACTCGGTGGTGAGGGCCGCCGCGAGGTCCTCGCTCGCCGTCCGCCGCCGGGCCTGGGTGTCGGTGACCGCGGCCTCGAGCAGCGCGAGCTCGCGGTACCGGCTCCACAGCTGCACCGGGTTGCCGCCCGGGCGGCTCAGCCCGAAGGTGTCGATCTGCTCGATGACGGCGCGGGCCCGGGTCAGGTCGTCGTGCTTCTTCGTGATGGGGCCCAGCAGGTCGGCCTTCTCCTGCTCGGTCTGCATCGCCTGGTAGCTGGCGTCGAGGTCGTCGAAGTGCGCGATGGCCCGGTCGGCGGCCTCGAACGTGCTCGGACGCTCGAGGACCATGTCCTTGTAGAGGTCGTCGACGGTGCGGATCTGCTGGCCGGCCTGGATCCGGGCGAGCAGCTTGAGCGCCTTCGACCCGTCGCCGTTGGCGCCGATGCCGAGCCGGGTGTGCAGCCGGGTGGCGAAGGCGCTGTAGCCGTCGTGGGTGAGCAGCCCGGGGAACGCGAGCTTGAGCGCCTTGGGCTGGAACTGCTCGTGCGCCAGGGGCGCGAGCTCCGCGAGGTCGAGGTCGCCGTCGTACGTCGCGAAGCGGGAGACGAGGTCGGCGAACGCCGTGGCACGGGCGGGGACGTAGTAGACGCGCAGGGCCGTGAAGCGGTGGCCGTGGTCGTCGACGAACGTCATCGAGACCGCGCCCCACGTCGGGACGCCGTCCCCGCGCAGGAGCTTCGGCCGCTCGCGGCCGGACTCGTCGGGCACGGTGTCGGTCTGCCCGCGCAGGTACGACAGGAGGTTGCGCTGGCCGGCGCTGCGGGCACGCCCGGAGACGGCGTCGTTCGACGCGCCGTTGAAGGCGATGTCGGACGGCATCATGAGCGCGATGTACGCGTCGAGGAGCGTGCTCTTGCCGCTGCCGGAGGCGCCCGAGACGAGCGTCGACCCGGCGTGGAACGGCACCCGGACGGCGCCCTCGAAACCGCCCCAGTTGACGACCTGGAGGGTGAGCGCCTTCCACTGCGTCGTGCCCTCGGTCGCGCCGTCGACGTAGAACAGCGGCGCGTCGCTCTGCTGCCGGCCGGGGCCGATCGCCCGCAGCGCGTAGTCGGGCAGCAGGGTCAGCTCGTCGGCCAGGGTGTCGAACGCCGGGGTGTCGAACGCCGGGGTGTCGAACGCCGGGGTGTCGAACGCCGGGGTGTCGAGGTCGGTGTCGGTCACGCGGACTCCTCCGTCGGGTCGCCGGCGTCGGCCGCCACGTCGCCGGTCTCCTCGCCGATGGCGTCCTGGACGCCGTCCGGCGTGTTCTGCTCCTGGAGCCACCGCAGGAGCTCCTGGAGCCGCTCGAGCGGCAGGACGACGTCGATGGCGGGGCTGACCTCGAACCGGTCGCCGCCGCGCGGACCGATGAGCAGGCCCGCCTTCGTGAGGTTCTCCACGGCGTTCCCGGCCCGGCGGACGTCGGCGGCCTGGTCGGTGGCGTGGTCGGGTCGCAGGGCGGCGACGTGGTCGAGCATCTCCTCGCGGTCGACGTAGACCCGGGTCACCCCGGACGCCTCCTCGGCGCGGCTGCGCGAGCGCAGGTAGACCATGAGGATCGTCTCCTCGCGCGACCAGGCGGTGTCGAAGAGCAGCGTCGGGAACCGGCCGCCGCCGTCCGGCACGGCCTGGCGCTTGAAGGCGACCTCGCGCCGCAGGTCGAGGTGCAGGTCGAGGAAGAGGTCGTTGAGCCGCGACCGGACGAGGTCGGGGGCCGCGACGAGGGCGCGCCACTCGGCCGGGTGGGTGCGCGCGGTGATGAACCGGTGCTTGAGCAGCGCGACGAGGGTCCGGCGCTGGCCGATCTCGAGCCGGCCCTCGTCACCCTCGAAGAGGACGACGGAGCTCGTCAGCTCGCGGTCGTCGTCCTCGAGGTCGACCCCGGCCCGGTCCAGGTCCACGTCCAGGTCCAGGTCCACGTCCAGGGCCACGTCCGGCTCCTGGTCCTGCTCGGCGACGGCGAGGTCGTCGTGGGTGGTCGTCATGAGGTCGCGTCTCCAGAGGTCTTCGTCCGTCCGCGCCTGCGCGCGGGCCTGCCCGAGGTGCCTGCGCTCGCGCGCCCGGGCGGCCCGTCGTCCGGCGGCGGGTCGGTCGGCAGCGGGACGAGGGGCACGAGCAGCTCCCGCCGGGTGCCGTCGGGCCGGACGGCGACGAACGTCTCGCGCTCCTCGCCGGCCGCGGGCAGCGCCTTGGTGTTGGCGGCGAGGTGGAGCAGGCCGAGGATCTCGACCGGCCGCCGAAGGTCGTCGTCGAGGCCGGCGAACAGCTCGCCGAGCGAGCCGACGGGACCGGCGGCGGCGATCGCCTCCTGGAGGACGTAGCGCAGGCGCCCCAGTGACGGGCCGCCGAGGGCCCGGAGCTGCTCGAGGGAGAGCTCGGCGGGGCGCTCGTCGGTGAGGTCGCGCAGGGCGGGGACGGCGGCGTCCTCGGCGGGGTTGTAGAAGCGCTCGCGGAGGTGGTCGACCTCGACCCGGCCGGGCAGCAGCGGCAGGTCGACGTTCGAGCGCGGCCCCGACGCCGCGAGCCAGCGCTGCAGCTCGCCGTCGAGCTGGCGGAGGGTGGCGTCCAGCTCGCGGTCGCGGGCGACGTTGTGCGTGGTGATGTAGTCGCGCAGGGTCCGGGTCACCCGGGTGCGCTGGTTGAGGACGTTGTCCATGCCGCGGCGGATGAGCGTCACCGTGCCGCGCAGGTCGCGCCGGTCGGCCGCGTCGAGCAGGCTCTCGGCCATCGGGTGGGTGAGCAGCGCCCCGAGGTCCTCGGTGAGCTGGACGAGCAGGTCGTCGTCCCGCAGGAGCGCGAAGGCGCCCTCGAACGCGCGGCCCTCGGCGGTCGCGGTGGTCAGGGTCTCCGCGCGCCGCAGGTAGTCGTCGACGACGGCGCCCGCGGAGCGGTCCTCCTCGCGGAACGACGCGAGGATCTGCCCGCGCAGCGCGGTGAAGGCCTCCTCGACCCGGGCGAAGTCGCTCGGCAGTCCGGCGACGAGGGCGAGCAGCTCGCCGTACCCCTCGGCCATGTAGTCGTCGGAGACCTCGGGGAGCGCCTCGCCGGAGAGCAGCCTGTCGCGCTCGCGCTTGAGCCGGTCGATCTCGGCGTCGAGGATGTCGACCCGGGCCCACTTGTCGGGGTTGGCCTCGGCGTTGAACCGGCGGACGGCGTTGACGATCGTCGCGATCCGGTGCTCGCTGAGGCTGGCCCGCTCGCGCATGAGGCTCGCGACGAGGCTCAGCGCGTCACGGGCGTGGCTCGTCAGCGTGTAGACCTCGGTGCCGTCGTCCTCGACGCTGCGGACGAGCCACCGGCCGCGCATCCACCTCAGGCACAGGTCGCGGCCCGACCCGGCAGGCACGTCGGGCGCGCCCGCGGCCCGCAGCTCCGCGGTGTAGGTCTCGACCATGCCGTGCAGCCGCGCCGCCGGCACGTTCCGGGCATCCCGGGCGAACGCCGCACGGAAGAGCGAGATGACCACGGGGGCGTCGCGGCGGTGCAGGAGCGTCAGGGTGGGCTGCTCGAACGCGCCGGAGACGCGCGCGAGCTCCCCCGCGATCTGGCTCATGCCCCTCCCCTGCGACGTCCGGTCCCGCCGGACACCCTAGGGACCGACCCCGACAGCCTAGGAACCGGCGCGGGGGTCCGCGGCGCCGCCCCCGGGGCCGCGCCGGGTCCACGAGGCGGCACGCCCGACCGAGTCGGGCTCGATCCTCCCTTCGGCCTTGAGCTGGTTCAGGGCGAGCCTGATGGTCGGGTCCGAGACACCGGGCAGCGCCGTCCGGACGTCCGCGATCTGGAACACGGACGGCGCGTGGTGCAGCACGTAGTCGCGCACCCGGTCCTGCTTGCTGCCGCCCGCGCGGGCGCGCGAGGTCAAGGTCGCGAAGTCGTCGTAGGAGCGTGCCAGCAGCCCGACGAAGTACCGGAGCCACACCCAGGGGTCGTGCTCCGCCTCGTGCCACTGCGCTGTCGATGCCAGCAGGGCGGCGTAGTACGCGTCGGCGGACTCGGCGATCGAGGTCTCGAACGAGACGTAGCGGGTCACGTCGTACCCGGCGTCCTGGAGCAACGCGTTCGTGAGCGCCCGTGCGATGCGACCGTTCCCGTCGACGAAGGGGTGGATCGTCAGCAGGTCGAGCACGAACAGCCCGATGACGATCACGGGATGGTGACGTCCAGCGGCCTGGGCTGCCGAGTAGCGGGCGATCAGCTCGTCGAGGTACAGCGGCGTGAGCGTGGTCGACACCGGCGTGAACCGCTTGACCCTCGTCCCGTCCGGCAAGGTGTCCACGACGAGGTTGTCGACCTCCTTCAGCTGCCCGCCCGGGACCTCCGCGTACTGGAACAGCAGCCGGTGCAGATGCAGCACGAGACCGACGTTCAGCGGCCGCCACTGCTCCCGGTAGAGGTAGTCGAGCACCGACCGGTACCCGGCGAGCTCCTGCTCGCTGCGATCCCTCAGGTGCTCGTTGCTGCCGGCGAGGATGTCCGCCGCGCGCGCCCGGTCCGGCACGACCACGCCCTCGATCGAGGACGACGCCTCGATGCTGGCCACCCGGGCGCGATCGGCGAGGCTGGTCAGGAGCGCGGGCAGCTTGTCCCGGTACAGGGCCTCGCTCCCACAGCCGGAATCGATCCTGCGCAGGTCCGTGACCACGGCGAACGGCACGGACCCCACCAAAGCGTCGAGGTCTTCGAAGGACTTCACGGACGCCGACCCCATCCACTAAACATACTAAGAAGGACGTCGTTTTATTTAGTTTAACAGGATCACTTGCGCGGTGCCCGGAGCCCGCCTCGTCGGCCGCAGAACATCCGGATCATGAGACGCGCGGACCCCAGGACGCACCAACGCCCCGGCAGCACGGCGTGTCGCGCTCTCCCGGGCCGTTGTGACGTTCTGCGGTACGGCCGTCTCGCCCTACGGACACCGGCCCCGACCCTCGCCGTCCCGGCCACGGGCGCTCCCGGGGTGGCGGACTACACCCCGCGGCGCTGCCCGGCCAGCCCCTCGTCGAGGGCGGCACGCGCCTGCCGGACGCCGTCCAGCTCGCTCACCTCGGGGACGCCGACCTGCCAGAACGCGGCCGCCGGCGTCCAGTCGTCCGCCCGGACGGCGGTGACGACCACGCACGTGCGGTCGGACTCCCTCGCCTCGCGCAGCGCCGTCCGCAGGTCGTCGAGCGACGAGACCTCGACGGCGTCCGCACCGAGCGCTGCGGCGTGGTCGGCGAACCGGACCCGGGCGTCCGCGCCCGGCCCCCGGCTGTCGGCGAGCATCGTGTTGTAGGACCGGCCGCCCTGGCCCTGCTGGAGCCGGGAGATCACGGCGTGGCCCGCGTTGTCGCAGACGACGAGGACGAAGGGCTTGCCGGACTGGACGGCCGAGTAGATCTCCGAGTTGAGCATGAGGTACGAGCCGTCGCCGACGAGCGAGAAGACCCGTCCGTGGTCGCGGGCGAACGCCGCGCCCCAGGCGCCGGCGATCTCGTACCCCATGCACGAGAACCCGTACTCGCAGTCGAACGAGGCCACGGCCTGGCTGCGCCAGTTGATGTTCAGCTCGCCGGGCAGCCCGCCCGCGGCGGTCATGACGTAGTCGTCGGCGGTCGCCACGTCCTGGAGCACGCCGACGACCTGCGCGTAGCTCGGCGGCCAGGCGCCGTCCGGCGCGGTCCGCGCCGTGACGAACGCGTCGAGCTCGACCTGCGCCCTCCCCGCCCGCCCGGCCCACTG
>NZ_MWLL01000246.1 GCF_002198675.1 Kineosporia sp. R_H_3 | reverse complement strand
CCGCGGGAGCGGCCGCCCCCGCGAGCCCGGCGCCGCCCACGGTCCCGCTCGAGCCGCCATCCGCGGCCGCGCCCCGGCTGTCCGGCGCACCGTCGCTGCCGAACGCTCCGTCGGACGCCGCGACCGCCGTCCTCCACGCGATGCCCACCGTCGAGATCACCGCGAACGACCTGGCCCTGGCCCGCGGCGACGCGATGCCGACCGCGCCGGCCGACGCCCCGCTGCCGTCCCGGGCCTCCCGCCGGGACCGTGTCGAGTCGGCCGCCGTCCCGACGGTCGCGGGGCGCTTCATGCGTCGCCTGCGCGGGGACACGGCCGGCCCGATGACCGGCCCCGTGACCCTGCCGAAGGACGCCGACGGCCGCCCCCGCGGTCGCGGCGGCCGCTCCGGTGCGGCGGCGCCGGCCGCCCAGGAGCCCCTGCCGACGGCCGCGATCGACCTGCGCGACGAGCTCTTCGGCGAGGGAGACAAGTGACCGTCTGGGACGACCTCGTCGGCCAGCCCGACGCCGTCTCCGTGCTGCGCCGGGCCGCTGACGCGGCCCGGGCCCAGGTCGAGCAGCAGGCCGCGGCCGAGCTCGGCGGGGACCTGCTCGCCGCGGACGACGAGTTCGCCCCGCACGACCCCGACGGGGTCGAGCCGACCGGCTCGGCGCTCGCGGCCGAGGCGCACGCGCCGGCGCCCGGCCGGCACGTCGGCGGGATGACCCACGCCTGGCTGCTCACCGGCCCGCCCGGGTCGGGCCGCTCGAACGCGGCCCGGGCCTTCGCGGCGGCGCTGCAGTGCCCGCGCGGCGGGTGCGGGGAGTGCCACGAGTGCCGGACGGCGCTGTCGGGCGGCCACGCGGACGTCACGCTCGTCGCGACCGAGCACGTGTTCCTGCGCGTCGAGGACGTCCGCCCGCTCGTCACCCTGGCCCAGCAGCGGCCCTCGCTGGGGCGCTGGCGGGTCATCGTCGTCGAGGACGCCGACCGGCTCAACGACACGAGCGGCAACCTCCTGCTCAAGGCCATCGAGGAGCCGCCGCCGCGCACCGTGTGGCTGCTCTGCGCGCCGTCCGCGGAGGACGTCCTCGTGACGATCCGCTCGCGCTGCCGCCACGTCGGGCTGCGGGTGCCGCCGGTCGCGGACGTCGCGGCGCTCCTCGTGCGCCGGCACGGCATCGACCCGGCGGTCGCCTCGTTCGCCGCCCGGGCCGCGCAGAGCCACATCGGCTTCGCCCGCCGGCTCGCCGTCGACGAGAGTGCTCGGATCCGCCGCCGGGAGGTGCTCCGGCTGCCGATGCAGGTGACGTCCGTCGGCGCCGCCGTCCTCGCGGCCGCCGAGCTCGTCGAGGTCGCCCAGGAGGAGGCGAAGGCGGCCACGGCCGACCGGGACGCCACCGAGCGCGCCGCGCTGCTGCACTCGCTCGGTGCCGAGGGCCAGGCGACGCTGCCGCCCGCCGTCCGGGCGCAGGTCCGCCAGCTCGAGGAGAACCAGAAGCGGCGGGCCACCCGGGCCAACCGGGACGTCCTCGACCGCGCGCTCGTCGACCTGCTCTCGCTCTACCGGGACGTGCTCGTCGTCCAGCTCGGGTCGCCCGTCGAGCTCGTCAACGCCGAGCTGGCGGACGACGTCGAGCGGCTCGCGGGGGCGGCGACGCCGGCCGAGACGCTGCGCCGGATGGAGGCGATCGGCGAGGCCCGGACCCGGATCGAGGCGAACGTGTCGCCGTTGCTCGCCATCGAGGCGCTCATGGTGCGGCTGCGTCCCGTGGACGTGCGGTCACGGTGAACCCGCGGCGCCACGCACACCTGTCCCGGGGTAGCGTCGGGCGGGTGACTGTCGCCGCGCGCTCCCGCCGTCTGACCGTCCGCGCTGTCGCAGCCGTCGCTGCGCTCGCCGTCCTCGCGGGGTGCACGGGCAGCACGCCGGAGCCGCAGGCCCCGACGGCCGCGACGTCCGCGCCGACCGACACCAAGGACCCGGCGAACGACACCGCGCTGGCCGCGTTCTACGGCCAGGAGCTCGCCTGGACGTCCTGCCGCAACGACTTCGAGTGCGCGAAGGTGACCGTCCCGCTCGACTGGGCCGCGCCGTCCGGCGAGACCATCGAGCTGTCGCTGCTGCGCCTCAAGGCCGACGGCAAGAAGATCGGCACCATGCTGCTCAACCCCGGCGGCCCGGGGGTCTCGGCGGTCGAGTGGTTCCGCTCCTCGCCCGGCTCGCTCGGCACGCGGGTGCGGCAGTCCTACGACGCCGTCGCCTGGGACCCGCGCGGCGTCGGCGAGTCGACGCCCATCAGCTGCCTGCCCGACTCCGAGGTCGACGCGTGGCTGTCGTCCGACGCGACGCCGGACTCCGACGCCGAGGCGACGAAGGTCGTCGCCGACGCGACCGACTTCGGCAAGCAGTGCGAGGAGCGCACCGGGCCGCTCATCGGGCACGTCGACACCGTGAGCACCGTCAAGGACATGGACGTCATCCGGGCCGCTCTCGGCGAGAAGGTCATCTCCTACTACGGCTGGTCGTACGGGACCTTCATCGGCGCCTGGTACGCCCAGCTCTTCCCGTGGCGGGTCGGCCGGATGGTGCTCGACGGTGCCGTCGACCCGAGCCTGTCCGCCGAGCAGTACTCCGAGGGCCAGGCCCAGGGCTTCTCCCGGATGGCCACGGCGTTCGTCGAGGACTGCCTCGGCGAGAAGGGCTGCCCGCTGCGCGGCACCAAGGACCAGGCGTTCGCGCAGATCGAGACGCTCGTGAAGAACGCCGACGGCAAGCCGCTCGCGACGTCGTCCGGGCGCCAGCTGACCCAGAGCCTCATGACGACCGGCATGGCGATGGCGCTGTACCTGCCGGCGTTCTGGCCGCAGCTGCGCGCGGCGCTCACCGAGGCGTTCAAGGGCCAGGGCGACGGCCTGCTCGCGCTCGCCGACGCCTACAACGAGCGCCGCCCCGACGGCACCTACGCCCAGACCCTCCAGGCCACCGGCCCGATCTTCTGCCTCGACCGCACCGACACCCGCTCCCTCGACCAGGTCAAGGCGGACGCGAAGGACTGGCTCGTCAAGTACCCGCCGCTCGGCGACACGGTCGCCTGGTCGTCCCTCGGCTGCGCCGTGTGGCCGATCAAGCCCGCCGTCGCCCCGCAGAAGCTCACCGCCCCCGGCGCCCCGCCGATCCTCGTCGTCGGCACCACCGGCGACCCCGCGACCCCGTACGAGTGGGCCCAGAGCCTCGCCGGCCAGCTCGACAAGGGCCTCCTCGTGACCTTCGAGGGCGAGGGCCACACGGCCTACCGCCGCGGCTCCAAGTGCGTCGACACGACCATCGAGGACTACCTCGTCTCCGGCACCGTGCCGAAGGCCGACGTCACCTGCTCGTAACCCCGCCCGGGCGTCCCCTCAAGCCCACCCGCCCGACACCCGATACCGGTTCGAGGGCACCCTCCGGGGTGTGTAAACTCGTGCACCGTGCCACCCCGGTGGCGCGTGCCGCCTTAGCTCAGTTGGCCAGAGCAACGCACTCGTAATGCGTAGGTCTCGGGTTCGAATCCCGAAGGCGGCTCCGACATCACTGCAGGTCAAGAGGCATGTGAACTAGCTGCCTGCACATGTTCGGCACGAACGTGGCATGAGGTGTGTGCGTAGGTCGGTCGATCACTCAGCGAGCTGAGTGATCGGTGTGAACCTCTCGTTGCGCTCGCTGAACGTCGTCGATCATGTGGGTGGCAATCGCGCGGACCCCGACTGCTCTCGCCAGCCTGCGGTGACGGTTGCCCATGATTGAGCCGGCCGATGCGAGCGGTATGGATCGTCAACCAGTGCGGTGCTGCCTGACTGCAGCATCGAGTCGGGCCTTGAGGATGAACGCCGGGTAGTGGTCGGGGTCCGGATACCGCCCGCGGTAGTAGCAGTCCCAGTAGCTGCCAATACGTTGGGTCGTGAGCTTCCAGAACTGAGCGTTCGAGGCGAGGAACCGCCCGTAGAGGCCGCTTGTCGGAGAGGCCGGATCGGCAAGGTCCGGCAGTCGTTGGGCGATATCGGCGACGATCTCTATGACGTGCTCGCCGACAAGCTGGACGACGAAAGGGAGAGTCCATTCCTCGCGACTGTCGATGATGCGGCGAAGCCATTCCTGTCTGGTGAACCCATCGTGGTGGCGCGTGTACACGCAGCCGAGGATGTCTGTCTGGCGCGACGTCAACGAGGCTCGCGCGGCAGGTGGGGCGACGTCGATGTAGGTCCGCGCGGGAAGGGACAGCAACTGTCCGTGGACGTGCACGTCCGCAGGCAATCGGTCACCGTCGATGGTCTTCGCGCTGACCATCGGGCCGGTCGACCATGCCGACCTTGATGAGGGGACGACGCCCAGCGCGACCTTGACGTCGCCGCTGATGTCGACTGGGAATGCCGTCTGGAAGCGAGTGAGCAACTCCGGGTCAGTCACGCGGTGATGATCGCAGGCGCCGATGGTCTGAACGCCCCGCGTCCGAAGTTTTCCCGAGGTATCTGATCGGATACCGTCTTCATGTGGATGGCTGGTCGGAGATCCTCGTGCTCACCAGGCGCCAGGCGGGTGTGAGTCAGCTCGAGCTTGCGCGCCGTGCGAGGACGTCGCGGCCGACGCTGTCGGCGTACGAGCATGGCCGTAGGGCGCCGACTGCGGACACCTTGGAGCGGTTGTTGGCGGCGGCGGGGTTCCGGATCGCGGCGGTTCCGCTGGTGTCGTGGCGGGAGGTGTCGCTGGGGCGGGGGCGTGCGTGCTGGGTTCCGGACCGCCTGTGGCGACTCCCTGTCGTCGAGGCCTTTGCGGATGTCGTGCTGCCGGTTGAGTTGAACTGGTCCACGCCAGGCCGGCGGTTCGAGACAGGGGATCGACGTCAGCGGGCGCGGCTGTACGAGCTGCTGCTGCGTGAAGGAGCGCCGGCCGATCTCAAGCGGTGGGTGGACGGCGTGCTGCTGGTCGACGTCTGGGATGACCTCGTCCTGCCCCGCGCTGTTCGGGACGCCTGGCAGCCCACCCTGGATGCCGACCTGGGACTCAGGCGCGGGAACGCATCCGACGCCTAGGCAGTGCTCGGCGCGGTGTCGTGACGCCTCCGCACTCGCCGGGCCCGCTGACCGCGTTCCAGGTTGAGGTCGCTCGCGTGTTCTTCGACCTGCCGCAGTCGGCCGGGTTCCTGCTCGCGGGCGGAGCGGCGCTGGCAGCGCAAGGCCTGACGTCCCGGCCGACGCAGGACCTCGACCTGTTCACAGCTCCCGGCCGCGGCGTCGTCCTGGACGCCCTGACCGCGTTGGAGTCCTCGGCGACCGCGCATGGCTGGTCGGTGCGTCGGGTGAAGGTCGCAGAGACGTTCGGGCGGACGCGACGCCCGAGCGGCCGCCGATGCTGAGCCTGCTGGGTCCGACCCTGGATCCGGACGAGCTGGCCGGCCGCAAGGTCGTCGCGCTGTTCGACCGGGCGGAGGCCCGCGACTTCGCCGACGTCCACGCCCTCGCGGCCCGTTACGGCACGGAACGACTTCTCGAGCTGGCCGCAGCCGTCGACGCCGGCTTCGACGTCGCAGTCTTCGCCGACATGCTCGACTCCCTCGCTCGGTTCACCGACGACGAGATCCCTGCGGCCGACGGCGACGCTCCCGCTGTCAGGCGGTTCGCGGCAGACTGGGCCGCGCCCCTCAGGAGCGGCTCGCCGCCCTCGGTGTGAGTGGTCCGACGACACGGTTCGTGGCATGACGCGTGGCATGACGTCCGGCGTTCGAGCAGGGCACCGGGTTCGTGGTGTGCGACCAGGAGCGCGATCAGCGCTGGTGAGAGCGGTTCTGCGCGCCTGGGCGGCGGCCTGGTCAGTCCGCGGTGCTGCTGTGGTCTGGGGTTGCCCGCCGGTGGGCCGGTGTCGGCGGGGCCGGGTGCGGTTCCGGGCCGGGCGTCCCGTGGTGTCCGCGTCGACAGGGGCACTGACAGGGACTGTTACCTCCACGGGTCCTGCGTACCGTGGACGGCGTGACCGCCAAGGACGACCTCCGCGACTTCCTGGCCTCCCGCCGTGCGAAGCTCACCCCGGACCGGGCCGGTCTTCGCGTTCACGGCGGCAATCGTCGCGTCACCGGGCTCCGGCGCGAGGAGGTCGCCTTGCTCGCCGGGATCAGCGTCGAGTACTACACCCGCCTCGAGCGGGGCAATGTCGGCGGTGTCTCCGACGCCGTGCTCGACGGCCTCACCCACGCGCTCCAGCTCGAGGAGGCGGAGCGCGACCACCTCTACCGGCTCGTGCGCACCGTCGCCACCCGCCGGCCCGCGCGGTCCGCGCCGACCCGTCGACGGGTCCGACCCACCGTCCAGCGCGTGCTGGACCTCATGCCCACGCCGGCCTACGTCCGCAACGGCCGGTTCGACGTCCTGGCCTCCAACGCTCTCGGCCGCGCCCTCTACAGCCCCGTGTACGACGACGCGGACCCCGGCCACCGTGCCCCGAACACTGCGAGGTTCGTCTTCCTCAGTCCCCGCGCGGCGGACTTCTTCCTCGACTTCGACAAGGTCCAGGACGACGCCGTGGCCTTCCTGCGCGCCGAGGCGGGCCGCGATCCGTACGACAAGGATCTGCAGGATCTCATCGGCGAGCTGTCCACCCGCAGCGAACGGTTCCGCCACCGCTGGGCCGCGCACGACGTCCGGTACCACCGCACCGGCGCCAAGCGCCTGCACCACCCCCTCGTCGGCGAGCTCACGCTCGACTTCGAGGCCTTCGAACTGGCCGGCGACGAGGGGCAGCGACTCAACGTCTACACCGCACCGCCCGACAGCCCGACCGCGCAGGCGTTGGCTCTGCTCGCGAGCTGGGGCCTGCCTGACTCCGCTACGGCGCCGGCCGGTCGCCCGTAGTGCCTGGGGCGTGGGCGGGACCGGCACCCAGGGAGGAGACCGCGGCGCCCGGGGGTCCGCGAGAAGGCAATCCCAAGCAAGGGGCAGGACCGGCGCCTGCTCCTCCGACAGCAATCAGCTCGAACGACAGGAGATGTTGGCGATGAGAACACGGACCCTGGGTGTGCACGGCCTGGAGGTGTCCGCACTGGGACTGGGCTGCATGGGCATGAGCCAGTCCTTCGGCCCGCCCCCTCCCCGCGACGAGATGGTCGCCTTCCTGCGCGCGGCGGTGGACCGGGGGGTCACCCTGTTCGACACCGCCGAGGTGTACGGGCCGCTCCACAACGAGGAGCTGGTCGGGGAGGCGCTGCAGCCGGTGCGGGACCAGGTGGTGATCGCGACGAAGTTCGGGTTCTCGTTCGACGCCGACGGCCGGCAGACCGGGGTGAGCAGCCGCCCGGAGAGCATCCGGGCGGCGGTCGAGGGCTCGCTGCGCCGGCTGCGGACCGACAGGATCGACCTGCTGTACCAGCACCGGGTCGACCCGGCGGTGCCGATCGAGGACGTCGCCGGGACGGTCAAGGAGCTCGTCGAGGCCGGCGTGGTCCGGCACTTCGGGATGTCCGAGGCGGGCGTCGGGACGATCCGGCGGGCGCACGCGGTGCACCCGGTGACGGCGTTGCAGAGCGAGTACTCGCTGTTCTGGCGGGAGCCGGAGGAGCAGATCCTGCCCGCCCTCGCCGAGCTCGGGATCGGGTTCGTGCCCTTCAGCCCGCTCGGCCGCGGCTTCCTCACCGGCCAGGTGACCGCCCACTCCCGCTTCGGCGAGGGCGACATCCGCGCCACCCTGCCGCGCTTCGAGGCCGAGGCCCTGGCGGCGAACCTGCGCCTGGTGGAGCTGGTGACCCAGGTGGCCGGGCGCAAGGGGGCGACCCTCGGGCAGGTGGCGCTGGCGTGGCTGCTCGCCCGTGCCCCCTGGGTCGTGCCGATCCCCGGGACCCGCCGCCTGGAGCGGCTCGACGAGAACCTCGCTGCGGCCGACCTCGAGCTCACCGGGGAGGACCTCGCCGAGCTCGACGAGCTGTCCGCGAGCGTCCAGGTGCAGGGCGACCGCTACCCCGAGGCGATGCAGAAGATGATCGACCGCTGACGGAGCCGCCCGTCCTCGCGTTGGAGGTGCGGGCGAGCAGGTCGGCCGGAAGAGACCCGGTTCGTCGCCGGCGGTGGGACACCGGCTCGCGCGACCGCCGTGCCCGGGACACCCGGGCACGGCGGTCGGCAGCTCGTCGGTCAGCGTGCGGTCGCGTGACGCTGCGCCCACTCGAGGGCGTGGTCTGCGACGGCCTCCCAGCCGGGCGCGCCACAGGTCCAGTGGTCGCGGCCGGGGAACTCGTACACCTCGGTGACGGCGGGCGATCGCTGGTAGTGCTTGGCGTTGGAGCGGTTCACGGCCGGGGGCATGATGTGGTCCTTCTCGCCGGCGATGAACAGCAGGGGTGCGCGGTCGGCGGCGTAGTCGACCCAGGTCTCCTGCCGGCCGGGCTTGATGTTGGCGAAGAGGCCGTACTCCCAGACCCAGTAGCCGGGGGCGGCGATCGCGTAGCGGTCCCAGACCGCGCGGGACTCCTCGGGTGTGAGGGTGTTCGTGAAGGCGTAGTGGAACTCCTCGGGGGTGAATCCGACGGCGCGGTGGCGGTTCGCGGGGTTCTTGAGCGCGGGGAAAAGCGATCGCACCTGGGACAGCGGGCTGACGCGGACGCCCTCGGTCGGGGCGGAGTCGATGACGACGCCGGCGGCTCCGAGGCCGCGGGCGAGCAGCAGCTGGGTGAGGGTGCCGCCGAAGGAGTGGCCGATGATGATCGGCGGGGCGTCCAGGGCCTTGATGACGTCTGCGAGGTGGTCGACCGTCTCGGGGACGGTGAGCCGTGCGATGACGTCCGGGTTCTCGCGCAGGGCCTCGACCTCGATGTCGAAGCCGGGGTAGGCGGGGGCGATCACGGTGAGGCCCTTGGCGTGGTAGTGGTCGACCCACTGCTCCCAGCTGCGGGGCGTCATCCAGAGTCCGTGGACGAGGACGACGGTGTCGGGGGTGGTCGGCATGGCGTCTCCTTGGTGGCGTCGACGTGCGGGGTCGGGCGGTGCGGTCAGGCGTCGATGAAGGCGAGCAGGTCGGCGTGGAGCCGGTCGCGGTCGGTGTCGGGCAGGGCGTGGCCGCTGCGCTCGTAGACGAGGAGGGTCGCGTCCTTGATGAGGTCGGCGGACCGCCGACCGCCGACGTCGAAGGGGACGATCTGGTCGTCGTCGCCGTGGACGACGAGGGTGGGGACGTCGACGGCCGCCAGGTCCGGGCGGAAGTCGGTGGCGGAGAAGGCCGCGATGCACTCGTGGGCGGCGCGGTGGCCGCAGGCCATGCCTTGCAGCCAGAAGGCGTCGCGGAAGCCCGGGTCGATGTCGTTGTTGCGGTTGTGGCCGAAGAACGGGCCGTCGGCGAGGTCGCGGTAGAGCTGGGACCGGTTCGTGGTCTCGCCGGCCCGCAGGGCGTCGAACGTCTCGACCGGCAGACCCTCGGGGTTGTCGTCGGCGCGCAGCATGAACGGCGGGACCGCCGCCACCAGGACGAGCCGGGTCACGCGGCTGGTGCCGTGCCGGCCGACGTAGCGGACGATCTCGCCGCCCCCGGTGGAGTGCCCGACGAGTGTGACGTCGTGCAGGTCGAGCGTGTCGATGAGGGTTGCCAGGTCGTCGGCGTAGGTGTCCATCTCGTTGCCGTGCCAGGTCTGGCTGGATCTGCCGTGTCCGCGCCGGTCGTGGGCGATGGCCCGGTGGCCGTGGGTGGCCAGGTAGAGGGCGGTGGCCTCCCATGCGTCGGAGCTGAGCGGCCACCCGTGGCTGAGCACCACGGGGGAGCCGTCGTTCCCCCAGTCCTTGTAGAAGATCTCTGCGCCGTCGTCGGTGGTGATGTACGGCATGACGCCTCCTTGCGTGCGTGCGGCGGGACGACGTCCACGCTCGCGCGGAGGGCGGTGAACCGGACCACGCAGCGTGCGTAGTCCGTGGGTGAGGTCAGGCCGGCGGACGTGCCAGCGCGTCGGCGAGCTGCCGGCGCGAGGAGATGCCCAGACGCTGGAACACCTTGCGCAGGTGGTAGTCGACGGTGTTCCGGCTGATGAACAGGCGGTCCCCGATCTCGACGTTGGTCAGTCCCCCGGCGGCGAGCCGGGCGACGGCGAGCTCCTGGGCGCTGAGCGTCGAGAGCGGGTCGTCCACCACCGGCGTGACGGTGCCGCCGAGGGTCTGCAGCTCGGCCTCGGCGCGGGGGAGGAAGATGTCGGCGCCGGCCGATCTCAGCCGGTCGACGGCGAGCGACAGATGCTCGCGGGCCTCCCGGCGGCGCTTGACGCGGCGGAGCCACTCACCGAGCGCGAGATGGGTCCGGCCGAGCTCGATGACGGCAGGGGTGGCCGCGAGGTCGTCGACGGAGGCGAGGAAGAGGGACTCGGCCGTGTCGTCGTCCGCGGCCAGGGCGAGTGAACGCCGGGCGACCCCGCGACACCACCGCGACTCGTTGGCGTCTGCCATGTCGGTGAGCAGGCGTGCGACGCGCAGGGCCTCGGCCGCGTGCCCGCTGCGGGCCGCCGCCTCGACGTAGTCCGCGTACCTGGCGGGCGTCGCCTGGAGGAACGGCTGTTCCACCTGGGGGCGCAGCCGCTCGTAGGCGTCGCGGTAGTGGCCCTGGGCGACGTCGAGGGTGGCGACCGCGGCACGCGTGAGGGTGGTGACGCCGCCGAACCCCACGGCGTCCGCCCCGGCCGCCACCATGAGTGCGCCGTCCTTCGCGCCGGCCCACGCGAGGATCGCGCCGTTGACGATCTGCTCGGTGTCGTACCCCAGGGAGCGGCGTACCTCGCGCAGCTGCTCGAGCCGCTCGTGGGACCGACGCACGGTGCCGCCGTGCAGCTCGGTGAGGGACATCAGCCACAGCACGGTGTCCAGGGCCTGCAGGGCACCGGAGTCCCGGGCGGTCCGGGCGGCCCGCGCGAGCAGCTCCCCGCGCTGCTCGGCGTCCCACAGGAAGGTCGTCAGCGCGACGATCGTGGACCCGAGGTGGACCATGTCGGCGGCGGGCAGCTGCGCGACCCGGACCAGGGCGTCGCGGACCGCGGGGACGGCCTCGGCGTACGGGCGGCCGATCAGCGCCGCGAGTCCGTGCCGCACGGGACCCAGCGGCCCGGTGGCCTCGTCGGCGTCCCTCTCGAGCCGGCGTCCGAGGTCCTGGACCGAGAAGGCCTCTGCCCGGTGCTCGGTCACCAGGCAGATCTCGAAAGCGCGCGTCAGCGCCGCGTGCTCCAGGCCGGCGTCGACCCCGTGGAACAGGTCCGCCGCGTCCATCAGCCGGGCAGGGGCGTGGACGACGGCCGGGTCCGCCCCGAACAGGGACAGCGCCGTGGCGACCAGGACGCCACGACCCCGCGTCACCGGGTCGGAGTCCGCTCCCTGGCCGCGGGCGAGCAGGTCGGCGCTGACGCCTGCGGCGCCGACGGCGAGTGCGGCTTCCGCCGCGGCGACGTACCTGCGGTCCCGGAGCGGGCCGGGGGCGGTGAGCTCGGCGGACCGTGTCAGCACCGTGGCCCTGGACGCCAGACCGCCGCGCCGGGCAGCGAGGTCCGCTGCGTGCTCGAGACGGTCCGCGACGTCCGCGTCGTGGCCGACGACGGCCCGGGACGCGTGCCAGGCCTCGACCTCGACGAGGCCGAACTCGGTCGCCGCCTGGGCGAGTGCCCGGTGCGCCCGCCGGCGGCGGGTGCCGGTCGCCGCGTTGTAGACGGCTGCGCGGACCAGCGGGTGCCGGAAGCGCACGGTGTCGTCGACACGGACCAGACCGGCGGACTCGGCGTCGTCCGCGGCATCGGGCGCGAGGCCGAGGAACTTGGCCGCGGTCTCGATGAGGGCCGCCGACCCGGCCGACTCGGCTGCCGCCACCAGCGTCCAGTCCTGGACGTCCTGGTCGACGCCGCGCAGCTGGGCCAGGTAGTGCTCCTCGAGGTGCCGCCCGATCGGCACCGGCGCGTCCATGAGGCCGAGGCCGGCCAGCTGACGGGACGACAGCTCCGTGGCCAGGTCGATCAGGGCCAGGGGCACCCCACCGGTGGCCTGGACGATCTGCACGGCGGACGACGGGTCGAGCGCCTCCCCGAGGGCCAGCGCCAGCAACGCGCGGCCCGCCTCGACGTCGAGCCCTTCGAGGGTCATCGAGGTGATCCCCGCAAGACGTTCGACGAGCCCGTTCTCCTCGCGGCCGGCGAACAGCAGCACCACCGGGTCGGCCTCGAGCCTGCGGGCGACGAACGCGAGCACGTCCAGCGACTCGGCGTCCGCCAGGTGGGCGTCGTCGACGAAGCACACGACAGGGCGTCGGTCCGCCGCGGCGGTCAGCAGCTCGAGCAGGGCCAGGCCGACGAGGTACCGCTCCGGCGGCTCGCCCTCGAGCTCACCGCACGCGACGCGGAGCACGCGCGCATGCCGCTCGGCCAACGAGTCGACGAGCGGTCGCAACGGAATCGTCAACCGCTGGACCACGCTGAACGGGATGCCGGCCTCGGCCTCGAACCCGCCTGCCCGCAACGCGACAGCGTCGCCGGCCCCGTTCACGACGGTGTCGAGCAGCGCTGTCTTGCCGATCCCGGGGTCACCCGAAACCCGCAGCGCGCCGCCGCGACCGTTCCGGGCCGCGGTGATCAGCGAACTGACCCGACGCTGCTCCGTCTGCCTGCCCACGAGCCCGGCGACCCTGTGCATGTGCTCACGCTAGGTCAGGTGGATCAGGCCGCCACCGCAGAGACCCGGGCACCCCACGAGGTCCGGCCGTGCGCCGACGAAGGGGGCCGGACGTCCTGCGCCCGCCCCCGCCGGGCCTCAGCCGCAGTCAGTCGCCGAGGACGACGGCGAACTCCGCGCCGTCGGGGTCGGTGAGCGCCATCGCGCCGTCGGGCGCCGAGCGGAGCACGCGGGCGCCGAGCGAGGTCAGCCGTTCCGCCTCGCCGGCAGGGTCGTTCGTCACGAGCTCGAACCGCTGCCGCGGTCGGCCGTGGAGCGGCGCCACGGGAGGACCACCCCATGCGACCTTCGTGCCGCCCGACGGGGCCTGGACCGCCGTCTCGCCGTCCTCGTCCCACACCAGGGGCCAGCGCAGGGCGTCGCGCCAGAAGAGCCCCACGTCGCGCGTCCCCTCGCAGGCCACCTCGCCGAGGAACCCGCAGCCGGCCAGCCAACGGTTGTCCGCCTCGATGACGCACAGCGCGTTGCCCTCGGGGTCCGCGAGGACGACGTGTCCGTCCTCGGGTCGCTGCCCGACGTCGAGATGGGCGGCACCGAGCGTCAGGAGCCTGGCGACCGTCGCCGCCTGGTCCTCCTGCGACGTGCTCGTCAGGTGGAGATGCATGCGGTTGGGCGACGTCCGCTCTTCGTCGGACGGCACCATCCGCAGGCCGACCTGGGTGGCGCTCCCCGGGAGCAGCACGCCGTGGTCGTCCCTCAGCGCAGGTCGGTCCAGGACACGGGACCAGAAGCGCCCCAGGAGCGCGGGGTCCCGCGCGTCGAACGTCACCGCAGCCAGTCGCGAGGTCACGGCACACCGTAGGCGGTTGCGGGCACCTGATCACAACAGGTTTGACGGGTGCGCGTGCGCGACCCGTCTCCTGCACGGAGCGCAGCGCCGCGCCGGGGCCGGCAGCTCAGCGCCTGGTCTCGTACCTCGTCAGCAGGACGCCGCCGGGGAACGTCCGGGTCTCCACGAGGTCAAGGGTCACCCAGCTGTCGAGAGCCGTGAAGAACGGGGCGCCGGCGCCCAGGAGCACCGGGTGGGTGACGATCGCGTACTCGTCGACGAGCCCGGCCCGCATGGCCGCCGCGCCGAGGGTCGCACCCCCGACGTCCATCGGGCCGCCGTCCTCGGCCTTGAGCCGGGTGATCTCGGTGACGGCGTCGTCGGTGACCAGACGGGTGTTCCAGTCGACCGCCGCGGTCGTCGACGAGAACAGCACCTTCGGCATGTCCCGCCAGCGGCGGGCGAACTCGACCTGCGCCGGCGTGGCTCCCGGCAGCCGGTCGGCGGTCGGCCAGTGCGAGCTCATCGTGTCCCAGAGCCTGCGCCCGTACAGCGCCAGGCCCGTCGAGGCCACCCGGTCGGACCACCACTGGAACAGCTCGTCGCTCGGCACGCCCCAGCTGAGGTCGTCGCCGGGCGCGGCGACGTAGCCGTCCAGGCTCAGGTTCATCCCGATGGTGAGCTTGCGCATGCTTCGACCTCCCGTGAGTCCGCCGTCGACGTACAGACCAGCACATCACCCGAACTCATCGGCGGCGTCCCGACGGGCCGCGTCCGGCGTCCGGCCGCCCCATGACGCCGACCCCGTCGGGCGCTACCGTTCCGGGCCATGGGCGACGGCTTCGGCGACGTGCTGCGGGCGCTGCGCGAGTCCCGTTCCCTCACCCAGGAGGAGCTCGCCGACCGGGCCGGCCTCACCGTCAAGGCCGTCGGCGCGCTGGAGCGCGGCGAGCGCCGCCGGCCGTACCCGCACACGGTCCGGTCGCTCGCCACGGCCCTGGGTCTGGACGACGCCGACACCGGGCGGCTCGTCGGCGCGGTCCCGGGACGCCGGACGACGACACCCGCGGACGACGGACGCCCGGCCCCCGTGCCGCATGAGGACCTCGTCGGCCGCGACCGCGAGCTGTCCGACGTCCTCGGCCTCCTGGAGCACCGCCGGCTCGTGACGCTCACCGGCCCGGGCGGTGTGGGCAAGACGACCCTCGCCCGCGCCGTCGCGGGGGCCCTGACCGGGCAGGGCGAACGGGTCACCGCCGTCGACCTGGCCGACGTCCGGGACCCCGACCTCGTCCTCCCGCGCATCGCCGCCGCCCTCGGGCTCCCCGAGACACCGACCGGGACGACGGTGGACTCCCTCGTCGCCGCGCTCGGCGGCCGTCGGCAGGTGCTGCTTCTCGACAACCTCGAGCAGGTGCTCGACGGCGCCCCGACCCTCGCACGCCTCGTCGAGACCGCGCCGGACGTGAGGTTCCTCGCCACGAGCCGCGCCCCGCTGCGGGTCCGCGCCGAGCACGAGGTCCGGCTCGGCCCGCTCGACCTGCCGGACACCGACGCCGTCGGCGACGTGGCGGCGTCCCCTGCCGCGCGGCTCCTCCTCGACCGGATGGCCGCCGCCGGCACCCAGGTCGGCCTCGACGACCGGACGGCGCCGCTCGTCGCCGAGGTCTGCCGGCGGCTGGACGGTCTGCCGCTCGCGGTCGAGCTCGCCGCCGCCCGCTCCCGGGTGCTCGGTCTCGACGGCCTCCTCGGCGAGAACGCGCTGTCCGGAAGGGGTTTCCGTGACCTCCCCGACCGGCAGCGCACCATCGCCGCCGTCGTGACCTGGAGCCACGACCTCCTCGACGTCGAGGCCCAGGACCTCTTCGCCGCCCTGTCGGTCTTCCACAGCCCTTTCACGATCGCGACCGTGGAGGCACTCGTCGACGACGGCGTCCTCGAGCCGCTGTCCGCCCTCGTCGAGCAGTCCCTCGTCGTCCGGCTGCCGGGCACGGTGCCGCGGTTCCGGCTGCTCCACCCGATCCGTGAGCAGGCCGCCGCCCGGCTCGCCGGCCCGGACGGCGACGTCCTGCGCGACCGGCACGCGAGCCTCTTCGAGCAGGTCGCCGCGGACGCCGGACCCGCCCTGCTCGACCACCGGCTCGTCGACACGCTCGCGCGGCTCGACGCCGAGGACGCCGACCTGCGCGCCGCCGTCGCCCATCTGCTCGCGACCGGACGCCACGGTGCCGTCGCCCGCACGCTCGGGCACGTCTGGTTGCGGCTCGCCCTGCGCAACCACGGCCTCGAGGGCCTGGAGACGCTGGCCCGCCTCGACCTCGAGGCGCTGGACCCGGCCGACGCGGCCGCCGGCCACCGCGCGGCCGCCGGGCTGCGGCTGCTCACCGGCGACCTGCCCCGCATGCACGAGCACGCGACGGCGGCGGTCGCGCTGGACGGCGAGGGTCAGGCGGGCGTCGAGGCCCGGCTGCTCCTCGCGAACGCCGAGGTGTTCCTCGGGCGTCCGGACGCGGCGCAGCCGCACCTCGACGTCACGGCCGGTGTCCCCGGCTACGCCGGCGCCTATCGGGCGATGATCCTCGCGCAGGTGTCGATCTCGTCCGGCGACGTCCTCGCGGCGATCCCGCTCGCGCAGGACGCCGTCGACCGCGCCCGCGCCGTCGGCAACGACTTCCTGCTCATGGCGACGCTGAACGTCCTGGCCGGGGCGCTGTCGCTCACGGGGGAGGCGGCGTCGTCCGCCCGGTTCCTCGCCGAGTCCGTCACCCGGGCGGCCCGCACCGCGATGGCCTGGCCGATGACCTACTCGCTGCCCGGCCTCGCCGGTCTCGCCGTCCGGCTCGGCCGGTACGAGCTCGCCGCCCGGTTCTTCGGCGCGTCCGCCTCGCTCGCGGCCAGGTCGGCGGCGGACCGCAGCTTCCCGGTCTCCCGCGAGCAGGCCGACCGCGACCTGGCCGAGCTACGGGCCCGGCTCGGCGGGGACGCGTTCCGGGCCGCGTGGGACGCGGGACGCGCGGCCGGTGCCGAGGACCTCGAGGCCTGGGCCGACGAGATCCTCGGGACCGTGTGACCGTACGACGGGTCAGCGGGCCGCGACCACCGGCTCCCGCCGGGGGACGGTCGGCAGGTCGTCCGGCACGTCCGCCTCGACCTGCGGAAGGACCCGGTCGAGCCACGCCGGCAGCCACCAGGCGTACCGCCCGAGCAGCGTCATCGTCGCGGGCACCAGCACGAGCCGAACGACGGTCGCGTCGAGCAGCACGGCAGCGGCGAGACCGACGCCCATCTGCTTGACGACGACGTCGGGTTCGAGCGCGAACCCGAGCGCCACCATGACCATGATCCCGGCGCCTGCGCTGATGACCCGCGTCGTGGACGCGAGGCCCCGGACGACGCTGCCACGGTCGTCGCCGGTGACGAGCCGGTCCTCACGGATCCTCGACAGCAGGAACACCTCGTAGTCCATCGAGAGCCCGAAGAGGATGGCGAAGAGCAGCACGGGCACCCAGCTCGACACCGGCACCGCGTGGTCGACGCCGAGCACCTGAGCGCCGTGACCGTGCTGGAAGACGGCCGTCAGCACCCCGTACGCCGCGCTCACCGACAGCAGGTTGAGCAGGGCCGCCTTGACGGCGATGACGACGGACCGGAAGGCCGCGGTGAGGAAGAGCATCGAGACGGCGACGACGAAGAGCACGACCCACGGCAACCGTGCCGCGAGCCGGGTGTCCAGGTCGTGGAACATCGGTGTCGCACCGGTGACGTGGACGCCGGCCGGCAGCGCGGCGCGCAGGTCGTCGACGAGGTCGGGCGACCGCGCGTCGTCCGCGGCGAACCGCGGCTCGGCGAGGAACGTGGCGACCGCGCCGTCCGGCGACGGCAGCGCCGGTGCGCTGCCGGCGAGCCGCGCGTCGGTCGTGAGCACCCGCGTCACCTCGGCCTCGCGCGCCGCGGACCAGCCGGCTGCGGTCCGGTCGACGACGACGAAGAGCGGGGCGTTGGCGCCCGCGCCGAACGCGTCCCCGATGAGGTCGTGCGCAGCCCGCGTCGTCGAGCCGGCGGGGTTGCTGCCCGCGTCCTGGGGCCACATCCGCATCGTGGTCAGCGGCGCGGCGAGCAGGAGCATGAGGGCGAGCGCCGGCAGCGCCCAGGCGAGCGGACGGCGGACGACGGCCAGGGCCCAGCGCGTCGTCCACGGCGTCGCGTGCTGGCGTCGCGGCACGTGGTGCGGCCGCCGGTCGGCACGGGGGAGCAGCCGGCGGCCCGCGACCGCGCTGAGGGCCGGCACGAGCGTGAGGCACGCGGCGGCGACGAGGACGACGGTGATCGCCGTCGCGAAGCCGAACGAGTCGAAGGTGCTGATGCCGGCGAGCCGCAGCCCGAGCAGCGACACGAGCACGGTGCCCGCAGCCGTGACGACGGACCGGCCTGCGGTGGCGAGCGCCCGGCCGGCGGCGGTCACCGGGTCGACGCCCTGGCGGAGCAGGTCGACGTGCCGGACGACGACGAGCAGTGCGTAGTCGATGCCGACACCGAGACCGACGAGCGAGGCCACGGTCGGCGCGATCGTCGAGACGTCCGTGACCGCGGCGAGCAGCGCGATCCCGCCGCTGCCGGCGACGAGGCCGCTGAGGGCGACGGCGACGGGCAGCCCGGCCGCGACGACGGAGCCGAACGCGAGCACGAGGATGACGAGCGCCGCGACGATGCCGACGGCCTCGCCGATGCCCTCGACCTGCTGGGCCGCCGACTCGGGCACCTCGCCGCCGAGCTCGACGGTGAGGCCCTCGGCGCGCAGCGGCGCGACGGCCTCCTCGAGCGGCTCGACGGCCTTGAAGATGCCCGGGTCGGTGACGGCGCCGTCGTAGCGGACGGCGAGGAGCGCCGTCCGGCCGTCGGACGCGATGCGGGGCGGGGCGACGGCGGCGACGTGCGGGACGTCGGCGAGCCGGTCGCCCAGACGTGTCACGGCGTCCGGCGGGAGCGTCCCGTCGTCGACGTGGACGACGACCTTCGCGCCGGCGGCGGCGGTGAGCGGGTCGTGGTCACGGAGGAGCTCGAGACCGTCGACGGACTTCAGGCCGGGGACCTCGTACTCGTCGTGGGCGGCGGCGCCCCAGACGGCGCCGGCACCGTTGAGCGCGACGGCGAGCAGGAGGAAGGCGAGGACGGCGTACCAGGGGCGGCGGGCGGCCCACCGGCCGTAGCGGTCGAGGAGGCGGGTCATGGCTGGGCTCCTTGTCGGGTCAGGCGTGGAGGCGGCGGAGGTGACGGCGGTAGAGGCGGGTGCCGAGCGTCCCGGCGAGAACGCGGACCGGGGCCGGCAGGGCGGCGAGCACGAGGCGGCGCTCGGTGGCGTCGCAGACGTCGAGGAGGGAGCCGACGAGGACGGCGGCGTCCGCGGGGCGGGCCTTCTTCATGGAGTCGGCCATCCGGCCCCACTCGGCCCGGGTGATGTGCCGCTCGACGAGCGGCAGGACGGCCCGCTCCTCGAGCTCGAGATGCTCGAAGAGACTGGTGCACAACGACTCCACGGCGCGGGCGAGCTGCTCCCCGGTGAGCGCACCGGGTTCGGTGCGCCACTGGAAGGCGCAGGACCGCACGTACTCGATGCGCCCGTGGAGGCCGTCGTGCTGCTGCTGCATCGCGGCGACGAGGTCGGCCTCGGGGCGGGCCCGTTCGAGGAGGCGCGGCCAGAGCTCGGCGTCCTCGCCCGAGTGGTGCAGCTCGAGGCCGAGGAGCAGCAGACGGAGGTGGTCGGCGACGGCGGCGGCCCGGCGTGCGTCGCCGGCGGGGGTGGCCCGGACGAGCTCCGCGACGCCGGGGAGGTGGGCACGGAAGGCGCGGTGGACGACGTACATCTCTTCGACCGGCGGCCGGTCGTGGGTGGTGGTGGTCATGGGTCCACCGTCGGGCCGGGCGGGGCGACCGGATAAGCCACAGCACCCCCACATCGGCGCCGCGGCCGAGCTGTTCCGCAGGTGTGGGGGTCGCGTGGCTGTCGGGTGACGCACCGGCGCGCGGAGGCTGGCGGCGTCCGTTTCCCGACCCGTGGAGGTCCGCCGTGAGCATCGACCCGACCCGCACCCGTGCCGTCCGGGTGCCCGCCCCTCGTCCCGTGGTCCACCCGCTGCGCGACGTCGGCTCGGCCACCTGGTCGATCGCCGAACTGCCGTACGGGCGCCGCCGCGTGACCATCGACCACGCGCCGCTGCCCGGCGTCACGCCGGCCGACCTCCTGTGGTGGTTCACCCACATCGGCGGCACCGTCGAGTACGGCGGCGCCCGCGTCCCGCGCTACCTCGCCTGGCACCCCCTCGACCACATCCTGTGGGAGCTGGCAGCTGGCCCGCCCGGCACCCGACGGCGGCGCGGGCGAGGGGGCGCGGTTCCGCATCGTCGAGAGGTTCGGGAAGAACCCGGTCGTCGACGTCACCGAGCGGGTCGAGAAGCTCGACACCACGGGGATCCGGCTCGTGCAGCGGCGCCTCGGGGTGAAGATCTTCCAGCTCGAGCACACCTGGTCGGCCTCCGCCGAGGGCGCGCACTACGTGAGTGTCATGGACATCGGCGCCCGCCCGCGGCGGCTCGCACCGCTCAACCGGTGGCTCACGGGCCGGGCGATGCCCGTCGCGCTGTGCGAGGCGTGGGTGAAGCACAACGTCGAGGAGGTGGGCCAGCTGCCCTTCCTGCTGGCGGCGCTCAGCGGTGAGCGAGCGGTGGCCCGATGACTCCGTGACCGCGCGCCGGTCGTACGTCCTGACCCGCTACGTCAGAACACCCGAACCGGAGGAGAGCCTCGTGGGCACAGTGGTCATGTACGCCTCGGTGTCCGTGGACGGTTTCGTCGCGGACGAGAACGACCAGCCCGGACCACTGTTCGACTGGTTGACCAGCGGTGACGTGCCCTTGGACGACAGCGGCTACCTGAAGGTCTCGCAGACGTCCTACGACCACACCCGCCCGTACTGGGACCGGATCGGGGTGACGATCGCCGGCCGGCGCGTCTTCGACATGACGGACGGCTGGGACGGCAGGCCCCCGGGCGGGGTCGAGCACGTGGTCGTCGTGACGCACCGGCCGAGGCCCGAGGGCTGGGACCCCGGGGCGCCGTTCCACTTCGTCGACGGTGTCGAGGCGGCCGTGGCGAAGGCGCAGGAGCTCGCGGGCGACCGGGTCGTCGAGGTGGCCGCCGGTGACGTCGGCGGCCAGGTGCTGGCCGCGGGCCTGGTCGACGAGGTGCGGATGGACGTCGTCCCCGTCGTGCTCGGGTCCGGCCGGCGCTTCTTCGGGTCGGTCGACGCACAGCACCTGCTGGAGGATCCCGACGTGGTGATCCAGGGCGACCGGGTGCTCCACCTGTGCTTCCGGGTGCGCCGTTGACGCCGGTCGCAGGGGTGCGGCGAGGCAGCGCATCGGCCTCCGCGGTGCACGACCGCGCCCGCGGGTGCAGCTGCTGCTCCCGTCACCCGGGCAGGCAGTCCCGGACGGTCCGGCCCGCCAGCGACAGGTAGAGCGCGAACCGGCCCGCGACCAACCAGAGCGTCGCAAGCGTCCAGACGGTGTTCCTCACCGCGGCCGTCCGGCCGATCCGCAGCATGGCCAGCACGAGGGCGGGGGTCACGACGAGGACCTCGACGGCCGTGACGCGGTCGCCCCAGACGCACTCGAACGCCTCGCAGCCGTACTGCGCGGCCCCGGTCCCGGTGCAGCCGGTGCCGACGTAGACCCACATGACCAGGTACGCCGCCGCGCTGAGGACGCCGAGGAGCACCGCGACCGCTCGTCGCTGCCGCCCCGTCGCGGAGGTCGTCACGGCACGCAGCCTAGCCGACCATGATCACCCGGCCCGGCGGACCGGTGGTGCCGGTCGCCGACGTGCGCGACCGGACCACCGCGAGCGCGACCGCACCGCAGCTGTCGCGCCTACCCGTAGTACGCCTTGCGCAGCAGCTCCTCGATCTCGGCGACCATCGGCATCCGCGGGTTGGTGCGGGTGCACATGTCCGTGAACGCCGCCGAGACGAGGTCGGGCAGCGCTGCGAGGAAGTCCTGCTCGGCGACACCGGCGTCCCGCAGCGTCCGCGGCAGGTGCACCTGCTCGATGAGGTCGTCCACGGCGGCGAAGAGCCGTTCACGGCGTTCCTCGTCGGCGCGCCCGCCGAACAGGATGTAGCCGATCTGCGCGTACTTCTCCGGCGCGACGTAGGTCGAGTACCCGGGCGCCGGCATGAACTTCGTCGGCAGGGAGGCGTTGTACCGCAGCACATGGGGCAGGAGGACGGCGTTCGCCCGCCCGTGCGGGACGTGCAGCTGCGCGCCGACGGCATGGGCCATCGCGTGGTTGACGCCGAGGAACGCGTTCGAGAACGCGAGGCCGGCCATGGTCGAGGCGTTGGCCATCCCGGTGCGGGCCTCGATGTCGTCACCGTGCTCGACGGCCGCCGGCAGCCACTGGAAGATCATGCGGATCGCCTGCATGCAGAACGCGTCCGTGTACGGCGACGAGAAGATCGACACGGCGCCCTCGAGCGCGTGCGTGAGCGCGTCCAGCCCGGTGTCGGCGGTCGGCCCGGGCGGCAGCGACAGCGTGAGCACGGGATCGACGACCGCCATGTCCGGCACGAGGCAGTAGTCGACCATGGTCGCCTTGCGCCGTCCGACGGTGATGACGGCGGCAGGGGAGACCTCGGAGCCGGTGCCGGCGGTGGTCGGGACCGCGACGAGCCGCAGGCTGTGGCTGTCGGTGGGGAAGTCGGCGACCCGCTTGCGGGGGTCGAGGAAGGGCAGCGACAGCTCGGCGAGGTCGAGCTCGGGGTGCTCGTAGAACAGCCGCATCGCCTTGGCCGCGTCGATGACGGAACCGCCGCCCACGGCGACGAGGAGATCGGGCTGGAGGTCTCGCATGATCGCGACACCCGCCATCACGGCGGCCTCGTCGGGCTCGGGACGGATCGCGGAGTAGATCTTCACGTACCCGGCCGTGAGCTGGTCGCGCACTGCCTGGATGGTGCCGCTCTCCTCCAGGAACGCGTCGGTCACGAGGAGGACGCGCTCCGCCTGCAGCGTGCGCAGGTTCTCCAGCGCGCCGACGTTGAAGAAGATGTTCGACGGCACCCGGAACCACTGCGGGGGCGTCTTGCGCCGCGACACGGTCTTGATGTTGAGCAGGTTCCTGTAGTTGACGTTGTCCGTGGTGCTCGACCCTCCCCAGGTGCCGCAGCCGAGGGAGAACGTCGGCGGCAGGCTGTTGTAGATGCCGCCCAGGGCGCCGACGGCGGTCGGTGCGTTGACGAGGATGCGCCCCGTGCGGACCGCCGCGGCGTACCTCTCGACGACCGCGTCGTCGTGGGCGTAGATCGACGACGTGTGGCCGAGGCCGCCGTGCTCGGTGACCGTCACGGCGCAGTCGATCGCGTTCTGCTCCGAGGTGGCCCGCACGACCCCGAGGACCGGCATGAGCTTCTCGCGGCACAGCGGGTGCACGGCCAGCTGCACGGGGTCGCTCGGCAGGGTCGCGAGCAGCACCTTCGTGTGCGCGGGGACCGTGATCCCGGCGCGGGCGGCCAGCTGCGGTGCGGTCTGGCCCAGGGCGGCGAGGTTGACCCGGCCTTCGTCGCCGGGGCCGCCGAAGGCGAACTCGGTCAGGGTCGCCTGCTCCTGGGGGGTCAGCAGGTGCGCCCCCAGCCGGCAGAACTCGCCGACGACGCGGTCGTGGACGACGTCGTCGATGACGAGCGTCTGCTCCGCCGGGCAGATGACCGACGCGTCGAAGGTCTTGGAGATGAGGACGTCGACGACGACGCCCTCGAGGTCGGCGCTGCGGTGGACGTAGCAGGGGGCGTTGCCCGGCCCGACCGACATCGCGGGCTTGCCCGCCGAGTTGGTGAGCTCGACGATCTTCGTGCCGCCCGTCGTCCAGATGAAGTCGACGCCCGGATGGCGGAAGAGGTGGTGCGTCACCGAGTGCTCGGCGTCCGGGATCATCGCCAGCGCCCCGGCCGGCATGCCGGCCGCCTCGCCGGCGTCACGGAGCAGCTCGACGACGCGGGCCGCCGAGCGCGTGGCCATCGGATGCGGCCTGAACACGATGGCGTTGCGCGTCTTGGCGGCGCAGATCGCCTTGAAGAGCACCGTGGACGTGGGGTTCGTGATGGGGGTGATGGCGAGGATCACCCCGATCGGCTCCGCGACGTGCTGGATCCCCAGGGCGGGATCCTCGTCGATGACGCCGACGGTCCGCTTGTCCCGGAGGTAGTCGTAGAGGAACTCGGTGGCGAGGAAGTTCTTGACGACCTTGTCCTCGAAGATGCCGAAACCGCACTCCTCGACGGCCAGCCGGGCGAGCTCCACGGCGTGCGTCAGACCTGCCCGCACCATGGCGGCGACGATCGCGTCGACCTGCCCCTGGTCCAGCGCGCGGAACGCGTCCGCTGCCGTGCGCGCCGCCGCCACGACATCGTCCGCGGCCTCGGTGCCGGTCCGGCGGGCCGGCGTCGCGCCGTCCGGGCCGGGCCGGGCCGTGGCGGGCTTCCTGCTCTGCGTCGTGGACCGGGTCATCTGGACCTCCCCGCGTGGACCGGTGTTCTCCCAGGACTATTCGACGCGGCCCGGTCGCCCCGGATCGTGGGACGTTCGGCACGCAGCGCAGATCACACCGGGTGGGCAGACTGCTGTCGTGCCCACGGACGAGGCCAGCCAGACCGTCGAGATCGACGCCCCCACCGACGTCGTCCTCGCCGCGATCCGCGACGTCGAGAGCCAGCCGACCTGGATCAGCGAGATCCTCCGCGCGGAGCTGCTCGAGGAGTACGAGGACGGCACCCCGGCCACGGCCCACATCGTCGCGGCCGCCCCGGTCGGCACCGACGAGTACGTCCTCGAGTACGAGCACCCCGACGACGACAGCGGGATGAGCTGGTCGCTCGTGAAGGGGCGGCTGCAGACGGGGCAGGACGGGCGGTACACCCTTCGGCCGGTGGGTCCGGCGCGCACCGAGGTGACGTTCAGCCTGCGGATCAGCCACCACCTGCCGCTGCCGGGCTTCGTCCGCCAGCGGGTCATCAAGGGCCTCGTGGCGAGCACCGTGAACGGCCTCAAGAGTCATCTGGAGCGCTGACCGGCAGCGGCGGCCAGGCAGCGTGAGCCGAGCGTGAGCCGAGCGGGAGCCGAGTAGGCCGATCGGCACTTGTGTGACGACGGGGCGGCGGACAGCGTGGTCGCGCCGGCGTGGGGGCGCTCGGCCGTTCCGTCCTGCCAGGGACGCGACGACCAGCAGACGGCGTGACGACCGGCGGGCCCGCGGCCAGGGCAGGCCCGCCCGGGCGCCCCCGATCTCGGACACGGAGCACGGTCCCATGAGTGTCAGTACGCGGCCCGCCGGCGCCTCGCCCCCCGGCGGTCCCGACGGCCCTGCCGTCCCGTCCGCGCCGGACCCGGCGGCGGACCTGGGCGGCATCGGTGCGGCGAACGTCGACGAACGGCAGGTCTACCGCGTGCTCGTGGACGTCCTGGCGGTCCCCGAGCAGGTGGACGCCCTGCTCGCCGTCCTCGGGACGGCCGTCTGCGGGCTCCCGGACGACCACGACGGCGCGTGCCGCCTGGCCTGGCGGATGGCCGCGACCGGTCCCGGTCGCGACGTCCCGGTGCTGCCGGAGGTCGAGCGGGATGTCCGGGTGGCACTGGCCGCCCTCGAGGCCTGGCCCGCCCCTGCGGCGACCGCCGACCTCCTCGCACAGGCGGCGGCGCAGGAGCGTCACCCACACGGCGCCGACGAGACCTGACGGGCCTGCTGCCGGTGGTCCGGCGGAGGCGGCCATCATGGCTGATAGCGATAACACGGAGGACGGGAGGGACCGGACGTTGACCGACGACCAGGGACCGACCCGCCGCGACGCGTCCGCGCCGTCCCCGTGCGTCGCCCCGGCCGCGGTGACGGTGTACCTCGTGGACGACCACGCCCTCATGCGGCGGGGGATCCGGGAGGTCCTCGAGTCTGCCGGGATCACCGTGGTCGGGGAGTCGGCGACGGCGCAGGAGGCGGTACGCCGGATCCCCGCGCTGCGCCCCGACGTCATGCTCCTGGACGTCAAGCTGCCCGACGGGTCCGGTGTCGACGTGTGCCGCCGGGTCCGCGGCCTCGACCCGGCCATCGCGGCGCTCATGATCACCACCTACGACGACGACGAGGCCCGCAGCGCCGCCCTCACCGCCGGGGCGGCCGGGTTCGTGCTCAAGGAGGTCGAGGTCGCCGACCTCGTGCGTGACGTCCGGAGAGTCGCCCGCGGTGACGTCCTCGTCGGCCCCGCCGCCGACCCCGTGGCCGGCCACGGCGGGGACGTCGACGTCGAGCCCGGGCTGCTGGAGCGCCTCACCCGGCAGGAGCGCCGGGTGCTCGACCTCGTCGCCGAGGGGCTGACCAACCAGCAGATCGGTGACGCGCTCGGCATCAGCCCGAAGACGGTGAAGAACCACGTCACGTCGGTGCTGCTCAAGCTCGACGTCCGCTGGCGGACGCAGGCGGCGGTCTACCTGGCCCGGGCCACCGGGTCGGGCGGGGCCCATCCCGCCGGCCGCCCGGAGTGAGCACGCCGGCGGGGGTGCCCCGGCGGACGTCCGCGCGCACCCCACGGGGCGAGGCAGCGATGGTGCTGCTCGACGGGTCCGGCACCGTCGTCGCGACGAACGCGGAGTGGGACGGGTTCGCCCGGTCGACGGGTGCCGATCCCGCCCTCTTCGCGGCCGGGTCGTCGTACCTCGCGTTCTGCGCGACCGCAGGGCTGCCGGCGGCGATGCTCGTCGAGCAGGTCGTCGGCACCGCCGTCCGCGGTGGGCATGCGGTCCCGATGAGGTTCCAGGTGGAGTGGCCCGTCATGGGCGGGCGGCGGCCGTACCTCGTGCACGTCGCCAGCCGGTTCGCGGACGACGGGTCGTGCGTCGGGGCGACGATGACGCTCGGGGCCGTGCCGGAACCCGGCCCGTCGCGCAGCGGCTCCGACAGCTGGACCCGTCTGCGTGACCCGGAGTCGCTCATCACCCTCACGCTCGACACGGTCGACGACGCGGTGGTCATCCTCGAGGCCCCGTCGCTCCTGCCGGTCTACGTGAACAGGGCGGGACTGACCTGGCTCGGGCCTGCCGCGGACCGGGTGCCGTTGCGGGGCACCGGGGTGCCGCTGTCGGCAGCCGCGATCGCCGAGATCCTCGGTGCGCTCGAGCAGGTCGCCTCCGGAGCGGTGGACCGCGCCGACCTCACGGTGCCCGCCGTCCGGGACGACGGTGAACAGGTCTGGCTGGACCTGCGACTGTGCGCGCTGCCGTCGCCGGGGGTCCGGCCGGAGCACGTCCTCGTCGTCGCCCACGACATCACCGCGCGAGTGCGCGCCGAGGAACGCTTGCGGATCAGCGAGAAGTCGTTCCGCTCCGCCTTCGAGCGGTCGCCGATCCCGACGTTCGTCACCCGCCTCGAGGACGACGGGGGGCGCGCGATCGTCATGGCGAACGAGGCGCTCGCGGACGCTCTCGGGCTCCCGCTCGACGCCCTGATCGGCGCGGACACCGGGATGCTCGACCGCCCTGACGAGGAGCGCGAGGGCCGCCCGCTCGCTCAGGCATTCGCGGTCAGCGGCGAGCAGCACTTCAGCTGCCGCAGGCTCCACACGAGACCGGACGGCGCCACGGTGTGGTTCGACGTCTTCGTGACCCGGATCGACGTCGCGGGCGACGAGGCCACCGCGGCGCTGGTCCACCTCCTCGATGTGACCGACCGGGTCCTCACGACGTACCGCAAGGAACGCCAGCAGGACGCGATGGCGGCGCACGCCGCTCTGGTGACCTCCGTGCTCGCCGGCGACGACCCGGCGCTGGTCGAGCAGCGGATGCTCGACAGCCTCCGCGAGGTCTTCGCGGCCGACGACGTCCTCCTCGCCGTCCAGGACAGGTCCTCGGACGAGGTGGTCGTCGTCCGTGGCTCCGGTGCCCGGGCGGCCCGGCTGGCGGCGGCGCGGTCGCCGCTCGACCCCGACGTCGTCCGGCTCCACTTCGAGCAGCGGCAGGCGATGCTCGCCCCCGGGCCGGCATCGGACGGCGCCCCGGACGACGGCGTGGACCTGGTCGCCGCCGCCCGCTTCGACGTGGACTCCCGCCTCGGCTGGGTGGCCGTGGCCCGCGCCGTGCCGCCGTTCGACGCCGACGAGCTGCTCATCCTCGGCTCCTTCAGCCGGCAGTCCGCGCTCGCGCTCGAGCTCGGCCGGGCCCGCGCCGACCAGGAGCGGCTCGGCCGGCTCGAGGAACGCCAGCGGCTGGCCCGCGACCTGCACGACACAGTGCTGCAGGACCTCATCGCGATCGGGGTCCAGCTCGGGCTGCTCCGGGGGACGCTGTCCGCCCAGGCCGAGTCCCGGGTGGTCGACGTCATGCGCGAGCTCGTCGGCACGGTGCGCACGCTGCGCGGCGCGGTGTTCCAGCTGCGGCGCCCGCTCGAGGAGGACTCGTTCGAGGACACCGTGCGGGCGGTCATCGGCTCCGCGGCCCGGGCGCTCGGCCACCAGCCGACGCTCACCGTCAAGGGGGACCTCGGCCGGGTTCCGCGTCAGCTCGCGGCCGACCTCGCGGCGGCGCTCCAGGAGTCCCTGAGCAACGTCATCCGGCACGCCGCCGCGGGGACGACCCACGTGACCCTGGACATCACCGACGAGCGCATCGTCCTCGAGGTCGCCGACGACGGGGCCGGCCCGCAGCCTGCGCGCCCGGCGGCCGGCCACGGCCTGGCGAACCTCGCCGACCGCGCCCGGTCGGCCGGTGGCACGAGCGTCCTGCGGCCGGGGGCGGTCCGCGGTGCCGTGCTCACGTGGCAGGTGCCGATGCCGCCGGGCGACCAGTCGGGAGACCGCGCCGAGCCGCCCGGTGCCGGCCCCCCGGGCACGCCGGAGTAGGCCGATCGGCACTGGGACGACACCCGACGGCAGTGCCAGCGTGACGGGGTGTCCTGGACGTCCGTGCCGGCGCCAGGCGGGTCCGCGGTGCCGGAGCAGCCCCTGACGTCGCGGACGTTCCCGAAGGAGCTCCTCGAAGGCGCGGTCGCCGCTCTGGCGGACCCGTTCATGCTGCTCGCCCTGCCCGCACCGGACCGCGGGCCCGGGCAGGAGGCGCCCCAGGTGCTCTACGCGAACGCCGCCGCCGAAGGCCTCGTCGGGGCCGTCCACGGCTCGCCGGTGCACACGGCCGTAAGGCGCGTGCTCGCCACCGGCACGGCCGAGCGCCTGCGCTGGGTGCGGGCGAGCGGTGACGACGCGACGGTCCTCGACGTCCGCGTGACGCGGGTGGACGCGGCGACGGCGTCGGTCGTGTGCCGTGAGGCGGCCGAGGTGATCCCCGGCCTGCTCGTCGACGCCTACCGGATCGCGGACGGGGCCTGGGGCACCCTGAGCAGCGTGCTGGACGCCGCCCCGGACGCCTTCCTCGTGCTCGAGGTCGGCGCCCTCGACGAGAGCGGTCCGCAGCCGCAGCGCGCGGTGCTGCGCCACTACAACCGGGCCGCGGGATCGCTCGTCGGGGTGCACGAGCACGACGTCGGCAGGCCCGTCCACGAGACCCTCGACGCCACCTGGGCGCGCCGCCTCACCGATGCGCTCGCCCGGGCCGGGAGCGCACCGGTGCGGTACCGGTCGCGGGCCTGGGACGACGACGGCCTGTGGAGCGCGGCCTACGACGTCACGGTGGTCGTCGCCGACCCGGTCGTCGGACGGGTCGTCGTCGTGCTCCACGACGCCACCGACGACGAGCGCTCCCATCGCCGGCTCGAGGACGAGCGGTTCCTCGCCGAGCGCCGGGCGAGCTACGACGACCTCACCGGGCTGCTCAACCGCCGCACCCTGCACGACCACCTGCGCCGCACCCTCGCCGCCACCGGCCCGGGGCGCCGCGTGGCGGTGCTCTTCGCCGACCTCGACGGGTTCAAGGCGGTCAACGACGGGTACGGCCACGCCGCCGGCGACCGGCTGCTCGCCGCGGTCGCCGACCGCCTCGGTCGCGCCGCCAGGGTCGGTGACGTCGCGGGCCGGTACGGCGGCGACGAGTTCGTCGTCGTCATGCCCGACGTCCCGGCCGACTGGTCGCCGGAGGCGACGCTCGCGCGCCTGGCCCGGACGCTGTCCGAGCCGGTCTGGGTCGAGGGCGCCGTGCTCACCCCGAGCGCCACGCTGGGGGCCTACCTGGCCGACCCGTGCGCCCGGCCCGGGGACCGGGACCCGCTCGGCGTGATCGCCGCCGCGGACCGGGTCATGTACCGGCTCAAGGCCGCGAGGGCGGACGGCGCGGGGTTGCCCGGGGACGCCCGCAGGGCGTAGACCGGCAACCCTCCTCGTCGTCCGGGAAGGCCGCCATGTCCGCCGCAGACCTCACACCCGTCGAGCTCACCGTCGTCGACACCAACGGCGCCGTCTACACCCCGCGGCCGATGCCCGGCCTCGGTGACGGGCTCGAGGTGCTCCCGCTCGTCACCGACCCGGACACCGGCATGCAGGTCATGAAGGCGGTCTACCGCGCCGGCTTCGTCAACCGGTGGCACACCCACCCGTGCGCGCACGGGATCTACGTGCTGTCAGGCACCCTCGTGACGCACCGGGGCAGCTTCCCGGCGGGGAGCTTCGTGTGGTTCCCGGAGGGCGGTCGCATGGAGCACGGGGCGTCCCCGGACGGCGACGTGACGATGCTCTTCATCACGAACAAGCCGTTCGACATCCGGCACGTTTTCGAGGAGTGAGAGCGCCGGGAGCGCTGCCTCCCGCCACTCTCAACGTATAGCCGACCCGGGGGCTTGCGGCAAGACCCGTGTCGTGCAGCACGATCGACGGCGTGAACCTGAGGACCAGCAGTGCGTTCGACCTCCCCGACCACCTCTCCCGCAAGGCCGACCCGGCCCTCGTCGCCGCCGACGAGCAGCACTTCTCCGCGATCGCGCGGACGCTCGACGAGACGATCTCCGACCTCACCGACCGGCTCGACGCCGAGCGCCGGGCACCCGGCGGCAGCGGCCAGGAGGCGATGGACCGGGACCTCGAGATCCATCGCCTCACCACCCGGCTGCGCACCCTGCGCCGCTTCGGGCTCGACCTGTGCCTGGGCCGCATCGTCGCCGCGGACGACGCCGCGCCGGTCTACGTCGGGCGGCTCGGCCTCACCGACCGGGCGGGCCGCCGGTTGCTCGTCGACTGGAGATCCCCTGCGGCAGAACCGTTCTTCGGGGCCACCCACGGCGACCCCATGGGCTTGGCGAGCCGCCGCCGCTACCGCTGGACCCGCGGCCGCGTCAGCGACTACTGGGACGAGGTCTTCACCGCGGACGGGTTCGAGGGTCACGCCGCGCTCGACGACCAGTCGGCCTTCGTCGCGAGCCTCGGTGCGGACCGGTCGCCCAGGATGCGCGACGTGCTCGGCACGATCCAGGCCGACCAGGACGCGATCATCCGGGCCGGCTCCCGCGGCGCCCTCGTCGTCGACGGCGGCCCGGGCACCGGCAAGACCGTTGTCGCCCTGCACCGTTCTGCCTATCTCCTGTACTCCGACCCGCGGCTCGGGCACCGGCGGGGCGGCATCCTGTTCGTCGGCCCGCACCAGCCGTACCTGGCCTACGTCGCCGACGTCCTGCCCAGCCTCGGTGAGGAGGGCGTGCAGACCTGCACCCTGCGCGACCTCGTCCCGGAGGGGGCGTCGGCGCCCGACGAGACCGACCCCGCCGTGGCCCGGCTCAAGTCGACCGCCGCGATGGTCACGGCGGTCGACGCCGCCGTCCGGATCTACGAGGAGCCGCCCACGCGCGGCCTCACCGTCACGACCCCGTGGGCCGACGTCCGGCTGGAGCCCGCCGACTGGGCCGAGGCGTTCGACGCCCCGGACCCCGGCACCCCGCACAACGAGGCGCGCGACCAGGTCCTCGAGGCGCTGCTCGACGTGCTCGTGGACCAGCACCTCGACGAGAGCGACGACGTCCCGACCGAACTGGTCCGCCGCGCCCTGCGGCAGGACGCGGCCCTGCGGACGACGCTGAACCGGGCCTGGCCGATGCTCGAGCCGACCGACGTCGTCGGGGACCTGTGGTCGGTGCCGGCGTACCTGCGCGCGTGCGCGCCCTGGCTCGGGCCGGACGACGTCCGCACCCTGCAGCGCGCGGACGCCCAGGCCTGGACGGTCGCCGACCTGCCCCTCCTGGACGCCGCCCGGCAGCGCCTCGGGGACCCCGAGGTGTCCCGGCGGCGCCGCCGGCACGCCGCCGCCGTCGAGGCGGAGCGGGAGCGCAGGAACGTCGTCGTCGACGACCTCGTCGCCTCCGACGACTCCGAGATGCTCGTCATGTCGATGCTCCGCGGCCAGGACCTCCAGAGCGTGCTCGTCGACGACACCGTGCCGGTCGGTCCCGACCCGGACCGGCTCGCCGGCCCCTTCGCGCACGTCGTCGTCGACGAGGCGCAGGAGCTCACCGACGCGCAGTGGCAGATGCTGCTGCGACGCTGCCCGTCCCGCAGCTTCACCGTCGTCGGCGACCGGGCCCAGGCCCGGCGCGGGTTCCCGGAGTCGTGGCGCGAACGCCTGGAGAGGGTCGGGTTCGACCGGATGGAGCAGGCGTCCCTGAGCATCAACTACCGCACCCCGGAGGAGGTCATGCGCGAGGCCGAGCCGGTCATCCGGGCGGTGCTCCCGGACGCCAACGTGCCGACGTCCGTCCGCAGCAGCGGCATCCCCGTCACCCATGGCCGCACGTCGGACCTGGCCGCCGTCGTCGACGCGTGGCTCGCCACCCATCCCGAGGGCATCGGCTGCGTCGTCGGCGACCCGACGTTCCGGACGACGGACCGCGTCCGGTCGATCACCCCCGAGCTCGCCAAGGGGCTCGAGTTCGACCTCGTCGTGCTCGTCGACCCCGACGCGTTCGGCGACGGTGTCGAGGGGGCCGTCGACCGGTACGTCGCGATGACCCGGGCGACGCAGCGGCTCGTCGTCCTTACGAGCGGCTGACAGCGACGCCACCCCTGGACAGGTGAGTAAATACTCACCTATTCTCTCCGTCCGTGGACGCGGTCTTCAAGGCCATCGCCGACCCGTCGCGGCGGCGCCTCCTCGATGCCCTGAGGGAGCAGGGCGGACAGTCGCTGGCCCAGCTGTGCGCCGTCCTCCCCGGGATGACGCGGTACGGCGTCAGCGCGCATCTCGCGGTACTGCAGGGGGCCGACCTCGTCACCGTCGTCCGGGTGGGACGCACCAAGCGGCACTTCCTCAACCCCGTGCCGCTGGCCGAGCTTCAGCGGCGGTGGTTGTCGGAGTACACCAGCGCCACCGCCAACGCTCTGCTGTCACTACGTGCACACCTCGAGGGGCCCACCATGACCAGCGATCCCGTCGTCACCACACCCAAGACCGTGTTCACCATCTACATCCGTGCGTCACGGCAGCAGGTGTGGGACGCGCTCACCGAGACCGGAACACCTCGCGGCTGGCTCTACGGAACCGTGACCCGCAGCGACTGGAGAGCAGGGGGGCGCTACTCGCAGGATGCCGATGGCTTCGTCATGATCGACGGCGACGTGCTGACGAGCGAAGAGCCGTCGCGGCTCGTCCTCGGCTTCGACGCGCACTGGGACGAGGCCGTCGATGCCGAGCCGGCAGGTGTGCTCGACTACCGGATCGAGGAGGCCGGCGAGGGGGTCACCCGGCTCACCGTGACCCTCAGCGAGGTGACCGGAGAGACGGCTGCCGCAGCCGAACGTGACACGCCGTCGATCTACTCGTCGCTGAAGTCACTGCTCGAGACGGGGCAGCCGTTCGCGACCGACCGGGCCTCGTGAGGGCCGGCGCTCAGGCCTTCGGCGCGAACAGCTCCAGCGCGATGTTGTCCGGGTCACGGAACTCCAGGATGTACCCGGCGCCGATGTCCTTGACGCCGCCGTGCGGCGTCCCGCGGTGCTCGAGCACGGCGGCGGCGTCGTCCAGATCGGCGCGGGAGCCGACGGAGAAGCTCACGTGGTCCAGGCCGACGCGGTCCTCGTCGAACGAGTCCGAGGCGACCGGCCGCAGCCCGAGCAGCGAGTCCCCCAGAGCGTAGATCACGCCGTCGTAGAGGAAAGCCAGCTGCGCACGGGTCGTCTCGTCGGCGTCGTCCGGTACCTCGTACACGACGGGGAGCCCGAAGACGTCGTCGTAGAAGGCGCGGGACCGACCGATGTCAGTGACGGTGAGTCGGACGTGGGCGATGGCGCGCGGGGGGACCGGCATGCGGCCGATGCTGCCACCTGCTGCACGTGCCGCCCGTCCAGGAGGCGTCGCCCGGCGCGAGGCGGGGTCAGGTCCCTTGACGTGAACACCCGGTAGCGCCACGGTTGCGACCGCCGGCCGGGCCGTGACGACCTTCCGGTTCTTGATCTAGTCTCTGGCCCGGACGACGCCGACTGGTCGGGGGTACGGATGGGCGGGCCCGGGCACCGGGTTGTCGGTGGGCGTTACCAGCTCGCCGACCTCATCGGGCGCGGCGGGATGGGCAGTGTCTGGCGGGCGGAGGACACCGTGCTGTCCCGGCAGGTCGCGGTCAAGGTCGTCGAGAGGTCGGCCACTGCCGACCCGGGCGAGGACGTCCTCGCCCGCGGGGCGCGGGAGGCGCGCGCCGCCGCGCGTCTCAACCATCCCCACGCGGTGACCGTGCACGACGTCGTGGAGGAGGGCGACCGCTGCGCCATCGTCATGGAGCTGGTCGACGCCCCTACCCTCGGGGACCTCGTCCGGATGCACGGGCCCCTTGCACCGCAGCGGGTCGCGGCGATCGGGCTCCAGCTCGTCGACGTCCTCGGCGCCGCGCACGCCGCCGGCATCGTGCACCGGGACGTCAAGCCGAGCAACGTCATGCTCCTGCCCGACGACCGCGTCAAGCTCACGGACTTCGGGATCGCCTCGCTCCAGGGCGATCCGCAGCTGACCCGGCCCGGGACGACGATGGGCTCGCCACGGTTCATGGCGCCCGAGCAGGCGACCGGCGAGACCGTCGGTCCGCCGGCGGACTGGTGGGCGCTCGCGGCGACGCTCTACTTCGCCGTCGAGGGGCGCCCGCCCTACGACCGCGAGAGCGCACAGGCAGTCGTCGCTGCCCTGCTGTGCCTGCCGCCGGATCCGCTCGTCCTGGCCGGTCCGCTCACCCCGATGCTCTCCGCGACCCTGGTCCGCGACCCGGCGGACCGGCCGGGCGTGGCCGTCCTGCGGACCCTGCTCGGCCTCGCGTCGGGCGACAGCGGGGCCGAGGACCGCACGCAGGGCGCGCGCACCGTCGAGCTCACCCAGCCTGCCGCCCCCGCGGCGGTCACCGGGCCCGGCCCTGCGGGATCCGTCCTGGCGGAGCCCGCCCGACCCGTCCTCGCGGAGCCCGGCCGTGCCGACGCCGGCCGGCCCGAACGCCGCAGCAGGCGTCGTCGTGCGGCGCTGCTCGTTCTCGCGGCGGGTGCGGTGGCCGTCACCGCCGTCCTGGGGGCCGACGCCCTCCGCGCGTGGCAGGACGACGCGCCGCCGGGCAGGAGCCCGGCAGCGGCTGCGGACCCGGGCCCCACGTCAGGCCGGGCGACCGGTGAGGAGGCCGGGCCGGTCTCCTCCGTCGCCGCCGTCCCCGACCCCGTTGCCGCCGTCTCCGACCCGTCGGGCTTCGACGACCTGGCGAACGGTCCGGCCGGCAGACCCGGCGCCCGGACGGCCCGGTCCAGCACGATCGCGGCCGCCGGGCAGAACCTGCCGCGCTTCACGCTGTCGGCGACGAACACCGACGGCGGATACGCGATCGCCGTCCCGAGCGGCTGGGACGTCGTCACCGTGGGCGCGTCGACGTTCGTCGACTGGAACGACACGATGTTCGCGTCGGCGTTCGAGGTGCGCAGCATGCCCGCCGCCGACCCGTGGGCCACCGTCCAGAAGCTCGAGAAGACCTTCGCCGCGGCGCACTCCGCCGACGGCTACGAGCGCGTCTCGCTCACCGATCGGTGGACCTACGCGGGGCGGCCGGCCGCGCAGTGGGAGTTCACCTGGCAGCGCAACGGTGTCCTGACCCATGCCCGGGTCGTGGCCTTCAGCGGAAGGGACCGCACGTACACGGTGCTGTACCGCAGCAAAGACGTCTGGTGGCTGGGCGGTGGCAGCGACCGGTTCCCGACGGACTTCGAACGCGGCTTCACCCTGCTGCCGTGAGCGAGCCGACCGCGTTCTTCGCCTACCCCGGCGTGGCGTCCGGGCACGCATCCGGGCCCGCATCCGGGCCCGCGCCTGCCGCGGGGTTCCTCTCCTCGCTGCCGGCGGCCGACTGGACACTGCTCGTCGGTGTCGCCCCGCCCCGCCGGATCCGGGCCGGGGCGACGGCGCTCGGGGCGGGTGAGGCCGACCGCGCCCTGCACATCGTCCTCGCCGGGCTGCTCCGCGAGGCCGGCGACGGCACCGGACCGGCCGCCGAACGCGGGCCGGGCGCCGTGTTCGGCGAGCGCTGCTTCCTCGACGGGACAGCGGCACCGCGTCCTGTCGTCGCCGTCACGGACAGCGTCGTCCTGCGCCTGGGACTCGTCGAGTTCGAGACGCTCGCGGCGCGCGAGCCGGGGATCGGCCGTTTCCTGCTCTTCGACCTGGCCCGCGTCCTCGCAGCCCGGGCCGCCCGGTGAGCACGGTGACGACGACCGGCGCCTCGGTCGCGGTCGTCGAGGTCCGTGCGCCCGGGCAGGCTCCGGAACGGCTCGCGGTCACCGGGGCGCTGGTGCTCGGCCGCGGCGACGGCGTCCACCGGCTCCCGGACACCCGGGTGAGCCGGCGGCACCTGCTGCTGTCGACGGTCTCGGGCCGGCTCGTGGTCACCGACCTCGGCAGCAGCAACGGCACCCGGGTCAACGGCACGCTGCTGCGTGGCAGCCGGACCGTCCGCCCCGGGGACGTCATCGACGTCGGCGACAGCCGGATCGAGGTCGTCGAGGTGCCGGGCGACGCCGGTGCGGACGTGGACGACCGGACGACGACCCGGGCACGCCCGGGTCTCGGGTCCGCCGCGGTCGCGGCCGGCCCCACCGGGCGACGCGCGGTGCTCCGGCTGCCCGACGGCACGCGGCGACCCCTCGACCTCGGCCCGGTCACCGACCTCGGACGTGACCACGTGGACGTCGTCGTGGACGACCCGACGGTGTCCCGGCGGCACCTGCGGCTCACGCTGACCCCTGGCGGGACCGTCGCCGCCGATCTGGGCAGTCGCAACGGGACCACGCTCGACGGCGTCAGGCTCACCGGGCCGACCGTCGTCCCGCCGGGTGCCCACCTGGGGTTCGGCGACACGGTGCTCGTCCTGCTGGACGACGCGATGCCGCCCGGGGACGTCTCCGTGCCGCCCCTGCCCCCGGTGACGGACCCGGCACCCGCACCGGCACCGGCCGGACCCGCACCTGCGACCGTCGCCCTGGGGCTGTCTGCCGTCCGCCGTCCGGACCCGTTCGCGCCCTACGTCCAGCAGCGTTCCCGGGTACCAGAGGTGGTCTGGCGCGCCGTCCGGGCCGCGAGCGTCGCGACGTACCTCGCGGTCTGCGCGCTGCTCGTGGCGCGCCCGGCCGACGGCCTCTTCGTCTTCTGGAACCTCGTCGTCCCGGTGCTGCCGCTCGTGTTCTTCGTCGCGCCCGGCGCGTGGCGCAACGTCTGCCCGCTCGCGGCCGGCAACCAGATGTCCCGGTTGCTGCAGGTCACACGGGGGTTGCCTGCTCCGCAGTGGCTCGTCGACCACGGGTTCGCCCTGTCCGCCGGCGCCTTCGTCACGATCGTCGCCAGCCGGAAGGTCCTGTTCAACGGCAACGGCCCGGCGCTCGCGGCACTCCTGCTCGCCACGCTGCTCGCCGCGTCCGCCGGCGGGTTCCTGCTCAAGGGCAAGAGCGGGTGGTGCTCGAGCGTCTGCCCGCTCCTGCCGCTGCAGCGGCTCTACGGCCAGACGCCGTTCGTGCTGGTCCCGAACAGCCACTGCCGCCCGTGCGTCGGGTGCACGAAGAACTGCTACGACTTCAACCCGCGGGCGGCGTACCCCTCCGACCTGCGCGACCCCGACCCGGCCTGGAGCGCGCCGCGCAAGCTCTTCGCGGGCGCCTTTCCCGGGCTCGTCGTCGGCTACTTCACCATCCCGGCGCCCCCGGCGATCGGCGTCGCAGAGATGTACGGGCGGTTCGGGCTCCATGTGCTGGCCGGTGCCGGTGCGCTCTTCGCGCTCGACGCGATCCTGCGACGCCGCACCGGTGCTGTCGTCGCGGCCTTCGCCGCGACGGGCTTCGGCCTCTTCTACGGCTTCGCCGCCGTCCCGGTCGCCGCGACGGTCGAGCGGCTGACCGGCGTGGACGTCGCGGCGGCGGTCTGGCCGGTGCGTGCGGGCGGCGGCGTCCTCGCGGCGCTCTGGTGGTGGCGGACCACTCGGCTCGAGCGGGCGTTCGTCGCCAGGTCCGCACCGGCCCCGGCAGCGAGCACCTCGGCCGCGACGACCTCAGCAGGCGCGGCGGCGGCCGGGGTCGTCGCCGGGGTCGTCGCCGGGGTCGTCGCCGAGGTCACGGCCCGCCCGCAGGTCCGGTTCTCGCCGCAGGACCGGCGGGTCGCCGTCGAGCCGGGCCGCACGTTGCTCGAGGTCGCCGAGGCCGACGGGCTGCCGATCGAGGCCGGGTGCCGGATGGGGGTGTGCGGCGCCGACCCGGTCGCGGTGCTCGAGGGCGCGGACGCCCTGAGCCCGGTCGGCCCCGACGAGGCCGCGACGCTGGCACGGCTCGGCTACGCCGGTGCGACCCGGCTGGCCTGCTGCGCGCAGGTGCGGGGCGACTGCGTCGTCTCGCTCACCCCGGACGTCGCCGCGGACGACGCGCCGGAGCGCACCGGGAGCACCACGGGCAGCAGCCCCGCACCGGACGCCGACCCCACCGTCCGCCGCGTCGTCGTCGTCGGCCAGGGCGTCGCCGGCGTCACGGCGGCGGACGTCGTCCGGCGCCGGCTGCCGGACTGCGAGATCCACCTGGTCGGCGCCGAGGAGCACCCGCTGTACAACCGGATGGCGATCACCCGGCTCATCCACGGCCGCTCCGCGATGCAGGGTCTCTACCTGCAGCCGGAGTCGTGGGCGCAGCGGCGGCGGATCACCTCCTGGCTCAACACCCGCGTGCGGGAGCTGGACGTGGCCGGGCACACCGTCGTGCTCGCGACGGGCGAGCGGCTCGAGTACGACCGCCTCGTCCTGGCGTCCGGCAGCGCCGCGGCCGTCCCCGCGATCGAGGGTTTCGGGATGCCCGGCACGTTCGTGCTGCGCCGGGCGGCCGACGCCATCGACGTCCGGGCCTACGCGCAGCAGCACGGGGCCCGGCGGGCCGTCGTCGCCGGGGCCGGTCTGCTGGGGCTGGAGGCCGCGTACGCACTGCACCAGCTGGGCCTCGCCGTGACCGTGCTGGAGCGGTCCCCGCGGCTGCTGCACCGCGCTGTCGACGCGGAGTGCTCGGCGTTGCTGGCCGGCTACCTGGAGGAGCTCGGCATCGAGGTCCTCACCGAGGCGGAGGCGGTCGGGGTGTCGGCCGGTCCGGCGGCACCAGGGTTCTCGCCAGGGATCAGCGGCGTCACCCTGGGCGACGGCCGCTCGCCGGCCGCCGACCTGCTCGTGGTCTGCGCGGGGATCGTGCCGGAGGCCACGCTCGCCCGGGAGGCGGGGGTGACCGTCCGTCGCGGGGTCGTCGTCGACGACCGGATGCGCACGAGCGCCGCCGACGTGTACGCCGCCGGCGACGTCGTCGAGCACGCCGGGCAGGTGCCGGGCCTGTGGCCTGTCGCGGTCGAGCAGGCGACCGTGGCGGCCGCCAACGCGACGGGTGCGGACCTGCGGTACGTACCGTCCCCGACGCCGCTGGTCCTCAAGGGGGTCGGCATCGACCTGACCGCTCTGCCCGCGCCCGCTGCGCCGGCACCGACCGGACCGGACGACGAGCCTGTCGTCGTCGCCGGGCCCGGCCGGTTCCAGTACGTCCGGCTCGAGGTCCGCGGCGGAGCCCTCGCCGGTGCGGTCGTGCTCGGGCGGTCGACGGACGCGCCGGTGCTCCTGGACGCCGTCCGGCGCCGGACGCCGGTCGGTCCGCTGCGCGACGCGCTCGCCGCGGGGAGGTTCGAGGTCCTCGCGGGCTCGTGACCGAGGTCGTCGCGCAGGTGACCTGATCCGGCCCGCGGATTCGTCCTCCGTCTCACACGGCGTTCACGTCCAGGCCTTGGCAGCGGCCATCACGGGGCTTACCGTCAGCGCAACCCGCCCCCGGAGGTCCGCATGTCCGCCGAAGCCCTGGTCACCGCTGCGCCCGACGCGCTCTCGGTCTCCCACCCGCTCGACCCGCTGAGCGCCGAGGAGATCACCGCCGCCGTCGCCGTCCTCAAGGCCGGGCCGGCCGCGGCCGACTCCTTCCGGTTCGCGGGCGTCGTCCTGCGCGAGCCGGGCAAGGCCGCGCTCGCCGGGGACCTGGCGGCCTGCCCGCGCGAGGCGGCCGTCGTCCTCATCGACCGCGCGGACGGCGCGGCCTACGAGGCCGTCGTCGACCTGGGCCGCGGCACCGTCGAGGACTGGCACGGCGTCGAGGGTGTCGGGCAGCCGCCGATCATGCTCGACGAGTTCGAGGAGTGCGAGGTCAACTGCAAGGCCGACCCGCGGGTCGTCAAGGCGCTCGCCCGGCGCGGGCTCACCGACCTGGACCTCGTCTGCATCGAGCCCTGGTCGGCCGGCTACTACGGCGTGGACGACGAGGGCCGGCGCCTGCTCCGCGCGCTCGTCTACGCGCGGATGCGCGCCGACGACAACCCGTACGCGCACCCGGCCGAGGACCTCGTCGTGATCTACGACCTCAACGCGGGCACCGTCGTGCGCGTCGAGGAGGGGCCGCTCATCCCGGTGCCGCGGCAGGAGGACAACTACCTCCCCGCCGACGTCGGGCCGGCGCGCACGGACCTCAGGCCGATCGAGGTCGTCCAGCCGGAGGGGCCGTCGTTCGTCGTCACCGGCAACCACGTCCGCTGGGCGGACTGGTCGTTCCGGATCGGCTTCACCGCCCGCGAGGGCCTCGTGCTCCACCAGGTGCGGTTCACCGACAAGGGCGAGGACCGTTCGGTGCTGCACCGGGTCTCGCTGTCGGAGATGGTCGTGCCGTACGGCGACCCGACGACGGTGCAGTACCGCAAGAACGCGTTCGACGCCGGCGAGTACAACATCGGTGCGCTCGCGAACTCCCTCGAGCTCGGCTGCGACTGCCTCGGCGAGATCCGGTACTTCGACGGCCTCGTCGCGGACAGCCACGGCGCACCGCTGACGATCAAGAACGCGATCTGCATGCACGAGGAGGACGACTCGATCCTCTGGAAGCACTACGACTTCCGCACCGGGTCGAGCGAGGTGCGCCGCTCCCGCAAGCTCGTGATCTCGTTCATCGCGACCGTCGCGAACTACGAGTACGGCTTCTACTGGCACCTCTACCTCGACGGCACGATCGAGTTCCTCGTCAAGGCGACCGGCATCCTCTCGACGACCGCGCAGCAGCCGGGCGAGCGGACGCCCTACGGCCAGCCCCTCAACAACGACGGGCTCTACGGCCCGATCCACCAGCACATGTTCAACATGCGCCTCGACTTCGACCTCGACGGCGAGAGCAACGCCGTCTACGAGGTCGAGACGGTGACCCCCGAGGACAACCCGCACCACAGCGCGTTCCACACCGTGGACCGTCTCCTCGAGCGCGAGCAGGACGCGATCCGGGTCGCGGACGCCTCCAAGCACCGCTTCTGGAAGGTCGTCAACCACGGACGGCGCAACGTCGTCGGCGACCCGGTCGCCTACAAGCTCGTGCCGTCCGACGCGATCACCCTCGCCGCCGGGCCGCAGTCCTCGGTCGCGTAGCGGGCCGCGTTCGCGACGAAGAACCTCTGGGTCACGGCGTACGACCGGAACGAGCGGCACGCGGCCGGCGAGTACCCGAACCAGAGCCGGGGCGGCGACGGCCTGCCGGCCTGGACGGCGGCCAACCGGCCGATCGCCGACACCGACCTCGTCGTCTGGTACTCGTTCGGCATGCACCACGTCGTCCGGCTCGAGGACTGGCCGGTCATGCCGCGCTCCCACGTCGGCTTCGCGCTCCAGCCGTTCGGCTTCTTCGACCGCAACCCGACCCTGAACGCGCCGCGACCGACGCCGCACGGCGCCGCGCACTGCGCGTCCGGCAACGGCAACGGCAACGGCGCCTGCGCCTGCGAGCACTGAGGTCGCGCGTCACGGACGGACGCACGGATCGCGCGGACCGGGTCAGCGACCGGTCCGCGCGAACGTGCGCCGCTGCCGCTCGCGCCAGCCGCCCGGCCGGTAGTGGCGCTCCGTCCAGCCGGACGTCTCGTCGAGGTGCCCGGCCCCGGCGGTGATCGCCTCGGGGTCGTTCGCGTCGAGGGTGGCCCAGTTGCGGAAGACGAAGTGCATGAAGAGCCGCTGGTACTCGGTGAGGTAGATGTCGGCGACGCGGCGGGCGGCCGCCCCGCGGACGACGACGGTGTTCTCCTCGTTGTCGGTCGTCGAGTTGTCCGAGTAGTTCGCCGACCCGGTGAAGAGGGTGGGGGAGTCGGTGAGCGGGTCCACGAGGATCACCTTGGTGTGCACGAACTTCACCCACGTGTTGAAGCCGGTGAGCTGCTCGTCCGCCCAGCCTTCGAGGGTCGCGTGCTGCAGGTAGTCGCCCCACGACGTCCGGACGTCGGGGTCCGTGGCCGGGACCGGGGTGTCCCGCGGCGGCCGCTTGTCGAGGAGCACGGTCCGGACGACGTCCCGGTCCCGGGCGAGGACGTCCCGGAAGACCTTGTGCAGCCCGAAGGCGCCGGTGATGTGCGCGCTGTCGGTCGCCGCGTCGAACGTCCGCGCGTACCAGTCGAGCAGCGGGCTCTTCGTGCCGCGCGGTGACAGCACCGCGGTGACGCCGTCCGGCGGCGGGAGCGCCGGGTCGACCGGGTTCCGCGTCTCGGTCCACTGCCGGGCGACAGCGGTGGTGCTCGTCTGGTCGGCGAGGAGCGCCCAGTAGTCGAGGAACTGCCCGGCGACCACCGGGTCGTGCACGAGGTGGCCGACGTTGAGGTGGCCGAAGAGCGCGCCCTGGGTGAGGTTCGTCGACCCGGTCCACACCGAGACCGGCTGCCCCTGGTGGGTGAGCACGAGGAACTTGTTGTGCTGCAACGCCGACCGCAGCGGCGCCGTCCGCCACGTGACGACGGGGTCGAGGCCGGCGGCGGTCACCGCGGTCCGGTTGTCCGCCGCGGTCCGGTCGGTGTCCTTGCCGGCGGCGGTAGCGGCGTCGGAGTCCTTGTCGCGGCCGTGGACGACGAGCGCGACGTCGGCACCGGCCGCCGCGGCCGCCGCCAATGCCTGCAGCCCACGGCCCCAGGTGAACTCGTAGAACGCGCCGCGCAGCCCCCACTCCGGCCCGTTCGCCCGGCCGACGAAGGCGAGGAACGCCTCCGCGAGCCCGCGGGACAGCCACGCGAACGCCGGATGGCTCTCGTCCGCACCCGTCGGCGGGCTGCAGTGCCCGAACCGCTTGGCGAACGCCTGCGACCCGGCGACGCCGCGGTTGAACCAGACCCCGTGCGTGCCGTCGTCCTCCGGCTCGGTCCGCACCCGCACCGACGCCTGGAGCAGCGGCTGCAGCGCCCCCGGCGCGCCCTGCCAGGCGACGACGTCGTACGTGTACTCGTGGTCGGGCTTGGCGGTGTAGTCGCCCCACTGGAAGCCCTGCACGGGGTGGTCGCGCAGCGAGAAGTCCATCCCCGGCGAGGGGTGCGGCACGAGGCTCGCGAACGTCTTCAGCCCGCGCAGCCAGTAGGTCTCGTCCTCGGTGTGGTCGGTGCGGCGGACGCCGAACCCGAGGCACCCCGCGGGGTCGACCAGGTCGAACCCCAGGAGCACCGCGTGGGTGCCGGCGACCGCGTGGACGGTCAGCCCGCCGACCGTGCTGGACGACCTCATGGGACGACCTCCGAACGCGTGGTGACGAGAGCCCGGACGAGCACCCTATTCCCGCGGAGGCCGCACGCGGCGGCGCACGTACGTCCCAGCCGACGCCGGACGGCGGCCGTCGTCCGGCAGGATGCCGCCATGACCACCGAGCCCGCCATGACCTCCGAGCCCGCCGGGGCGCCGCCCGCCCACATCGCCCTCGACCCGGCCTGGTCGCCTGGCACTGTCGCCGTCCAGGCCGGCCGGCCCGCACGGGCGCCGGGGGCGCCGGTCAACCCGCCGATCCACCTCAGCGCGACGTACCTCCACGACACGCAGGTCGCGTACGGCCGCGACGGCAACGTGGGGTGGTCCGCGTTCGAGACGGCGCTCGGGGCGCTCGACGGCGGGACGGCGGTGGCGTTCTCCTCGGGCCTCGCCGCCGCGACCGCGATCGCGGACCTCGTGCCGACCGGTGGCGTCGTCGTCCTCCCGACGGTCGCGTACTACGGCGTCCGGAACGTCTTCGAGCGGATGGAGGCGCACGGCCGGCTGACGGTCCGGCGGGCGGCCCCCGGCGACACCGACGCCGTGCTCGCGGCGGCGGACGGTGCGGACGTCGTCTGGGTCGAGTCCGTCGCGAACCCGCTCATGGCGGTCGCCGACGTCCCGGCCATCGCGGCCGGCGCCCGGGAGCGCGGCGCCCTGAGCGTCGTCGACGCCACGTTCGCGACCCCGCTGCGGCAGCGGCCGCTCGCGCTCGGCGCCGACATCGTCATGCACTCCGCGACCAAGCTCCTCGGCGGCCACTCCGACCTGCTCCTCGGGGCCGCGGTGTGCGCGAGCCCGGAGCACGCGGCGTTCCTCGCGACCCACCGGCACGACCACGGGGCGATCCCCGGTGCGCTCGAGGCGTTCCTCGCGGTCCGTGGCCTGCGTACGCTCGGCGTCCGGCTCGCGCAGGCGCAGGCGTCCGCGGGTGAGCTCGCCCGCCGGCTCGACGCCCATCCCCTGGTGCGCAAGGTCAACTACCCGGGGCTCCCGGCGGACGTGGGCCACGAGCGGGCCACCCGGGTGCTCACCGGCGGCTACGGCTCGATGCTGTCGTTCGACGTCGACGGGACGGCGGAGCAGACCGAGGACTTCCTCGCCCGGCTGCGCCTCGTCGCCCACGCGACGAGCCTCGGCGGTGTCGAGTCGCTCATCGAGCGGCGGGCCCGGTGGGCCGGCGACGCCGCGATCGTCGGCCCCAGCCTCTGCCGCCTCTCCGTGGGCATCGAGGACGTCGAGGACCTGTGGGCCGATCTCGACGGTGCGCTCCGGGCGGTGCTCGGGGGCTGACGGGCCGCCGCGCGTCGGCGGCGTCCGGGTGGGCATGTCGAGAACGCGACGTCGGCTCCGTCCCACGGACGACCGGCACCCATCACCACGACGGAGGACACCATGCCGAAGTACCTGCTCATCGTCGACTTCCGGCCCGGGGTCGACGACACCCCGATCGAGCGCTGGACCGAGGACGAGGTCGCGGCGCACCTGGACCACTACCGGGCGCTCAACGAGGAGCTCGTCGCGAGCGGCGAGCTCGTCGGTGCGGACGTGCTCTCGCCGCCGGACCTCTCGGTGGTCGTCACGGCCGACGGGATCGGCGCACCGGTCGTCACCGACGGCCCCTTCGCGGAGTTCAAGGAGTGGGTCGCGGGCTACCAGATCGTCGACGTCCCGGACCGTGCGCGGGCCGTGGAGATCGCGGCCCGCGTCTCGGCTGTGCCCGGCCGCGGCGGTCGTCCGCTCCAGCAGCCCGTCCAGGTGCGGCGGATCATGACCGAGGACGCGCCGGACGACGTCGAGGAGATGCGCGCCTACGCCCAGCAGGCGGGTAGCGCGGGGTAGGCGGCAGCCGGGCTACAGGGCGCTGCCGACCCGCAGCCCTTCGAGCACCGCCTCCTCGACGGTGCGCGGGGCGAGGCAGTCACCGACGGCGTGCACCTCGAAGGCGTCGGCGTCCTCGATCTCGCGGAGCAGCCCGTCGACGGCGTCGTGGCCCTGGGCGAGGACGAGGGCCGCGGTGCCGTCGACGACGACCGGCTCGTCGGTGAGGACGTGCTGGAGGTACACCGAGTCGGCGTCGGCGCCGTAGACCCGCACGAGCGGGACGACGTCGACGCCGAGCCGGTGCGCCTGGGCGAGCATGTCATCCCGGACGTACTGCTGGAGCCGCTGCCCGGCGTGGTAGCCCGTGACCCCGAGGGTGACCTTCCAGCCCTTGCCGGCCAACAGGTTCGCCGCGCCGAGGCCGACCCAGTCGCAGCGCCAGTCGGCGACGACGACGCGGCGGCGGCCGTCGGCCGGGCGGGGGACCTCGGTGCCGCGGAACAGGTCCCAGGCGGTGAGGACGACGGGGGCGTCGACGAGGTCGAGGGCCGGCACCCGGGGCCGGGCCCCGGTCGCGACGACGACGACGTCCGGGGCGAGGTCGGCGAGCATCGCGGCGTCCACCGTCGTGCCGAGCATGACCTTCACCCCGGCCCGCTGCGCCTCGCCGGCGAGGTTGCCGACGGCGCCGCCGAACTCGGCCCGCCCCGGCACCTCCTGGGCGAGGAGCACCTGGCCGCCGAGCCGCCGCCCGGCCTCGAAGAGCGTCACCCGGTGGCCGCGCTCGGCCGCGACGGCGGCCGCCTTGAGGCCGCCGGGCCCGCCGCCCACGACGACGACGTCGCGCGGCTCACGGGCCGGCACCCGGAGGCCGTAGGTGCGCTCGCGGCCCGTCTCCGGGTACTGGATGCACGAGATCGGGTAGCCGGCGTGGAAGTGCCCGATGCACGCCTGGTTGCAGCCGATGCACGCCCGGATCTCCTCGAGCCGGCCCGACGCGGCCTTGGCCGGCATCTCGGGGTCGCAGATGAGCGCCCGGGTCATGACGGTCGCGTCGGCGTCCCCGCGGGCGAGCACCTGCTCGGCGTCCTGCGGGGAGTTCAGCCGGCCGGCGACGACGACCGGAACCCCCACGACGGCCTTGACCTGCGCGGCGAGCGGGGCCGTGTAGCCGACCGCGCGGGTCATCGGCGGCACGATGTGGTCCGAGCCGGCGAGCGTCGCCGACGTCCCGGCGACGACCGAGACGTAGTCGAGCAGCCCCGCGGAGTCCAGGCGCCCCAACGCGTCGAGCGCCTCGGTGGCCGTGAGCCCCTCGCCGGACTCCTCCCCGACCGAGATCCGCACCCCGACCGCGAGCCCCGGACCGACCGCCGCCCGGACGCCCTCGAGCACCTCGCGGAGGAACCGCAGCCGGCCCTCGTCGTCCCCGCCGTACTCGTCGGTGCGCAGGTTCGTCCGCGGGTTGAGGAACTGCGCCGGCAAGTACCCGTGCGACGCGACGACCTCGACGCCGTCGTAGCCGGCCTCGCGCATCCGGCGCGCGCTCGCGGCGTAGCAGGCGACCATCTCCCGGACGAGGCCGAGCGGCATCGCCCGCGGCATGACGTGGAACCGCTCGTTCGGGACGGCGGACGGCGCGAGCGCCACGGGGAGCGTGCCGTCGGGCGACTCCATGAGCTCGCGCCCGTCGTGGAACAGCTGCTGGAAGACCTTGGCGCCGTGGGCGTGCACCGTCTCGGCGAGCCGCGCGAACGCCGGGACGCAGGCGTCGTCGTCCGCCATGAGCACGTGGCTCGTGTACTGCGCCGACGCGTGCACCCCCGCGACCTGGACGACGACGAGCCCGACGCCGCCGCGCGCCCGGGCCTCCTGGTAGGCGACGAGCTGGTCGCCGGGGACGCCGTCCTGCGCCATGACCGTGTCGTGCCCCGACGAGACGATCCGGTTGCGCAGCTCGACGGGGCCGATCCGCAGCGGGGAGAACAGGCGGGGGAACCGGGCGTCGGTCGTCATGGTGGCCATCATGGGCAGCGGGCGGGCCGCGCAACAGCCCCCGGCCCGTGGGGCGGGCACACCGGGGTGGTCACGGAGGGTTGGACGGCGTCCGAGCGGGCACTCGGACGGCAGCGACCCCCGCGGCCCGGCGCGCGGGCGCACGACGAAGGGCCCAGCAGCACATGCGCACGACGAAGAGCGAGCCGGTCGACGACGGCGACGAGTCGGGCCTGACGATCTCCACCCCGCAGGAGCACGCGGCCGGGCCCACGGCGGTGGCGGTCTCCATGAAGCGGGCGCTGGGCCACATGGGCCCGGTGCGCACCGCCCGGACGCTGCGGGCCCTCAACCAGGCCGAGGGCTTCGACTGCGTGAGCTGCGCGTGGCCCGACCCGGATCCCGGGCACCGGCACACGGCGGAGTTCTGCGAGAACGGCGTCAAGGCGGTGGCGGAGGAGGCCACGAAGGACCGGGCGACGCCGGAGTTCTTCGCCGCCCACAGCATCGCCGACCTCGACGCGCACTCCGAGATGTGGCTCGGGCAGCAGGGGCGCATCACGCATCCGATGGTGAAACGTCCCGGCGGCACGCACTACGAGCCGATCGGCTGGGACGAGGCGTTCACCATGATCGGGGACGAGCTCCGGTCGCTCGCGAGCCCGGACGAGGCGACGTTCTACACCTCGGGCCGGGCCTCGAACGAGGCCGCATTCGTGTACCAGCTCTTCGTGCGTGCCTACGGCACGAACAACCTGCCCGACTGCTCGAACATGTGCCACGAGTCCACGAGCATCGCCTTGCAGGAGTCGATCGGGATCGGCAAGGCGAGCGTCACGCTGCAGGACGTGCACGACGCCGAGCTCATCGTGCTGGCCGGGCAGAACCCCGGCACCAACCATCCGCGGATGCTCACGGCGCTGGAGACGGCCAAGCGCAACGGCGCGAAGATCATCTCGATCAACCCGCTCCGCGAGGCCGGCCTCGTGCGGTTCAAGAACCCGCAGAACGTCCGTGGTGTCGTCGGGCGCGGCACCGACCTGTCGGACCTGCACCTGCCGATCCGGCTCAACGGCGACCTCGCACTGTTCCAGGCGATCGGCTCGCTGCTCGTGGAGTGGGACGCCGTCGACCACGACTTCGTCGAGCGGTACACCACCGGGTACGAAGAGTGGCGCCGGCACGTCGGGGCCGTGGACCGCGACGTCGTCACCGCGGCCACCGGCCTGAGCTGGGAGCAGATCACCGAGGCCGCCCGCATGCTGCGGGACTCCGGCCGCACGGTCTTCTGCTGGGCGATGGGCCTCACCCAGCACCGCAACGCCGTCGCGACGATCAAGGAGGTCGTCAACCTCGCGTTCGCGCAGGGCAGCATCGGCCGGCCCGGAGCGGGACTGCTGCCGGTGCGCGGGCACTCCAACGTCCAGGGCGACCGCACGATGGGCATCTGGGAGCGCGTCCCCCAGTCGTTCCTCGTCGCGCTGCAGCGGGAGTTCGGCTTCGACCCGCCGCGGGAGGACGGGCTGGACACCGTCGACTCGATCCGCGCCATGCGCGACGGCACGGTGCGGTTCTTCCTCGGTCTCGGCGGCAACTTCGCCCAGGCGACCCCGGACACCGACGTCACCGCCCGTGCCCTGCGCCGGACCCGGATGACGGTGCAGATCTCCACGAAGCTCAACCGGTCGCACCTCGTGTGCGGGCGGACCGCGCTCATCCTGCCCACGCTGGGGCGCACCGAGAAGGACGTGCAGGCCGGTGGGCCGCAGGCGGTCACCGTGGAGGACTCGACCTGCTCGGTGCACGCCTCCCGCGGGCCGCTCGATCCGGCGAGCCCGCACCTGCGCTCCGAGGTGTCGATCCTCACCTCGATCGCCGAGACGACCTTGGGGGACCGGTACGGGATCGACTGGCGGGCGATGCGCGAGGACTACCGGCACATCCGCCGGCACATCGCCCGGGTCGTGCCGGGGTGCGAGAGCTACGAGGTGAACGTCCGCCGCCCCGGCGGCTACCTCATGCCGCACCCGCCCCGGGACTCCCGCACCTTCGACACCCCGTCGGGCCGTGGCGAGTTCGCGGTGTCCCCGCTGGAGGTGCTGCAGGTGCCGCCCGGGCACCTCGTGCTGCAGACGCTGCGCAGCCACGACCAGTTCAACACGACGATCTACGGGCTCAGCGACCGTTACCGGGGGGTCGAGGGCGGGCGCCGGGTGATCTTCCTGCACCGCGAGGACATCACCGCGCTCGGCTTCCGTGACGGGGACCGCGTCGACATCGTCACGCGCTGGGACGGCGACGAGCACGTTCGCAGGGCGCCCGGCTTCCGGATCGTCGAGTACGACACCCCGCGGGGCAGCGCCGCGGCCTACTACCCGGAGACCAACCCGCTGGTCCCGCTGGACTCCACCGCGCTGGGCAGCAACCAGCCGGCGTCCAAGTCGGTCGTCGTGACGCTGGAGCGCGAGTCGTCCGGTCGGGCGGCCGACTCCACGTCGGGCACCCAGGACGACACGGGGGCGGACCAGTGGCACAAGCGTGACCCGGAGCCGGTCTACCCGTCCTGACCCGACCAGCCCCGTTCCGCATCTGCGGACGGCGTAGCCATCATCAGATGATGACGCGGGCATCCGGTAGCCATATCTCCGCGGATGCGGATACGCTCCGGTCATGACCTCGACCTTCAGGATCCGGCAGGCCGCCGAGCTTCTGGGGGTGAGCGACGACACCGTGCGCCGGTGGGCCGACTCGGGCCGGCTGCCGACCACCGTGGACGACTCCAACCGGCGCGTCGTGGCGGGTCCCGCGCTCGCCCGGTTCGCTGAGGAGCTCGCCGCGGCGGCGCAGAACGAGCCACGCCCGGCGGTGGCGCAGTCGGCGCGCAACCACTTCCGCGGGCTGGTGACGAAGGTCGTCAAGGACACCGTGATGGCCCAGGTCGAGCTGCAGGCCGGCCCGTTCCGTGTCGTCAGCCTCATGAGCCGCGAGGCGGCCGACGAGCTCGGCCTCGAGCCGGGAGTGCTCGCCGTCGCGAGCGTGAAGTCGACCAACGTCACCGTCGAGATCCCCGCCGACTGACCGCGCCGCCCCGCCGTCCCCTCTCGCCCCGGCCCGCAAGGAGCAACCGTGCGCCGTCGTCCTGCCCTCGCCCCGTCCCTCGTCGTCGCCGGGGCCCTGCTCCTCGCCGCCTGCGGCGGCTCGTCGTCCGGTGCTGACGCGCCTGCCGGGGCGTCGTCCGGCGGGTTGTCCGGTGAGATCACCGTGCTCGCCGCCGCGTCGCTCACCAGCTCCTTCCAGACCCTGGGCACGCAGTTCCAGGACGCGAACCCCGGTACGACGGTCACGTTCAGCTTCGGGGCGTCGTCCGCGCTCGTCACCCAGATCACGCAGGGCGCGCCGGCCGACGTGTTCGCCTCCGCGTCGCAGAAGAACATGGACGCCGTCGTGGCGGCGAAGGCGGCGACGACCTCGACGCCGTTCGCCAGGAACGTCATGGAGATCGCGGTGCCGCCGGAGAACCCCGGCAACGTCACCCGGCTCTCCGACCTCGCCCGGCCGGGCGTCAAGGTGGCCCTGTGCCAGGCCGCGGTGCCGTGCGGCGCGACGGCGGCGAAGGTCTTCGAGAACGCGAAGCTCACTGTCCGGCCGGTCACCGAGGAGGCTGACGTCAAGGCCACCCTCGCGAAGGTCAGCCTCGGCGAGGTCGATGCCGGGGTCGTGTACGTGACCGACGTCCTCGCCGCCGGCGACGCCGTCAAGGGCGTCGAGATCCCGGCCGACGTCAACGCCTCGACGACGTACCCGATCGCGCCGCTCACGGCGAGCAGGAACGCCGCCGTCGCGCGGGCGTTCGTCGACTACGTGCTGTCGGCCGAGGGGCAGAAGGTGCTCGCCGGAGCGGGCTTCCAGGCTCCGTGACACCGCCACCCGTAGGGTCGTGGTCGTGACGGACGACGGCGACCGCCAGGCCCCGCCCGGCCGGTCGCCGTCGTCCGTGCGGGCCGTCACCGACGCCGGACGGCGCACCCCGTGGCCGCTCGGGGTGCCGGCGGCGGTCGCGGTGGCCTTCCTCCTGCTGCCGCTCGCAGGGATGTTCGTGCTCGCCCCGTGGCGAGACCTGCCGCGGATCCTCGCCGAGAGCCAGGCGGTCGAGGCACTGCGGCTCTCGCTCGTCACGGCCTCGGTGACGACGGTGATCTCGGTCGTCGTCGGCGTCCCGCTCGCGTGGGTGCTCGCCCGCTCCCGGGGGCGCGCGATCCGGCTGCTCCGTGCGCTCGTCACGCTGCCCCTCGTGCTGCCGCCCGTCGTCGGTGGCGTGGCGCTGCTGCTCGCCTACGGCCGCAACGGGATCGCCGGCCGCTGGCTCTACGACTGGACCGGCTACCAGATCCCCTTCACGACGGCCGCCGTCGTCGTCGCGCAGACGTTCGTCGCGATGCCGTTCCTCGTGGTGACGGTGGAGGGCGCGCTGCGGTCCGCCGACGCCGGGCTCGAGGAGGCCGCGGCGACCCTCGGCGCGCGGCCCGTCACGACGTTCCGCCGGGTCACCCTGCCGCTCGTCGCGCCCAGCCTCGCCGCCGGGGCGGTGCTCTGCTGGGCCCGGGCGCTCGGCGAGTTCGGGGCGACGATCACCTTCGCCGGCAACCTGCCCGGCGTCACCCAGGCGATGCCGAGCGCCGTCTACCGCGCCTTCGAGACCGACCCGCCCGCCGCCGTCGCGCTGAGCCTGGTGCTGCTCACGGTGTCGGTCGCCGTGCTCGTGCTGCTGCGTGACCGGTGGCTGCGGCCCGGGGCCGGGCTGTGACGGCACGGGCGGACGGCGAGCCCGCTACCGGCGGGGCGCTGCGGGCCGACGTCGGGGTCGTCCGGGGCGGCTTCGACCTCGAGGTGCGGGCGGACGTACGGGCCGGTGAGATCCTCGCCGTCCTCGGCCCGAACGGCGCGGGCAAGTCGACGCTGCTGCGGGCGCTCGCCGGGCTGCTCCCGGTCTCCCGGGGCCGGGTCACGGTCGGCGACCAGACGTGGGACGACGCCGACCGCGGCACGTTCGTGCCGGCGGTGGACCGCCGCGTCGGCCTCGTCTTCCAGGACTACCGGCTGTTCCCGCACCTCACGGTGCTCGACAACGTCGCGTTCTCCCGGCACGTGCGGGGCGGACGGCGCCCCGACGCCCGCGCGCACGCCCGGGAGGTGCTGGAGCGGCTGGGGATCGAGGAGCTCTCGGCCCGCGGACCGGGGCAGCTCTCCGGCGGCCAGGCGCAGCGCGTGGCGCTGGCCCGGGCGCTGGCGTCCGACCCGCGGCTGCTCCTGCTCGACGAGCCGCTCGCGGCCCTCGACGCCCGGACCCGGCTGGAGATCCGCACCGAGCTGCGCGGGTACCTCGCGACGTTCGGCGGACCGACCCTCGTCGTCACGCACGACCCGCTCGAGGCGATGGTGCTCGCCGACCGGATCCTCGTGCTCGAGGGCGGCCGCGCCGTCCAGGAGGGCGTGCCCGCCGCCGTCGCCCGTCGCCCCGCGACCGAGTACGTCGCCCGGCTCGTCGGGCTCAACCTCTACCGCGGCGCCATGACCGACCGCTCGACGGGCCGCGTCGACCTCGACGACGGCGGCCGGCTGTTCGCCGCGGGCCACGACCCGGACGACGGCGGCGGCCACGTCGTCCCGTTGCCCGCCACCCGGATGCTCGTCGCCGTCGCCCCCACGGCGATCTCGCTCTACACGCACTCCCCGGACGCCGGCTCGGCCCGCAACGTGTGGACCGGCACCGTCGCGGGCCTCGAGCTGCTCACCGACCGGGTCCGGGTCGCCGTCGACGGCACGCCCGACGCGATCGTCGACATCACCCCGGCCGCGCTCGCAGACCTCGAGCTGCGGACGGGGCAGCAGGTCTGGCTCACCGCCAAGGCGACCGAGGTGACGGCCTACCCGGCGCCGGGCTGAGCGCACGGGCGCGAGGTGCGCGCTCAGCGCTGCAGGTGCTCCGGGACCCGGAGCTCCTCGCGCGCGTAGAGGTCGGCGACGAACGCGGGGTCGTCGGCACCGCAGACGGCGGCGACGGCGTCGACGAGCGTGTCGTGGTCGGGACCGGTGCGCCCGGCGTAGGCGTCCGCCATCCGGCCCCACTCGTCCCAGGGCAGCACCTCGACCTTGTTGAGCGCCGCGAGGTCCCGGATCGCATTGCCCTTGATCTCGGCCGGTCCCCAGGCGTCGGAGGTGCCCGCGACGCCGAACCGAGACGCGTCGACCGCGCCGCGCCGGAACGCGACCCAGGCCTCGCCGCCGGTGAGGAACTCCCCGGCCACCGCCGCCCCGTCGCTCGTGCTCACGTCCGGTACCGGATTCGCGCCGCCGGAGGGCTCGGAGCGGTACCCGGCGCGAGCATCGGCGGAGGGCGGGAGCTCGGGGTCGACCCGGTGCCAGCGGCCGGCCGGTGCCGTCCGGTACTCCACGACCCAGTGGTCGACGGCCCGGTCCGGCTCGAAGTACGTCGCGAACCCGCACCGGGCCCGGGCCGGGACGCCGTGGTGCCGCAGCAGCGCCACGGTGATCACCGCGACGTGCCGGCAGGTGCCGACGATGCGGCGTGCCGGAGGCCGGACGACGGACAGCGGCGCCGGGTCGAGCGCCAGCACGGCCCGCACGAGGTCCGCGGCCGGCCGGACGTGGTTCGTCGCGGACCGGCCCCGCGGCAGTCCGAGGGCCTGAGCGTCCGGTGGCGCCACGACGAGCCCGCGGGCGATCCCGCACAGCGCGAGCGGGTCCGCGGACGGCGGCAGGACGGCGTCCGGCACCCCGCTCAGGTCGGTGAGGGGGCCCGGGAGGGCGTAGTCGATGACAGCGGGCATGGCGGCCTCGGGGCGTCGGGAGGTCGTCCGACGGGGCCCGCGGCGGACCCGGCGAAGCGAGCGGGGGATGTTCAGCAGGTGCGGGGAAGCGGTGGGCGGCGCACGGCTCCGCACAGTCGTGCGCCGTTCCCACCGGATCCGACCGTACGACAGAACCCCGCGGTTGTCGAACGTGTGTTCGACCGATGGGACAGGGCGGGTCAGCCCGCCGGCGGTGCCTGCACCTGGTCGCGCCAGGGGTGCTGCGGCACGAAGCCCAGCTCGGCGCGGGCCCGGGCGCTCGTCATGAGCGCCGCGAAGCCCTCGACGGGGGTCTTGTGCGGCGTCCCCGGGAAGACCTGCTCGACGAGGTCGGCGCTCGGGGTCGTCATGACCGTGTCCTCATTCGCGATGACGTACGCCCGGGCGCCGGTGACGTCGGACTCCAGCGCGAGCCGGCACGCGAGCGCCGCGTCGCGGACGTCGATGTAGCACCAGAGGTTGAACACGCGCGTCGCCGGGTCGCTCCAGTAGGTCGGGAACGCCGCGTACTCCTCGGGGAGGATGACGTTGGAGAACCGCAGCGCGAGGAAGGGGATCCCGCTCCAGGCCGCGACGTGCTCGGCCGTCGTCTCGGCGACGACCTTGGACAGCGAGTAGGTCGTCGCGGGGTGCGGGTAGTGGTCCTCGTCGAGCGGCACGTAGCGCGGCGCCCGGCCGCCGTCGCCGAAGTTCAGGCCGAGGGTCGTCTCGCTCGAGGCCCAGACGACCTTCGCCAGGCGCAGCTGGGCGGCGGCGAGGAACACGTTGGTGTTCATGAGGTTGTTGCGGTTCAACGTGCGTGCGGGCGGGATGAGGCCCGGCGCCGGGATGTTCGCGACGTGGACGACGGCGTCGCAGCCGCCGAGCGCGTCGACGGTGTCGCCGAAGTCCTCGAGGTCGGCCCGCAGGTAGGTGAAGTCCTCGCGGGACCAGACCGCGGGCAGCGTCGGCGGGTGCGGGACGGTGTCGACCGCGACCACCCGGTACCCGTGCTCCAGCAGCTCGTGGACGGCGTACCGCCCGACCTTCCCGGCGGCTCCGGTGACGCAGACGGTCGTGCTCACGGTGGCGCTCCCTCGACGACGTCGCCCGCGGCGGGGTGCAGCGGGGCGTCGTCCGCGATGCTGCCACGGGGGTCCGGGCCCGGCCGGGGCAGGTCACCTGGCGGGCCCGGAACATCCGTTTAGCGTCGATCGCACGCGCCCGTCCGCGGTCGCGCCGAGCACCAGCGCCGAGCGGAAGGAAGACCCATGCCCCGCCTCACCGTCCCCGACGCCGTCGGGAGCGCCCCTGTCGAGCTGCACTACGAGGACGTCGGCACCGGCCGCCCGGTCGTGCTCGTCCACGGCTGGCCGCTGTCCGGCAGGTCGTGGGAGGCCCAGGTCGGGCCGCTCGTCGACGCCGGCTTCCGAGTGGTGACCTACGACCGGCGCGGGTTCGGGGAGTCCTCCCGGCCGTGGACCGGGTACGACTACGACACCTTCGCCGCCGACCTCGACGCGCTCCTCGAGGGTCTCGACCTGCGCGACGTCACGCTCGTCGGCTTCTCCATGGGCGGCGGCGAGGTCGCCCGCTACCTGGGCACCTTCGGCTCGGCGCGGGTGCGCAGCGCCGTCCTCGCGGGCGCCGTGACGCCGTACCTCGCGAAGACCGACGACAACCCCGACGGCGGCCTCGACGAGGCGACGATCGGGCAGTTCCTCGACGGTGTCGCCACCGACCGGCTCGCCTTCCTCGACGGCTTCGTCAAGGACTTCTACGCCGCCGGCGGCACGCAGACCGTGAGCGACGCCGTCGTCCGGTTCGCCTGGCAGGTCGCCTCGACGGCGTCGCCGAAGGGCACCGCCGACTGCATCACCGCGTTCGCCCGCACGGACTTCCGCGCCGACCTCGCGCGCGTCGACGTCCCGGTGCTCGTCCTCCACGGCGACCAGGACGCGATCGTGCCGTTCGAGGTCAGCGGGCGGCGGGTCGCCGAGCACGTCAAGGACGTCGAGACCGTCGTCGTGAGCGGCGGGCCGCACGGGTTCAACGCCTCGCACCCGCGGGAGTTCAACGCGGCCCTGCTCGCCTTCCTGGCGCGGTGAGCCCCGTGCCGTGCCCGCCGCCGTCCCACCGGCCGTCGCGTCGCCCGCAGGCCGACCCTCTGCACGCGCCACTGCGCCGTCCCAAGCCGTTCCCAGCGAATTCGAAGGTCACGGGAGTGTCACAAACCCCTGCGGCGACTTACGCTCGCTGAATGGCGCGGGCAGTGCTCCCACTGGTCGCCGCCGACGACCCGGCCGACGCCGCACCCGCCGAAGGGGCCGCGACGGGCCGCGTCCGGCGGCGGCTGCGCCCCGCCCTCCTGCTCGTCGTGCTCGTCGTGGTCGCCGCGCTCACGTGGTGGCTGCTGCGTGACCCCGGCCCCGCACCGCTGTCCACGGCGGACGTCGCCAGGACCGTCGCCGAGGGGCTCGCGGCGGCGCAGGCCGAGCAGCGCGCCGCCCCGCCGGACGCCGCCGTCGTCTACGGCACGATCCTGCCCTCGCTCGTCACCGTGACCACCGGCAGCGGCTCGGGCGAGCCGGCCGGGCAGGGCGACGGGTCGCTCGGCACCGGCACGGTCGTCAACGCCGACGGCTCCGTCCTCACCGCGCTGCACGTCGTCTCGGGCGGCGGCACGATCACGGTCAGGTTCGCGGACGGCACCCGGGCGACCGCGACCGTCGCGGAGAGGGACCCCACCAAGGACATCGCCGTCCTGGCCGTCGACCGGCTGCCCGAGGTCGTCGTCCCCGCGGTGCTCGGCGGCGGCGTCCAGGTCGGGGACGCCGTCTACCCGGTCGGCAACCCGTTCGGCCTCGAGCGCACCCTCACCGCGGGCGTCGTGTCGGCCACCGGCCGGACGGTGCGCAGCCAGGCGGGGACGCTCGAGGACCTCATCCAGTTCGACGCGGCGGTCAACCCGGGCAGCAGCGGCGGCCCGCTCGTCAACCGGGACGGCCAGGTGGTCGGTGTCGTCACCGCCCTGGCCAACCCCGGCAAGCAGTCCTTCTTCGTCGGGATCGGTTTCGCCGTCCCCATCGCGAACGCCGGCGGCGCCGCCGGCGGCCCGGCGATCTGAGCCGACGTCGTGGACCAGCCCCAGGAACGGAGCCCGATGACCGCCACCCCGCAGCAGCCGGCCCCCCAGCCGGCGGGCACCCACCCGCTCGAGCAGGCGCTCTACCAGGTCAAGAAGACGATCGTCGGCCAGGACCAGCTCCTCGAGCGGATGTTCGTCTGCCTGCTCGCGCGCGGCCACCTGCTCGTCGAGGGCGTCCCGGGGCTCGCGAAGACCATGGCGATCAAGACCCTCGCCGAGGCGATGGGCGGGGTCTTCCAACGGATCCAGTTCACCCCCGACCTCGTGCCCGCGGACGTCGTGGGCACCCGGGTCTACAACCAGAAGGACGCCGAGTTCCAGACCTGGCTCGGCCCGGTGTTCGCCAACCTGTTGCTCGCGGACGAGATCAACCGGGCGCCGGCCAAGGTGCAGAGCGCGCTGCTCGAGGTCATGCAGGAGCGGCAGGTGACGATCGGCCGCGAGACCCACACTGCGCCGGACCCCTTCCTCGTCATGGCGACCCAGAACCCCATCGAGTCCGAGGGCACCTACCCGCTGCCCGAGGCGCAGGTCGACCGCTTCATGCTCAAGGTGCTCGTCGGCTACCCGACCCCGGCCGAGGAGTTCGTCGTCGTCGAGCGGATGACGAGCGCGCGCGAGCGCACCGCGCGGGTGCTCGACCTCGACCAGCTGCGGGACTACCAGCGTGCCGCGGACGCCGTGTACGTCGACCCCGGCGTCATCGAGTACGCCGTCCGGCTCGCCACCGCGACCCGGGAGCCGGCGTCCGTCGGCCTGCCGGACCTCGCCCGCTACGTCTCGTTCGGCGCGAGCCCGCGGGCCCCGATCAACCTCGTCCTCGCCGCGAAGGCGCTGGCGTTCCTGCGCGGGCGCGACTACGCGCTGCCCGCCGACGCCCGGGACCTCGCCCGCGACGTGCTGCGGCACCGGCTCGTCCTGTCGTACGAGGCGCTAGCGGACGGCGTCTCGCCGGACGACCTGCTCACCCCGGTCCTCGACGCCGTGCCGCTGCCCGAGATCCCGATGCGGGACCGGGCCCGCGCCGGCGGGGGAGACCGGTCGTGGCCGGCCCAGGGGCGCTGACCCCGGCGGCGCTCACCCCCGAGCGCCTGCTGCGGCGGCTGGAGTGGCGCGTCGTCCGCCGGCTCGACGGCCGGCTCCAGGGCGACTACCGCACGCTCTTCCGCGGGGCGGGGGTCGACGTCACCGACCTGCGCGAGTACGAGCCCGGCGACGACCTGCGGCACATCGACTGGAACGTCACGGCCCGGATGGACGAGCCGTACGTCCGCGAGTACGTCGAGGACCGGGACGTCACCGCGTGGCTGCTGCTCGACCGGTCGCCGTCCATGGGGTTCGGGCCGGTCGACCGCCGCAAGCACCTCGTCGTCGCCGAGGTCGCCGCGACCGTCGCCAGGATCCTGGCCCGGGGCGGCAACCGGGTCGGTGCGGTGCTCTTCGACGCCGAGGTGGAGCGGGTCGTCCCGCCCGGGCACGGCCGCACCCAGGTGCTGCGGATCCTCGAGCACCTGCTGCGCGAGCCGCAGCCGCCGGACGGCGCCCGGCGGCCGACCGACCTCGCCGTCCCGTTGCGCGCGGCCCTGGGCCTGGTCCGCCGCCGCTCCCTCGTCGTCCTCGTCTCGGACTTCATCGGCGAGCCGGGCTGGGAGCGCCCGCTCGGGATGCTCGCGCGCCGGCACGACGTCGTCGCGGTCCAGGTCGTCGACCCGCGGGAGTTCGAGCTGCCCTCCGCCGGGACGATGTGGGTCGAGGACGCCGAGACCGGTGAGCAGATCCTCGTCGACACCGACGACCCGGGCTTCCGGGAGCGGCTGCGTGCGGCTGCCGAGGAACGGCAGGCGACGCTGTCCGCCGGCGTGCGCACCGCCGGCACGGACCTGCACGTCGTCGGAACGGACGAGGACCTCGTCCGCGCGCTGGCCCGGATCGCCGAGCTGCGCCGGCGCAGGGCCGTGCGATGACGGCCGCGCGGACGGGGGCCGGCCGATGACCTTCGCCTGGCCGTGGATGCTCGTGGGGCTGCTCGCCGTGCCGCTGCTCGTCGCCGGCTACCGGCGGCTCCTGCGCAGTCGCGACGAGCGCCGCGAACGCCTTGCCGCGCAAGGCATCGTCGCCCCAGTCGTGCGCGGCCGCCGGCGCCGGCACGTCGCACCCGCGCTGCTGCTCGTGGCTCTCACGCTGCTCCTCGTCGCGCTCGCCCGGCCGCAGGCGACGGTCGCGTCGCCGCGCCGCGAGGGCACCGTCGTCCTCGCGTTCGACACCTCGAGCAGCATGGCCGCCACCGACGTCTCCCCGACCCGGATGGAGGCCGCGAAGACCGCGGCCCGCACGTTCGTCCGCCGGCAGCCGGCGCAGGTGCGGATCGGCGTCGTCGCCTTCGGCGAGGGCGGCCTCGTCGTCCAGCAGCCGACGACCGACCGGGCGCAGGTGCTCGCCGCCGTCGACCGGCTCTCGCCGCAGGGCGGGACGTCGATCGGCCGCGGGATCCAGACCTCGCTGTCGGCGATCGCCGGCCGGGTCGTCGAGGTCGACGAGAGCGCCGGCGGCGGGGTCGAGGCGTCCGGCGGGGACATCGGCTACTACGGGTCGGCCGCGGTCGTCATGCTCTCGGACGGCGAGAACACGTCGGGTCCGGACCCGCTCGAGGTCGCGGCGATCGCCTCGACGGCCGGGGTGAAGGTCTACCCGGTCGGCCTCGGCAGCGCGGCAGGCACGGTGCTGCAGGTCGACGGCTTCCAGCTCGCGACGAAGCTCGACGAGCCGCTCCTGCGCGAGGTGGCCCGCACGACCGACGGCACCTACTACGCGGCGGCGGACGGTGCCGCCCTCGAGCAGGTCTACCGGACCATCGACCTCGCCTGGACGGTCCGCACGGAGAAGATCGAGATCACCGCGCTGCTCGCCGGGATCGCCGCGCTGCTGCTCCTCGTCGGCGCCGGGCTGTCCTTCGTCTGGTTCGGACGGGTGGTGTGACGATGGGCTTCGCCTGGCCGTTCGTGCTCCCCGCGCTCCTCGTCGTGCCGCTGCTCGTCGCCGGGTACGTGTGGGCGGTGCGCCGGCGCAAGCGCGTCGCCGTCGTGCACCCGCACGTCGCGCTCGTCCGGGCCGCGGCACCGCGGCGCGCCGGCTGGAAGCGGCACGCGCCCTTCGGGCTGCTCCTCGCCGCGCTCGCGTGCCTGCTCGCGGCCGGCGCCCGGCCGCAGGTCTCGGCGCAGGTGCCGGTCTCGGCGTCGTCGGTGATCCTCGCGCTCGACGTCTCCGGCTCGATGTGCGCGACCGACGTCGACCCGAACCGGCTCACCGCGGCGCAGGCCGCCGTCCGCGAGTTCGTCGACAACCAGGACGACCGCACCCGGATCGGGCTCGTCGTCTTCTCCGGCTCCGCGCAGCTCGCCGTCCCGCCGACGACCGAGCGCGACCAGCTCGTCGCGACGATCGACGGCCTGACGACGGGGCGCGGGACGACGATCGGCGCCGCGATCCTCAAGTCCGTCGACGCGATCGCGGCGATCGACCCGGACGTCGCGCCGTCCGACGTCGAGCTGCCCGCGGCCGGGACCGGCGGCACCGGCGGCCCGGGCGGCCGGTACGCCCCGGAGATCGTCGTCCTGCTCACCGACGGTGCGAACACCCGCGGGGTGCCGCCGGAGGAGGCCGCGCAGGTGGCGGCGGCCCGCGGCGTGCGGGTCTACCCGATCGGCTTCGGGACGACGGACCCGACGAGCCTGGTCTGCTCGGCCGCGCAGCTCGGCGGCAGCGGCTTCGACAACTTCGGCCCGGGCCTCGGGGGTGGCGGCGGCGCCGCGAACGACCCGCGCCGGCGCGGGTTCCTCGTGGTCGACGAGCCGACCCTGCGCGAGGTCGCCGAGACGACCGGCGGCCGGTACTTCGCCGCGACGGGCGCCGAGCAGCTCCAGGACGTGCTCGCCGACCTGCCGCGGCAGGTCGAGGTCGTGGAGCGCGACATCGAGGTGACCGTGGTGCTCGCCGGGCTGGCCGGCCTCTTCGTGCTCCTCGGCGTCGGGGCGGCCGCGCGCTGGACGACGTTCCCGGGCTGACCCGCCGATCAGCCGCCGAGCCGGTCGACCGTGAGCGCGGCGAGGAAGCCGAGCGACGTCGCGAGCCCGGTGTAGGCGTGCGCCCGCTCGAACGCCTCAGGGATCATCGTGTCGGCGACCATCGCGAGGATGGCGCCGGCGGCGACGGCGGTGATGACGGCGACGGTCGTGCCGGAGGCGTCCTGGAGCAGCAGAGCGCCGAGCATCGCCGCCAGCCCGGAGGCCAGCGCGATCCCGCCCCAGACGCCGAAGACGTAGCCCGCGCTCCGGCCGGCGCGCTTCATCCCGGCTGCGCTCGACAGGCCTTCGGGCAGGTTGGAGATCGCGATGGCGACGAGCACGGCGACGCCGACCCCGCCGCCGCCGAACAGGGACATCCCGAGGACGACGGACTCCGGGACGCCGTCGAGCAGCGCCCCCACCGCGATCGCCGCGCCGGTCCCGCTGTCGTCCGGCGAGGGCTGCTCGTCACCCGCGCGCTTGCGGTGCCGGGCGCCGCGGCGGGCCAGCGCGATGTTCGCCGCGACGTAGGCGACGGACCCGGCGAGGAAGCCGCCGGCCGTCGCGGCGAGGCCGCCGCCCTCGACGGCGTCGGAGACCAGCTCGAAGGCGAGCGCCGAGACGAGGACGCCGGCGCCGAACGCCATGACGGTCGCGACGACGTCCCGCGGCACCCGGGCGAACCACGCGACCGCGGCCCCGACGAGCAGCGTCGCGCCGGCGGCCAGCCCCCAGAAGCCGGCCTCGAGCCAGAGCGGGACGTCCACGGCCGCAACTATGCCGGGCGGCCGCCCCGCTGCACCGCGAGGGCACCCGCCACCCGCTCGACGAGGTCGTACGGCACCGGTCGGGCGAGCGGGAACTTCAGCGTGCCCCGGGGGCCGGCGTACGGCGTGAGCGCCTCGGCGAGGGCGGGGTCGCCCGCGGCGTCCGGCACCGGGTAGATGCTCACGTGCTTCTTCCACCCCGCGAAGTGCAGGAAGACCTTGTCGCCCAACGTCATCCCCGCGATGTCGTAGCTGATCCGCTCACCGGCGTCGGGGACGACGACGAGCACCCGGCGGCGGATCTCCTCGAGGACGGCGCGGACCTCGTCCGGGAAGGACGCGAGGTACTCCTCGACACTGGCGTGCTTCGTGGCCACGCGGGCTCCTGCCTCTCGGGGGTCGCTGCCGTCAGGATGCCGGGCCGGCGCACGGGATCGTCTCGGGCACGGTCGTCATCCTCTCGCGTCGGCTGCTGGTAGGACCGTCCGGCCGCCCGGAAGTCACCGGCCGGCGCCTGTGCCGGCCGCGGCCACCCCGCACGTGACGCACCCACGGTTGCACGGTGCTGAACCGGTGGCCCGTGCAGCGATGGGTGCACGGAGGGCGGCGTCGCGGAGCGGGCGGGCACCCGGTCAGGCGTCCCCGGCCTCGCGCCGGGCCTTCGCACGGCGCTTGCCCTCGTGCATCGCCGCGACCCGGGCGACCGGGATCGTCCGGCCCTCCTCGACGAGGCCCGGGTCGAGGGTCTGCGGGGCGGGGAGCAGGTCGCGCCAGGGGTCGGCGTCCGGGCCGGCCGCGGCGAGCAGACCGGGCACCGTGCGGACGGTCGCGTCGCGCGGGTCGGCGTCGAGCAGGTCGGCCCAGGGCAGCGGGAACGACACCGTCGTGCCGGGCCGCACGCGCGGGCTCCACGTCGCGACGACGGTCGCGCCGCCGGACCGGGTCGCGTCGAGGAAGACCTTCCCGCCGCGGTCGGCCTTGATGTACGCGGTCGTCGCGAGCGCCGGGTCGAGGCGTTCGGCGCGGGCGGCGACGGCCCGGGTCGCGGCCATGACGTCCTCGCCGTGCGCCGTGCCGTCGAGCGGGACGACGACGTGCACGCCCTTGGCGCCGCTCGTCTTCACGGCCGACGCCATCCCCGCCGCGTCGAGCACCTCGCGCACGAGCAACGCGGCACGGGCCGCCGTCCGGAACGCGTGCAGGACGGCACCGGAGCCGGCGGACGACGCGGCGCCGTCCGCGCCGTCCGGCTCCGGCGGGTCGAGGTCGAGCACGAGCGACGTCGGGGCGTCCCAGGCGTCGCCGCGGAACAGCTGCGGGTGGTACTCGACGGCGCGCTGGTTCGCCAGCCACATCAGCGTCCTGCGGTCGTCGCAGACCGGGTAGCGGACCTGCCGCTGCGACGACTGCGCCCAGGCCGGCACCGTCGGCAGCCAGTCGGGCGCGTACTTCGGGACGTTCTTCTGCATGAACGGGTCCTGGCCGCGCAGCACCCGCACGACGGACAGCGCCCGCCCGGCGAGCACCGGCAGGATCCGGTCGCTCATGGCGTCGAGGTAGTCGACGAGGTCGCGCTTGGTCGCGTCCGCGCCGTCGAAGAGCGGGGTGTCGAGGTTGCTCAGCGACACGCCCTCGCGGGTCTCGGCAGATGGCACACGCCGAGCCTGGCCCATCGCGGGCCGGGCGTCACGCGGACGTCGTCCCGTCGGGGTGCCGCAGCAGCGCCACGAGGGGGACCACACCGACGACGGCCATCACGGCGAACAGGTACGCACCCGCCATGGTCGCGACGTCCGACGCCGGGTCGGCGCTCGAGCCCATCCACTGGTCGACGCCCACCCCGACGGCCTCGGCGACGTAGTACACGACGAGCGCCGAGCCGAGCACGTAGCCCCAGGGCCGTCGCTGCCAGAGCCAGACGGCGACGACGAGCGCCAGCGGCAGCCAGAAGGCGAGGTCCTGGACGTGCGTCGGGAACGTCGTCAGCCCGGTGCCCCGCAGGAACGCGGCGTCCGCGGGGTCGCCGAGCGCCGGGACGACCATCCGCAGCCACACGAGGGCGTTCGCCGTGGCGACGAACCCGATCCACGCGCCGACGGCGCGGTACGGCGCGCGGTCCCGGGGCGGGGCGAGCGTCGTCGGGTCGAGCCCGGCGAGCAGCGCCACGAGCGAGCCGATCCCGAGCGCGAGCATCGCCTCGTAGAGCAGGAAGAGCGCGTTGAACGGCGTCCCGAGGACGAGCATCACGGCGTTGTAGACGACGTACGCCGCCGTCCCCACCCAGGCGAGGAAGGCCCGCCGCGCCCAGGTCGGCCCGGCCCGGCGGACGGCGGCCATGAGGCCGAGCAGCGCGGGGACGCCGAGCACCAGGAGCACGAGCGCCGTGCCCCGCGCCGAGCCGCGCATGACCGCCGGCCCGAGGAGGACGCCGTCCACGAAGAACGTCGGGACGCACGCCGCCGTCGTCGCGACGGCGAGGGCGCCGGACAGGACGAAGGCCGCCGGCCGGACGACGGGTCGCGTCGTGACCGTGCGGGCAGCCGGTGCGCCAGGGGGCGGCGGTGCGGCGGGTGACGTCGCGACGCGTGTCGCGTCCGGGCCGGGGTGCAGCAGGTGGCGGGTCATGAGGGCCTCCGAGGGATGCCTCCAGCCTGCTGCGCCCGGGCTGCGACGTCCCCGGGCTTAGGGCCCGCCCGGTCACTCCCCGCTGTAGCGCGACCAGACCTCGTCGGCGGCCTCCGGGTCGCCGGACTCGTCGAGGACCCGGGCCACCGTGCCGCCGACCGCCCGGGCGTGCCCGCTGCGGCCCTGGGCGAGCGCCTGGTCGGCGACCGCGCGACCGAGCGCCTCGGCGGCGTCCGTCCGACCGCCCTGGTGCAGCGCCTGCACGTGCAGGCACGTCACCCGCACCGCGTTGTCGTCGTCGCCGACGTCGCCGTAGGCCTGCGCGACCCCGGCGAGGGCCGCGAGCGCGGCGTCCGCCCGGTCGGCGCGCAGGAGCACCGCGGTCTCCAGGTGGCCGATCGCGGCGAGGTGCCAGGTGCGGGCGGCCTCCTCCTCGGCGGGCACGTCGGCGGCGGTGACGTCGGCGCGCAGCCCGGCGAGCAGCGCGAGCGCGGCGTCGGGGCCGTCCGCGTCGTCGACGGCGTCCGCGTGGCGGCGCCGCAGGTCGGCCGCGAACCAGCGGTCGTCCGCGCCGGCGGCCACCTCGACGGCCTCGGCGAGCAGCCGGACCCGTTCCGGGACGTCCTCCGTGCAGCCCGCCGCGAGGTCGAGCGCCTCGGCCCGGGCGAGCGACTGCGGGTGCAGGGCATGCAGGGCGGCGCTCGTCGTCGCGAGCCGGGCGGCCGCGGCGCCCTCGTCGAGGGTGCGCAGGGCGAGGGCGCCGACGAAGGCGGCCCGGCCGGCGTCGAACGCCTCCTGCGGGTCGTCACCCGTCGGCGGCCGCTCGCCGACGAGCCGCTCGACGGTGTCCGCGAGGTCCGCGGCGTCGAGCGTCCGACCGGCCCGGCCGAGGGCGACGACGAGGTCGGCGTGCACGCCCCAGGCGGTGGCCGTGGGCGGCAGGGCGGCGAGTGCGCGCTCGAGCCGCTCCGCGGCCTCACCGGGGCGGTCGAGGTCGAGCAGGAGCCCGCCGGCCCGGGCCGCGCAGGACGCCGCGAGCGCGGTGTTGCCGCTCGTGCGGGCGTCCGTGGCGGCCGCGTCGAGCGCGTCGGCGGCCTCCTCGACGCGGTCGAGGGCCGCGAGCCGGAACGCCGTGGCGTCGAGGACGACGGCGCGCTCGTAGGCGCGGGTGCCGGCGGGTAGGACGGCGAGCGCCCGTTCGAGCAGGGTGAGCGCGTCCTCGTGCCCGGCCCGCTGCGTCGTCACGAGCAGAGCGAGCGCGTACCGGCCGCGCTGCGCCCCGTCGAGGCCCGCGGGGTCGAGGACGGCGAAGGCCTCGGCGGCGGCGGCCGCGGCGCGCAGCCCGCCGTCGTGGGCGGAGCGGGCCACCGCGGGGTCGGCGACCGTCTGGCCGAGGCGGACGGCGAGCAGCGCCAGCTCCGCGGTCGCCTGGGCCGCGGCGGCGGCGTCCCCCGCCGCCGCGACGGCGTCGGCGAGCCGGGTGGCCTCGGTGAGGTCGGCCTCCACGGATCCGGGCCCGGCGTCGGCGCGGGCGATCGCCTCGATCCCGTGCGCCTGCAGGGCGACGAGAAGCCCTTCCGCCTCCTGGCCGGCGCTGCGCAGCGCCGCCCCCACCGTGACGAGCCGGGCGCGCAGCGCGGGGTCGGGCCGTCCGCCGTCGGGGACGGCGGTCAGCTCGTGCCGGACGGCGGCCACGTCGAGCCGTGCGACGTCCACGGCGCGCGCGACGAGCAGGTCGGAGGCCTCGGCGACGACCCGGGGCCGCAGCGCGGACCAGCCGGCGACGAGGCGGTCCCAGCCGTCGGCGGCACCGGTGGCGGACACCTCGTCACGCAGCCGCAGCAGGTCGTCGAGCCCTTGCGCGGGCGGCAGCGCGCCGGCGGCCGCGGCGCCGGAGCCGTCTTCTGCGCTGGTGGCCGGGGCCGCCGCACCGCGGTCCAGCCGCGGCCGGCGGGTGCGGGGCCAGGCCGGCACGTCCGGGAGGTCGGCGGCCGTGAGGCGGGCGGTGACCCGTTGCGAGACGGCCGTCGTCCCGTTGCGGTCGTCGAAGGCGCCGGCGAGGCCGAGCGCGGTCTCCCGCAGGTCCGTGCGCACCTCGGCCGCGGGGCGCGGCGTCGAGAACCTGCTGCCGGGCCGGGCGGCGGCGACCGGCTCGTCGGCGTGGCCGGCCGTCACGAGCCCGTCGAGCAGCCGGGCCCCGGCCGCGGCGAGCATCATCCGCGACCACGGGACCGTCGAGGTCTCCACCTGGTGCAGGACGTCCTCGAGCAGGTCGAGGCCGCGGCCGTAGCGGCCGACGAGGGCGCACGCGTGGACCTGGGCGGCGAGGTCGGCCTGCGGGCCGTTGCGGCGGTGCAGCCGCGTCGCGCGGGCGTGCTCCTGCGCGGCCCGCACGACGTCGCCGCAGGCCAGGAGCGAGCCGAGGACGGCGTCGATCATCCGCTGCGGCTGTTCCGCGCAGCCGCCGTCGGCGAGCACCGGGCCCGCGGCCGCGACGGCGTCCTCGTGCCGCCCCAGGGCCGCGAGCCGCTCGACCCGGGTCGAGGGCTCGCAGGCCCGGCAGTCCGACAGGCCGGTCCGGGGCAGGGTGACCCAGGCCTCGAAGGCCTCGGCCGTGCGCGGGTCCGCCTCGCCGTAGCGGTGCGACGCCTGGACGTACCGCGAACCCTCGTACGGGGCCAGGCCCTCGCCGGCGCGCTCGTAGCGGTCCCGCATGTCGGCGAGCGTCGCCTCCGCCTGCGCGAACGGCACCTGCGGGTAGTTGAGCACCTCGCCGGTGACCCACTTGAAGTACCAGAGGAGCGAGTGCCGGTCGACGGCCTCGAACGCCTCGGGGTCCTCGTCCCAGCGGGCCAGGTTCCACGCGAAGGCCGCGAAGATCTTCTGCGGCTCCGCGGCCGGACCGTAGAAGTACGAGGGGATGAGGACGTGCCGGGCGCCGACGCCGAGGGCGACGTCGCCGGCCGCGTCGGCCTCGGCGACGAGCCGCTCGGCGAGCAGCGTCCGCTCCCGGCCGTACGGCATCTCGTCGCAGGCCTCGATGCGGTCCGCGAGATCGGTCGTCGTCACAGCTGGTCGCCCTCCTCGGCGGTGCCCGTCGCGAGCTCGAGGAGCCCGACGAAGGAGCGGTTCATGACGGCCTGGTCCGCCGGGCGCAGGGGGCGCTGGCCGAGCAGGAGGGCCTGGCACCACAGGGCCTCGGCCGTGAGCGCGAGCACCCGCGCGGGCATCGGCGTCGTGAGCCGGCGGACCACGGGGTGCGCGTGGTTGAGCAGCAGCCTGATCTCGCTGCGGCCGCCGTCGTCGAGGGCGGCGAGCAGCCCGGCCCACGCGTCGTCCGCGTCGTCCGCGGCGGCCCGGGCGCTGCGCCGGTGCGCGCTCTCGCGGTCGTCGAGGACGAGCGCGGGCAGGCTCGCCGGGGTGAACGAGCGGACCTCGACGTCGACGTCGAGGCGGCCGAGCGTCTCCCGGGCGACCTCGAGGAACCTCGCGTAGCCGGCGAGGACGTCGTCGTCGAGCAGGTCGACGTGGGCGTCGAGGTCCCCGGGCACGACCTGCACGGCCCGCACGTCCGGGTCGAGCAGGGGCAGCCGCTCCATGAGCTCAGCCTGGAACGAGTACCCGGCGTTGACGACCCCGAGGCCCTGCGCGCTCGCGACGGGCAGCACCTGGCGGAACTCGTCGGTCGTCGCGGTCCAGCGGACGACGTCGAAGCGCCGCAGGGCGTCGCCGAGCGTCGTCGTGCCCACGGACGTCTCGACGGTCATGAGAGGTGCGTAGGCCCGGTAGAGGTCGTCGTCGTGGACGGCCAGCGCCCGCATCCCCGGTTCGTGGAGGGCGAGCACCTCGCCGAACCGCTGCGGCGCGACGTCGGCGGTGCGCAGCAGCCAGCGGCGCAGGTGCTCGCCGAGCGCCTCCCGGACCTCGGCGAGCAGGTCGTCGTCGTACAGCGACTCCCGGGACGCCGTGAGCCGCAGGCCGTCCGTGTCGACGAGGGCGCGCGCGAAGAACGCCCATCCGGGCAGCAGCCCTTCGACGCCCGTGCCGACGAGCATCCCCTTGGCGTACACGTGGTGCGCCTGCCGGGACGACGGCGCTGTCGGCCGCCCGAGGACCGCCACGACGCCGCGCAGGCCGGCGGTCCGTACGGTCACGGGCAGCACGGCGAGCACGGGCACCCCGAGCAGGTCGGCGGCCTCGTCGCGCATCTGCGCCGCGGAGCGGGCGTCGCCGTCCCAGGGCCGGACGTCCCGGGTGACCCGCTCGGTGCGCCCGCCGGCGCGGGCGACCGACACCTCGACCGGGAGCATCTGGGCGAAGCGTCGGGCCAGCCGCTCGACCTCGCCCGCGGACGTGGTGTCCCGGGCGTCCCGGCGCGGCAGCAGCCGCACCCAGGTCCCGGCGCCGGTCGGCAGGTCCGGGGCGCCGGCGGCCGCGACGAGGTCGGCGAGGGCCGCCCGCTCCCGGGCCGCTGCGGCCGCGTCGAGCACGGTCACCGTGTAGCCGCCGTCGCTGCGGCCGACCCAGCGGGTCGTCGGGCCGCCGCCGGCGGGCGTCGTCACGAGCTCGATCCCGTCCGCGACGAGGAAGCACGAGAGCAGGCCGATGCCGAACTGGCCGAGCAGGTCCGCACGCGCCAGGCCGAGCTCGTCCCGCTTGGACGACGACCCGATCGTCGCGAGGAACCGCTCGACGTCGTCCGGGGACAGGCCGCAGCCGGTGTCGACGCAGTGCAGCCGGCCGTCGGCGGCGACGTCCGAGGGGACGAGGAGGACCTGCCCGGGCGCGGACGGCTCGGCGCCGCGGCGGGCGGTCACGGCGTCGACCGCGTTCTGGACGAGCTCGCGGAGGTACACCTGCGGGCTCGAGTAGAGGTGGTGGCTCAGGAGGTCGACGACGCCGCGCAGGTCGACGCGGAACGCGCGGTCGACCGGTTCACCGGCTGGCGCGCCCCCGCCCAGCCCCTGGGTCATCTCGGCCACGACCAGATCATGACGGCTCCGCGGCGCCGCGGAGCGCGATACCCCGCGGAGCCCCCGCGCGGCCGAGTCGTACCGACCCAAATGGTGACTTTTCGTGGGGGGAAGTGCACTGATCGTCAGGCTTCGGCGGATCGTGGAACAACCTTAGGCATTTTGTTGACGACGGTGAACGGAACGCCTAACGTCCGACACCTCCCGGCCGCGGCCGGGGACGCGCCGGCCCCGCGGCGGTGCGCATGGCCCCCTGCTCGTCAACGCCGTCGTCGCACCATCTCCCAGGAGGAGAAGCCAGATGCACTCGCCCACCATCGGTCGTCGGGGCGCCGCAGCCCTCGCGGCCGCCGTCCTCGCCACCGTCCTCGCCGCCTGCGGCGGCTCCGCGTCCGACCCGGCCACCGGGACCGGGGCCCCGGGATCGGCGTCCTCCGCCGCCGGGACGAAGAAGATCACCGTCGGCGTGATCCCGATCATCGACGTCGCGCCGCTCTACCTGGGCATCCAGAAGGGGTTCTTCTCCTCGCGCGGCCTCGAGATCACGCCGGCGCCCGCGCAGGGCGGGTCCGCGATCGTGCCCGCCGTCCTCGCCGGGGAGAACCAGTTCGGCTTCAGCAACGTCGTCTCGCTGCTCACCGCACGGGAGAAGGGCGTGCCGCTCGTCGCCGTCGTCGGCGGGGCCAGCTCGACCGGTGACCCCGCGAAGGACGTCAACGCCGTCCTCGTCGCCAAGGGGTCGCCGCTGAAGACGGCGAAGGACCTCGAGGGCAAGAAGGTGGCCATCAACGCCCTGAACAACATCGGCGACACGACGATCAAGACCGCCGTGAAGAAGGCCGGCGGCGACCCGTCGAAGGTCACCTTCGTCGAGATGCCGTTCCCGGACATGCCCGCGCAGCTCGCCGCCGGGAAGGTCGACGCGGCCTGGGAGAGCGAGCCGTTCCGCAGCCAGATCCTCGCGGCCGGCGGCTCGATCCTCTTCGACAACCTCACCGAGACCTACCCGAAGCTCCAGATCGCCACGTACTTCACGAGCGAGAAGCTCAAGGCCGAGGACCCGGCGACGGTGACGGCGTTCGTCGAGGGCATGGAGGAGTCCCTGGCGTACGCGGTCGCGAACCCGGACGAGGCCCGCGCCGTCCTGGCGACGTACACGAAGATCCCGCCGGAGGTCGCGGCCAAGGTGGTCCTGCCCGCATGGCCGGCCGAGCTCGACGCCCAGTCGGCGACCGCCGTCGGCGAGGCGGCCCGCTCGTTCGGCACGCTGACGAAGGCGCCGGACGTCGCGGGGCTGTTCGCCGGCGCCTGACCGGCGGGCCGCCCAGGCCGCACCGGTCCGTCGTCCGTCCGCCAGGAGAGGGAGCAGATGCTCGAGGTCCGTGGGTTGCGCAAGGTCTACACGTCACGGGACCGGACCGTGGAGGCGTTGCGCGACATCACCTTCTCGGTGGCGGCCGGTGAGCTGGTGTGCCTGGTCGGCCCCTCCGGGTGCGGCAAGACGACGCTGCTGAAGTGCCTGGCGGGCCTGCTCGGCCCGACGGGCGGCGAGGTCCGTGTCGAGGGGCGGCCCGTGAGCGGGCCGCCCCCCGGCATGGCCGTGGTGTTCCAGGAGTACGGCCGCTCGCTGTTCCCCTGGATGACCGTCGCCCAGAACGTCGAGCTGCCGTTGCGGCACAAGGGGCGCGGCCGGGCCGAGCGGCGCCGGCTCGTCGCGGAGTCGCTCGCGGCCGTCGGGCTGGCGCACACCCCGGACGCCTACCCCTGGCAGCTGTCCGGCGGGATGCAGCAGCGCGTGGCCATCGCCCGTGCGCTCGCCTACGAACCGCACGTCATGCTCATGGACGAGCCGTTCGCGGCCGTCGACGCTCAGACCCGTGCCGACCTCGAGGACCTCATCCGGACCCTCTGGGACCGCACCGGGGTGACGACCCTGTTCGTCACCCACGACATCGACGAGGCCGTCTACCTCGGCGAGCGCGTCGTCGTCCTCTCCTCGTCGCCGACCGTGGTCCAGGACGACCTGCCGGTCGACCTGCCGCGCGAGCGCGACCAGCTCGACACCCGGGCCATGCCGCGCTTCACCGAGCTGCGCACCAGGGTGTACGGCGAGATCCGGGCCGCGCAGCGGGCCGCGGGCCGTCCGGACGGCGCATGAGCGCCCGGCCGGCCGGGCCGCCGGTCCCGCGCACCGTCGTGCTGGGGGCGACCGGCCTGGGCCTGACCGCCCTCGCCGCGGAGGTCCTGCCGCGCGTGCTCGGCGTCCCCGACGACGTGCTGCCGCCGTTGTCGGTCATCCTCGGCGCGCTCGCCGCCGAGGTGCCGACACCGCAGTTCCGGGCGGCGCTCGCCGCGACCACGGTCCAGTGGGGGCTCGGGCTCGCGATCGCGGTCGTCCTCGGCGTCGCCGTCGGGGTCGTGCTCGGCTCGGTGCCCTGGCTGCGCCGGCTCACGGCCTCGACCGTGGAGTTCCTGCGGCCGATCCCCTCCGTGGCCCTCGTCCCGCTCGCCGTGCTCGTGCTCGGCACCCAGCTGCGCTCGGCGCTCCTGCTCATCGTCTACGCGTCGTTCTGGCAGGTGCTCGTGCAGACGATGTACGGCGTCGCGGACGTCGACCCGGTGGCCGAGCAGACGGCGCGGTCCTACGGGCTGGGCCGCTGGGCGCGGGTCCGTCACGTGCTGTGGCCGACCGCGCAGCCGTACGTCGCGACCGGCGTCCGGCTCGCCGCGGCGGTCGCCCTCATCCTCGCGATCACCGCCGAGCTCGTCATCGGCAGCCCCGGCCTCGGCCGGGAGATCGCCGCGGCGCAGAGCGGTGGCGCCACGGCGCTCGTCTACGGCCTCGTCCTGGTGACGGGGCTGCTCGGGCTCGTCGTCAACGTCGGTGTCCGGGCGCTCGAACGCCGCCTGCTGCGCTGGCACGTCTCGGTCCGCGGGGAGGTGGCGCCGTGAGCGTCGGTGCGCGGCTGCGCCGGGCGGCGGAGGTCGTCGCGCTGCCCGTCGTCCTCCTCGCGGCCTGGTGGGTCACCAGCGACGGGAGCGAGAGCTTCTACTTCCCGCCGCTGCGCGAGGTGGTGGCCGTCCTGCCCGAGACGTGGTTCGCGGGCGGCGCCGACGCCCGCATCGTCTCCGACGTGCTGCCGAGCCTGGCCCGGCTGCTCACGGGGTACGGGCTGGCCGCCGTCGTCGGCGTCGGCGCCGGGCTGCTCATCGGGTCGTCGCCCACGCTGCGGGCGCTCGTCGAACCGGTGCTCGAGGTGTTCCGGGCCGTCCCGCCGCCGGCGACCGTGCCGCTGCTCGTCGCCGTCGCCGGGATCGACGACCTGATGAAGGTGCTCGTCATCGTGTTCGGCTGCCTCTGGCCGATCCTGCTCAACACCGTCGAGGGGGTCCGCGCGGTCGACCCCGTCCTGGCCGACACGTGCCGCAGCTACGGCATCCGCGGCCCCGGCCGGGTCCGCTCCCTCGTCCTGCGGTCCGCCAGCCCGCAGATCATGACGGGCCTGCGGCAGGCGCTGTCGGTCGGGATCATCCTCATGGTCATCAGCGAGATGTTCGCGGCGAGCAACGGGATCGGGTTCACGGTCGTGCAGTTCCAGCGGACCTTCGCCGTCCCGCAGATGTGGACCGGCATCATCGTGCTCGGGCTGCTCGGCGTCACCCTCGCCTGGGTCTTCCGGGCCGTCGAGGCCCGGGTGCTGCGCTGGTACGAGGGCATCCGCTCGGCGCACCGCTCGGGCGGCTGACCCACGGGTTGCTCACTGCCGCGGCTCACCGCTGCGGGTCACTGCTGCGGCACGGTGTCCAGGTCGAGCTCCGCCTGCCGCCGCGACGGCTCGGCGAGCCAGCCGACGAGGTCGCGGAACAGGGTCTGCGCCCGGGCGGCCGGCCAGTCGGCCGGCAGCAGCTCCACGGGCAGCCGCGGGTCGCGCCGCACGACGCGTGACCAGTCGGCCGCGAGCAGCGCCCGGCGGGCCAACGGGTCCACCGGCCCGGGGTCGTCCAGGGTGCCCGCCCAGCGCTGCTCGAAGGCGGTGTAGCCGGCGGCGAGCGCCTCCAGCGGGTAGGCCTCGGCGACCATCCGGGAGACCCGGGTCGGCGAGAGGGTCGTCGCGCGGAAGGCGCGCACCCGGTCGTGGAGGTCGAGCCCTTCGGGGTCCACCTCGCCGAGGACCGCCGCGACGTCGACGTCGCGGGGGCATACCCACAGCCCGCCCTGGGCGACCCCGAAACCGGCCCACTCCAGACGGACCCGCAGGTCGTAGCGCCGGCGGCGCTGGCTGTCCGGCAGCGAGAAGGCGACGAGCGTCCACGCCCCGTCCCAGTCCGTCGTGACGACGTCCGCGTGCGCCCGGGCCCGCCCGTCGAGGACGGTCCGCCGGCCCTCCTCGCTGAGCCCGATGTAGGCCTGGCGGCCGCGTCGCAGCCGGGTCAACGTGCCCCGGGCGGTCAGGCGGGCCAGCGTCGTCCGCATCGCGTGCTCGCCGATCCCGACCCGCCGCGCGACGTCGAGGAGGCTGCTCGTCGCGACGGCGAGACCGACGTCGACGAGGTGGTCCCCGAAGACGGTGTAGAGGACGATCTGGGGCCGGACCGGGGTCGCGGCGCCGACGGACCCGACGACCGGGTCACGGGTCGGGACCTGCCCGACGGGCGTCGACACGATGCTGATCGTAGGCGAGCCGAAGCACTGCGTGAGATTGGCGGGGTGATTGCCACTCACTCGGCCCTGACCTGGGCATTCGCGTTGACGAGCCCCTATGGCCGCCCTACGTTCGCTTGATCGCCCGCTCCTGCTGGAGGCCCGCCATGCCTCGACCGTCCCGTCGCCTGCGCGCCCTGCCGGGTGCCGGTGCCGTGCTGGCCCTGCTCGCCGGGCTGCTCACGGCGTGCGCCGAGCCGGACCCCGGCCTCACCATCGGCGCCGGCGCGTCGAGCGGCCTGCCGATGACGAAGATCTCGGTCGGGATCATCCCGATCATCGACGTCGCGCCGATCTACCTCGGGATCCAGAAGGGCTACTTCGCCCAGCGCGGTCTCGAGGTCGAGCCGGTCATCGCGCAGACCGGCGGCGAGATCGCGGAGAAGGTCCTCGGCGGCAAGGTGGACATCGGGTTCAGCAACGTCGTGTCCCTCCTCGCGGCCCGGGAGAAGGGTGCGGAAGTGATCGCCGTCGCGGCCGGCGTCAGCTCGACGGGCGACCCGGTGAAGGACGTCAACGGCGTCGTCGTCGGCAAGGGGTCGACGCTGCGCTCGGCCAAGGACCTCGAGGGTCGCAAGGTCGCGGTCAACGCCCTGAACAACATCGGCGACACGACGGTCAGCGCCGCCGTCGAGAAGGCCGGCGGCGACCCCTCGAAGGTCACGTTCGTGCCCATGCCGTTCCCCGAGATGCCCGCCGCGGTCAAGGCCGGGACCGTCGACGCCGCCTGGCTCAGCGAGCCGTTCGTCAGCTCGGTCGTGGCCGGCGGCGGCCGCATCCTCTTCAACAACCTCACCGAGACCTACTCCAAGGTGCAGATCGCCGCGTACTTCACGACGGCGTCGTTCCGCGAGAAGCAGCCGATCATCCTCGACCGCTTCGTCTCCGCGCTCAACGACTCCCTCGCCTACGCCCGCGACCACCAGGTCCAGGTCCGCGAGATCGTCACGACGTACACGAAGATCCCGCGCGAGGTCGCCGTCTCCGTCAACCTCCCGGACTGGCCCGTCGGCCTCGACCGGGAGTCCCTGCTGGCCGTCGGCACGGCCGCGCGGCGCTACGGCACCCTGAAGAAGGCCCCGGACGTCGACGGGCTCGTCGGGTAGCCCGTCCCGCCGTGCGGGCCGGTGGGAGGCTGCTCCCCGTGCCCGCCTCCCCGCCCGCCCACGTCGGCGCCCCCGTCCTCACGGTGCTCGCGTCGGTCGCGTCCGTGCAGGTCGGCGCGGCCCTGGCCAAGCAGTTGTTCGGCGCGGTCGGCACGACCGGGACGGTCGCCGTCCGGGTGGGCGTCGCGGCGCTCGTGTGCCTCGCCGTCGTCCGGCCGCGCCGGCGCGACCTCGACGCCCGCCGGCTCGGCCTCGCCGCGCTGCTCGGGCTCGTGCTGCTCGCGCTCAACCTCACGTTCTACGCCTCGATCGGGCGGATCCCGCTCGCGGTCGCGGTGACGCTCGAGTTCGTCGGGCCGCTCGCGGTCGCCGTCGTCGGGACGCGGCGGCCGGCGGACCTGCTGTGGGCCGCGCTCGCCGGGGCCGGGGTCGTGCTGCTCACCGGCGGCGGCCGCGCGCTCCTCGACGGCAGCCTCGACCCGGTCGGCACCGCCCTGGCGCTGCTCGCCGGGGTCGGCTGGGCCGGCTACATCGTCGTCAGCAAGCGGGTCGGGGCGGTGCTGCCCGGGTTCCAGGGGCTGGCGGTGGCGTTCACGGTCGCGGCGGTCGTCGCGTTCCCCGCCGGGCTGGTCACCGCGGGCACGGCGCTGCTCGAGCCGCGGGTGCTCGCGGTCGGGGCGCTCGTCGGCGTCCTGTCGTCGGCGCTGCCCGCGGCGCTCGAGATGGCCGCGTTGCGGGCGCTGCCGACCGCGACCTTCGGGGTGCTCATGAGCCTGGAGCCGGTCGGTGCCGCGGCCGCCGGGCTCGTCGTGCTCGGCGAACGCCTGTCGCCGATCGAGGTCGGCGCGATCCTCGTGGTCTGCGTCGCGAGCGCCGGGGCTGCTCTGTCGCCGCGGCCGGCACGTAAGGTGGCGCAATGGCCGACGCCGCAACAGGATCCGACGCCGACGGAGCCGCAGGACCCGACAGCCGGCCGCCCGACCGGCGGCCGGAGCACCTCGACGTCCTCGTCGTCGGGGCCGGGCTCTCCGGTGTCGGCGCCGCCTGTCGGCTGAGGACGGCGCACCCCGGCCGTTCGCTCGCCGTCCTCGAGGCCCGCGACGCGATCGGCGGCACCTGGGACCTCTTCCGCTACCCCGGCGTCCGCTCGGACTCCGACATGCACACCCTCGGCTACGCGTTCCGGCCGTGGCGCGGCGACAAGGCGCTCGCGGACGGTGACTCGATCCGGGAGTACGTCGTGGAGACCGCCCGCGCGTACGGCGTCGACCGGCTCGTCCGGTTCGGGCACCGGGTCGTGGGGGCGTCCTGGTCGGGGGCCGACGCGCGCTGGACGGTGCGGGTGCGCCGCGCCGCCGGCGAGGCCGTGCTCACCTGCTCGTTCCTCTACATCTGCTCGGGCTACTACAGCTACGAGGCGGGCTACACCCCGGACCTGCCGGGCGTGGAGTCCTTCGCCGGCACCGTCGTCCACCCGCAGGCCTGGCCCGCCGACCTCGACTGCACCGGCAAGCGGGTCGTCGTCCTCGGCAGCGGGGCGACCGCCGTGACCCTCGTGCCGGCGCTCGCCGGCACCGCCGCGCACGTGACGATGCTCCAGCGCTCGCCGACGTGGGTGCTCTCGCTGCCGGGCCGCGACCCGGCGGCGCGGCTGCTGCGCCGGGCGCTGCCGCAGCGGGCCGCCGACCCGGCGATCCGGTGGAAGAACATCCTCGCCGCCCAGCTCCAGTACGCGGTGAGCCGCCGCCGTCCCGAGCTCATGAAGTCGTTGCTCCTCAAGGGGGTGCGCGCCCAGCTGCCCGCGGGGTACGACGTCGCGACCCACTTCACGCCCCGGTACGCCCCGTGGGACGAGCGGCTGTGCTTCGTGCCGGACGGAGACCTGTTCCGTGCCGTCGCGTCGGGCCGCGCCTCGGTCGTCACCGACACCGTCGACACGTTCGTGCCGGAGGGGGTGCGGACGTCGTCCGGGCAGGTGCTGCCCGCGGACGTCGTCGTCACCGCGACCGGGCTCGTCCTGCTGCCCGTCGGGGGGATCGCGCTGAGCGTGGACGGTGAGCCGGTCGACGTCGCGCAGACGGTGGCGTACAAGGCGATGATGCTCACCGGCGTCCCGAACCTCGCGTTCACCGTCGGCTACACGAACGCCTCGTGGACGCTCAAGGCCGACCTCGTCGCCGAGTACGTCTGCCGCCTGCTCACCCACATGGACCGCGAGGGGCTGCGCAGCGTCGTCCCGGTGCCGCCACCGACCGACGAGCGGCTGCCGCTGCTCGACCTGCGCTCCGGGTACGTCCGCCGCGGCCTCGACGTGCTGCCCAAGCAGGGGCCCCGGGCGCCGTGGCGGGTGCACCAGAACTACGTCCGGGACCGGGTCATGTTCCGGCGGGGGCGGGTGGACGACGAAGGGGTCCGGTTCGGCTAGCGTCAGGCACCATGACCGACGCCGCCGCCGTGCCCGCCACCAGTGCCCACCCCGACCCCCGGGACGACATCCGCCGCGTCGGGGTCGTCGGCGGCGGGCTCATGGGCTCGGGCATCGCCGAGGTCTGCGCCGCCGCCGGCTGCGACGTCGTCGTCGCCGAGGCCGACGAGGCGGCCGCGTCGCGCGCGCTCAAGCGGGTCAGCGCCTCGGTCGAGCGCGGTGTCACCCGCGGGAAGATCACCGCGGACGCCGCCGCCGAGACGCTCTCCCGGCTGCGCGTCGTCGTCGGGCTCGACGCGCTCGCCGACCGCGACCTCGTCGTCGAGGCGGTCGTCGAGGACGAGGCCGCCAAGGTGGCCGTCTTCCGCACCCTGGACGCCGTCGTCGAGCGGCCGGACGCGCTGCTCGCGTCGAACACGTCCTCGATCCCGATCATGAAGGTCGCGATGGCGACCGGCCGCGCCGAGCACGTCGTCGGCATGCACTACTTCAACCCGGTGCCCGTGCTCAAGCTCGTCGAGCTCGTGCCGTCGCTGCTCACCTCGGGCGAGACCGTCCGGCGGACGCAGTCGTTCGCCGAGCAGGTGCTCGCCAAGAAGGTCATCCACTGCCGCGACCGGGCCGGCTTCGTCGTCAACGCGCTGCTCGTGCCCTACCTGCTCTCCGCGGTGCGGATGCTCGAGTCCGGCTACGCGACGGCGGAGGACATCGACACCGGCATGGTCCAGGGCTGCGCGCACCCGATGGGCCCGCTCGCGCTCACCGACCTCATCGGCCTCGACACGACGAAGGCGATCGCCGAGTCGCTCTACGAGGAGTTCAAGGAGCCGCTCTACGCACCGCCGCCGCTGCTGAGCCGGATGGTCGAGGCCGGGCTGCTCGGCAAGAAGAGCGGCCGCGGGTTCTACGCGTACGGCTGAGCCGCGCTCGCCCTAGGGCTGCTTGGCGACCTGGGCCATCGCGTCGGCGAGCGCCTCGACCGCCTCGCGCTCGGCCTTCGCCTTGGCGTCGGCCTCCTTCTGGGCGGCGGCCTTCTTGTCGATGTCGGCCTTGAGCTTGGCCTGCGCCGCCTCGAGCTTGGCCTGCTGCTCGGCGAGCTGCTCGGCGGCGAGGATCGAGCGGGCGATCGAGTCCCGCCGCAGGACCGCCCGGGCGTTCTCCTTGGCGAACCGGTTCGCCGTCGCGAGCACGAGGTGAAGCCCGATCGTCAGGGCGATGACGGCGCCCCACTGCTGCACGGCGAGCTCGGCGCGCTTCGTGCCCGACCACACCGTCGGGAACCACACGACGAGCGTCATGACGAAGAACGCGACCCTCGACCACCGGCGCGCGTCGACGACCGGGTCGTGCCGCTGGACGGCGTCCTGCAGCTGCGCCCGGGTGACGTCGTCGAGCACGTCGGGCGGCATCACCGTGACGGTCGACTCGATCTCGGCGGGGGTGCTCACGTCTCACATCGTCGGTCGCCGGCGCGCGGATCTGACAGCAGCCTGGCGGGGGACCCCTGACCGGCCCAACGCGCGCCGTGCGGCCGTCGCGCAGGGTCGCCGCGTCACCCGGCGGCCGGGTGACGCCGCGCCGGCCCGGCTGCGCCGGGTGACGGACCGCTCAGTGGTGCGCCGCGTGCTCGTGGTCGGCGTGAGCGGCGGACTCGAACTGGAACGTCGAGTGCTCGACGTCGAAGTGCCCGGCGAGGCAGGCCTGCACCTCGTCGAGCAGCCGCGGCACGTGACCGTCGTGGAAGCACGCGTCGTCGACGACGACGTGCGCGGAGAGCACCGGCAGCCCGGTGGCGACCGTCGAGGCGTGCAGGTCGTGCACGCCGAGCACGTGCGGCAGGCCGAGCACGTGGCTGCGCACCTCGGCGAGGTCGACGCCCTTCGGGGTCGCCTCGAGGAGCACGTCGACGGTCTCCCGCAGCAGCTTCCACGTGCGGGGCAGGATGAGCAGGCCGATGACGAGGGAGGCGACGCCGTCCGCCCGGAGCCAGCCCCCGGCGAGGACGGCGAGCGCCGCGAGGACGACCGCGACGGATCCGAGCGCGTCGTTGAGCACCTCGAGGAACGCCGCGCGGGTGTTGAGGTTCTCGCCGCGGCGGCCCACGAGCAGCGCGAGGCCGACGAGGTTGCCGAGCAGCCCGACGCCGCCGAAGGCGAGCATGAGCGGGGCGTCGACCTCCGGCGGGTCGACGAGCCGGCTCAGCGCCTCGACGACGACGAAGACGCCGACGGCGAGCAGGACGGCGGCCTGGGCGGCGGCCGCGAGCACCTCGGCCCGGCGGAACCCCCACGTGCGCCGGTCGGTCGCCGGCCGCCGGGCCAGGGTCGCCGCGGCGACGGCGAGCGCGAGCCCTGCGACGTCGGTGAGCACGTGCCCGGCGTCGGCGAGCAGCGCGAGGCTGCCCGAGACGACGGCGCCGACGACCTCGACCGCGAGGATCGTCAGCGACACCGCGAGGACGGCGACCAACCGGCCGCGCGCGCCGTCCGGGGGCAGGTGGGAGTGGCCGTGCGCGTGCCCGCCGTGCCCATGTCCCTGACCGCCCACCCGGACAGCGTAGGTCGGCTAGCGTCCGTGACCATGACCCGCCGGGGGAGTGTCCTCGTCGTCGAGGACGACGCGCGGCTCGCCGCGTCGATCCGGCGTGCGCTCACCTACGACGGCCACCGGGTCCGGGTGGCCGCGGACGGTCCGGCGGGCCTCGCGGCGATCCGCGACGACCCGCCCGACATCGTGCTCCTCGACGTCATGCTGCCCGGCGTCGACGGGGTGGAGATCTGCCGACGGGTCCGCGCCGCGGGGGACGACGTCGCGATCCTCATGGTGACCGCCCGCGACGCCGTCCGGGACCGGGTCACCGGGCTCGACGCCGGCGCCGACGACTACCTCGTCAAGCCGTTCGACCACGACGAGCTGCTCGCCCGGGTGCGGGCGCTGCTGCGCCGGCGGACGGCGTCCGCGGTGCCGGGGCCGGACGCCCCGGACGCCGCCGGTGCCGTCGTCCTGCGGCTGGCCGACCTCGAGCTCGACCCGGCCGCGATGACCGTGCTGCGGGCCGGCGAACCGGTCGACCTCACGACGCAGGAGTTCCGCCTCCTCGAGCACTTCGTCCGGCACCCGCGGGTCGTGCTCTCCCGCGAGCGGCTGCTCGACGCGGTGTGGGGCCTGGACGCCCGGACGGCGTCCAACGTCGTCGACGTGTACGTCGGCTACCTGCGCCGCAAGATCGACGACGGGCGGCCGGTGCGGCTGCTGCACACCGTGCGCGGGGCCGGCTACGTGCTGCGGGAGGGCGGGTGAGCGCGCGCTGGCGGCTCGCGGCGCTCGGCACCGTGCTCGCCGCGGGGACGGTCCTGCTCTTCGCCCTGCTCCTCGTGGCGCTCGCCACCGCGGCCGGCCCGCAGGACCAGGACGACGCCCTCGACGCGCTCGCCACGGCGGCCGCCGCCGGGTTCGAGCCCGGTGGCTCGGCGTCCCCGGCGATCGTCACCGACCTCGGGACGTCCCTGGACCCCGCCGTCGTCGTCACCGACCGGGCCGGCGAGGTCGTCTACAGCCAGGCCCGGATCGGGGGCCGGCCGCCCCAGGTGCCGGTCTCGCTCGTCGAGGACGCCCTCGCCCGGCAGGTCTCGAAGGCCACCGTGAGCCTGGCCGGGGTCGAGGTCCGGATGGTCGGTCGGGCCCGGCCGGACGGGGTCGCGGTGGCCGTCCAGCAGACGGCGTACGTCGCCGGACAGCGCCAGGGGCTCTGGGGTGCGGTGCTGCTCGCGGCGCTCTTCACGGCCCTGGCCGGGGCGGTCGCCTCGTGGGTCGTGAGCGGCCGGGCGCTGCGGCCGCTGCGCGACCTCGCGACGACCGTCGGCGAGGTGGCGAGGACCGGTGACCTCGGCCGCCGCCTCGACGTGCCCCGCCGCAGCGACGAGGTCGGGCGGCTGGCCCGCGAGTTCAACGCGATGATGGACCGGATCGCCGACGGCCGGGCCCGGCTCGCCGCCGCGCTGGAGGAGCAGAAGCGCTTCGTCGCGGACGCCTCGCACGAGCTGCGGACCCCGCTCGCGACGATCCGCAGCAACGCGGGCTTCCTCGCCGAGCGGCCGGACGCCGAACCCGCCGACCGCGCCGAGGCCGTCGCCGACGTCCGGGCGGAGGCCGACCGGATGAGCCGGCTCGTCGACGACCTCCTCGTGCTCGCCCGGACCGACGCCGTCCCCGAGCCGGCCCGGCGTCCGGTCGACCTCGGGGCGCTCGCCGCGGACGTCGCCCGGGTGGCCGGTGCCGCCTGCGAGGTCCGGGTGCCTCCGGGGGCGCCGGCGGTGCTCGTCCTCGGGGACGCGGACCTGCTGCGGCGCGCGGTCGGCTGCGTCGTCGACAACGCCGTCCTCCACGGCGGCGGCGCGCCGGTGCTCGTCACCGTCGGCCGGCCCGACGGGCCGGGCGGCGCCGGGCACTGGGCGGTCGTCACCGTCCGGGACCACGGCCCGGGTTTCCCGCCGGACGCGGTGGGCCGGGTGTTCGAGCGCTTCTACCGCGCCGACCCGGCCCGCTCGGGGCGCGGCAGCGGGCTCGGGCTGTCGATCACGAGCGCGGTGGCCGGGCTGCACGGCGGCGGGGTCGCCGCGCAGAACGCGCCGGACGGCGGGGCCGTCGTCACGCTGCACCTGCCGGCCGCGTAGGGCTCCGGAGGTCCGGCCGCCGGCTCTCATCGTCGTCTCATCGCAGCCCCACGGCCGGTTCACCGGCCCGCGCGACCGTCCCGGCATGACCACGACCCCCACCCTGCCCCTCGCGCCGCCCCCGACGGCGCCGCTGCCCCTCACCGGGCCCGGGCCCTCCGGCCGGATGCGCGTCGTCCGGGTCCTGCTCCTCCTCGAGCTCGTCGTCGCCCTCGTGACGACGCTCGAGGCACTCGTCGTCGCCGCGGTCGGCATGGGCACCCCGGTGCCGGCCGTGCTCACCGCCGCGGTCGCCGTCGTCCTCGCCCTGGCCGCGCGGGACGCCGGCCGCGCCGCGCCCGGCGCCGTCCGGCGGCGCTGGCTCGTCCTCGCCGTCCAGGTCGTCTTCCTCGCCGCGGCCGGCGTCGACGTCACCATCGCGATGCTCGAGGGGGTACCGCCGCTGCTCCTCCCGGCGCTCGTCCGGATCGCCGTCCCCGCAACGGTTCTCGTGCTCCTGCGCGGTGAGCGGTGAACCGGCTCGCGCACGGCGGGGGGCACGTCGAGGGCGAGCCCGGCAGCTACGTCGGGTCGCTGCTCTACGACGTCGCGCCCGAGCACGTGCCCGCACTCGTGGTGCTCGCGCTGCTCCCGCTCGTCGCCGTGCTCGTGCACCGGCTCCCCGCGGTGCTGCCGCCGGTGCCGTGGCTCGGCCGGCTGCGCGCACTGCCCGCCGAGCGGGCGCTCGCGGTGTGGGCGCTCGTCGCGTCGGCCGCCGTCCACGTCGCGCTCGTGCCGACGCACGGCCTGTCCGGCTGGTCGGTCGCGTTCGCCGTCGACGCCGGGCTGCTCGGCTGGGCGGCCCACCGGCTCGTCACGGGCCGCCGCCGCGCCGGCCTCACGGCGGCGCTCGTGCTCGCCGGCTCGCTGCTCGGGCTGCTCGCCGGCCTCGCCGCCCGGCACATGCCGGACCAGGTCGCCATGGCGTGCAAGGTCGTCGAGGTGACGGGGCTGCTCGCGCTCGGTGCACCGGTCGGTGCGGGCCGGGCCCGCCGCGTGCTCGCGACGTCGGGCGTGGCGGCGGGGACCGCGCTCGTCGTCGTGGGGGTCTGGGCGGTCGGGCTGAGCGCCGGTCACGGCGACGGCGAGGACGGGCACCACGCCGGTTCGCCCGCGGTCGGGGTCGCCATGCCGGCCGGGGACGGTGAGGACCCGACGGTCGCGCAGACCGCGGCGGCCGAGGACCTCTACCGCAGCACGGTCCGCTCGCTCGCGCGGTACGCCGACCCGGCGGCCGCGGTGGCCGCCGGCTACGCGGCGACGGGCATCCGGGGGCACGACTTCCACGCCGACAACCCGCGGTACACGAAGGACGACGCCACGCTCGACCCGGACCGCCCCGAGACGCTCGTCTACGCGCTGCGCGACGACGGCACCCCGGTCCTGCTCGGGGCGATGTTCCAGGTCGAGGGGCTGCGCACGCACGGGCCCGCGGTCGGCGGGCCGCTCACGACCTGGCACGCCCACGAGCAGGTCTGCTTCGCGCTGCTGCCGCCGTCGCTCGCCGGGCTGACCTCGCCGCTCGGGGTGTGCCCGGCCGGCTCCGTCACCGTGGCGCTGACCAACGAGATGATCCACGTCTGGACGGTTCCCGGTGCGCCGCAACGGTTCGGGGATCTCGACGAGGGCTGGCTGAAGCAGCACGTCCTCGCGGTGCCGGCGCCCTGACGGGCCCTGACGCGGACGGCCGCTGACGCGGACGGGCGGCGCCCCCTCGGGGTGCGCCGCCCGCCCGCGCGGTCGTCCGGCCTCAGCCGGCGGAGATCACCGGCTCAGCGCCCAGGTCGTCCGGGCCAGGGTGTTCTCCTGGCCCGTGAAGCCCTCGAACAGGTCGAACGTGTCGGTGACGAAGTCGACGTCCCGGTCGTCCGCCGTGCCGCCGACACCGTCCGGGCCGACGCCGAAGAGGTTGCCGTAGCCGAAGCCACCGGCGTCCATGAGCGACGCCTGCTCGTCGGTGTTGTCGGTGTGGAAGCTGCCGAGGGTGTGGCCGACCTCGTGCGAGACGACGTTGCCGACCGCCTGGCCCACGAACCGGACCCGGTCGCTCCGCGGGCCCATGTACGTGTTGAGCGAGTACGGCGGGCTGTTCTCGACGTCCCCGAGGGTGCCGGGCTCGCTGAGCGCGTCGAGGAGCACGAGTGCGCTCTCCTCGCGGGCGAAGTTGCCCGGGTCGATGGACGGCGCGATGCCGATCGTCGCGACCCCGGACTCGTCGATGGTGCCGCCGACGACGACCCGCATGACGCCCTGGCCGCCGTACGGGTCCTTCTTCACCTCGTCGCTCGTGACGACCTTGACCGAGACCGTCGTGCTCAGGCCCGAGGCGACGAGGTCCTTCTGCAGGTTCTCGACGACCGTCGCCTTGATCTTGCGGCCCAGCGCCTTGCGGTCACCGGCCTTGATCCCCCAGCCGGGCAGGAAGCTCGACAGCGGCGAGAGCGTCGTCACGCCGCGGCCGAAGACCGAGTTCGTGTTGAGCCGCTGGCCGTCGTAGTCGAGGAAGACCGTCTGCCGGACCTTCCCCGTCCCGCCCGGCCGGTACGCCTCGACCTGCAGCGTGTACGGCCCGTCGCCGCCGGAGACCTGGACGTAGTACGTGCCCTTCTTCGGCGCGACGGTCTCGGCGACCGCGTTGCCGCCGCCCGGCAGCGGGGTGTTCGTCGGGTAGATCCCGGACGCGTCCTGCGCGGAGCCCATGAGCTCGGTGCCCTTGGCGTCGAGGAGCGTGACGACCTTGCCGGAGCCCGCGACGTTCGTGCCGAGCACGTCACCGGCGGCCAGGGCGACCTTGTAGGTGTCGGTGTCCCCGGCTCGCGCGGCCAGGTCGAGCGCGTAGTTGCCCTTGGACACCGTGACCTTGCCGGTGCCGAGGTCGATGATCGTGAAGCCCTGGACGCCGACGTAGTAGCGGCCGGTGGTCTTGACCGGGGCCTGGATCGACGGGTTGAAGAAGTCCGGGTCGAAGAAGCTGTCGGCCAGGAAGTTCCCCTGCTCGTCGAGGAGGAAGATGATCGGCTCGAGGTCGCCGCTCGTCGTCCGCAGGTCGACGTCGAGGATCTGACCCGCGGTGAGGTCGAGCGCGTAGAGGTCGGCGTCCGTGGCCCCGGGCTCGTCCGGGTTCGGCGGGTTGTCGCCGATGAAGCCGGTCGTCGTCGCGCCGCCGCGCACCGTCGAGACACCGGTGACCCCGGCGGTCTCGAAGGTGCTGTCGTCCTCGACGTTGGGCTTGATCTTCGCCAGCGTCGGCCTGGGGGCCGCCGCCTGGTCGCCGGTGACGTCGGCGGCGTTCTTCGCGGGGCGACGGGTCCCGAAGCCGGGGATCCGCTGGGCCGTCGCGAGGGTGTCGTTGCCGCCGCGGGTGCCGGCCGGCTCGGACTCGGTGACCGCGCGCCGGCCGGAGCCGGACGGCGGCTTCACGGTGCCCGAGGACCGTCGGCTCTGGGTGGAGACGCCGCCGCCGGTGTCCGCCTGCGCGGCCTCCTTCTCGAGGGCCTCCTTGCGGGCCCAGCCGGCGACGTCCCGGACGCCGGGACCGGTGGCCAGGCGCGGGTCGGGCCCGACCGTGACGAGCTGGCCGTGCCGCTTGTGGATGACGGCCTGCGCGCGCATCGTCGTGAGCCATGCGGGTGCCGGGCCCGCCTTACGGGCGGAGACCGCCTGGGCCTTGGCGAGCCCTGCCGTGGTGACACCGTCGGCCGGTGCACCTGCGGCGGCGAGCGCGGTGACCACCAGGGCCCCGACCGCTGTGCCGACGGCGGCGCGGCGTCTGCTGGATCCGATCCTCTTCATGTGCGGTTCCCCCGAGTCCTTCCCCCGAGCGCGGACCCGCCCGGTCGAGCGGGCTGCCCGATCTTCCCGTGCTGCGGTGGTCCGTGTGGGGAGAACCGACGAGAAACTGTGACCGATCGTGGGTGTGGGCCTACAGAGGGTTGCTGTCGCGGAGCGTGCCGACCGGCGCCGCGACGTCGAGGGAGAGGGACGTACCGAGCCGGCGGACGGCGGCCAGCGAGGCGAGCTCCGGGGCCTCGGCCGCGACCGCCTCCCGGAACCGGTGCTCCGCGAGCGGTGCGAGGGCGTCGAGGAGGCGGACGAAGACGCCGGTGGCCTCCGTGCGGGGCCAGTCCGCCGGGAGGAGCGCCGCGGGCAGCGACGGCTCGTCGTCCACGAGGCCGCGCCAGGCCTCGAGCGCCTCGGCGCGCAGCCGCAGAGCGGTGCGCGGTGAGACGGCGCCGGCCGCGAGGTCGTCGAGGACCGGGGCGTACGTGCGCGTGAAGCCGCGGTAGCGGTCGGCGAGCGTCGCGAGGTTCCACACCGCCGTCGGGTGGCCGACGCCGTCCCCGGGGTGCAGGACGGACGAGCGCATGACGGTCGCCTGCTCGACGCCCAGGTCGGCGAGGAGGCGGACCAGCGCGTCGTGGGAGGCGTTGGGAGAGGCCCACACGCCGTCGTAGAGCGGCCCGAACCCGAGGCGGCGCAGCCCGGCGCGCAGTGCGTGGCGCACCTCGCGCCGGTCCTCCGAGACCGAGAAGGCCACGACGAGCCAGGTGCCGTCCCAGGCCTCCTCGACCGGTGCCGTCGACGCGACGAGCGCGTCGCGGGTCGCCGCGAGGCCGGCCCGCGCCGGCGGCGACAGGCGGTAGAAGGTGTTGCGACCGCTCTTGCGGGCGTCGAGCGTGCCGCGGCGCAGCAGGCGGCTCAGGGCCGCCCGCGCGCTCGCCGTCGTGACGTCGAAGTCGCACACGAGGTCGACGAGACTGGCCGAGGGCAGGTGCTCGTCGCGGTCGAGCCAGTAGTCGCCGAGCAGGGTCGCCATGACGTGCTGGGGGTTCGCACCGCTCTGGCTGCGCGGGAGGCCTCCCGCGTCCTCACCGGGTCCCGGGGACAGCATGGCAGTGCCTCCCTCGACGCGACGGGCCATGTCGCGCGACGGGTTCCACGGCGAGGAAGGCCGGCCCCGCCGCTGAGCCGTGCTTCTCACGCCTCTGTGGCCTGATGGTAGGCACGGACGATCGTCGTCACGTGGCGCGACCGCTGATATATCTGCACCCGCCCGGGGCGGCACCGGGCCCGGCCGTCGATCACGTCCGCCGGGAGCCCTCGGCGACGGCCCAGCGCGCGACCTCGTCGAGCGCCGCGGCGTACCGGTCGGTCCGGGCGCGCGCCAGCGCCGGGTCCCGCTCCGCGAACAGCCGCTCCCAGTCGAGCGGAACAGGGCGGACCAGGCTCGCGGGCCGGGTCAGCAGCAGCGCGAAGAGGCGTGAGAGCGGGCCGTCCACGAGGCCGACGACGTCGCCGAGGACGGCGTTGCGCCCGGCCCGCGCGACGAGCCGCCAGCCCCGGGACCGGTTCTCCGTGAGGCCGGCCGGGTCGTCGGCCGGTGACGTCATGAGGGCGACGATGCGTCGCGCCTCGTCCGGCGTCGCGTGCCGGACCGCGAGCCCGACGAGCGTCGGCGCCAGGCACGCCCACATCTGGACCGTGTCGAGGACGTCCTGCGGCGTCGTCGTGGTCACGACGTAGCCGGCCCGGGGCAGGGTCAGCACCAGGTGCTCGTGGTCGAGCCGCGCGAGGGCCTCGCGGACGGGGGTGATCCCGAGGCCGAGCTCGGCCGACAGCGCGCGCTCGGTGAGCCGGGCACCGGGGGCGAGGTCGCCGTCGATGATCCGCCGGCGCAGCGCGGCCCACGCCGAGTCCGCCAGGGACCCGGGCGGTGCGTCGCCCGGCTCGCCGACCGGCGGCCCGGGATCAGGGAGGCGGTCGAGCAGCGGCCGGACTGTGGCCCGGAATGCCTCGATCTCGGCCGTCGCCCGGTGCGCGGCGCGTTCGGTGTCCCGGGTCGCGAAGAGCTCGGTCCAGGTCGGTGCGGCCGGCGCCGGCAGCGGGGTGCCGTGCGGCAGGACCGTGCGCAGCCGCAGGAGGTGCCCGTCGAGCAGCCGGTACACGTCCGCGAGCAGCCCGTTGCCGGCCTCGGCGGTCATGAGGCTCCAGGCCCGGCTGCGGTCCTCGAGCGTCCCGTGCGCCGACGGGGTGTCCGCCCAGGTGCGCAGGTCGTCGTCGAGGAGGGCGCAGATCCGCTGCGCCGCCTCCGGGGAGGCCCGGCCCACCGCGAGCGCGACGACCCGCGGGCGGATGACGGCCCAGACCTCGAGGCAGTCGCGGACACCTGTCGCGGTGACCGGTGCGACCCGGTAGCCGCGGCGGGGCATCGTCACGACGAGCCGCTCCCGGTGGAGCTGGGTCAGGGCCTCGCGGACCGGCGTCAGGCCGAGGCCGAGGTCGGCGGCGAGCTCGCGGGCCGTGACGGCCGTGCCGGGGGCCAGCTCGCACCGGGTGATCCGTCGCCGCAGCAGTGCGTACGCCTCGTCCGCCCGGGAGAGCATCGTGCTGCGACGGTTCGGCACGTGTCGGGCCTCCCTGGTCGGTGGTCCGTCGCCGGTTGGTGATCAAGATTAGCGAGAAGGGGTGTCGGTCACAGGTCGGCACGGCCAAGGTGGGCAGAATGTGATCGTAGGTTCACTTTCTGTCACGCAGGTGTGGGTGCGGACGGCGCCGTGCAGGTCGACGTGCACGGTGGTGTGCAGGCGGGGTGGATCCTGCGCGCCGGTGCGCAGCGTTCTCATGACCTGCACGACGACGTGCCGGCAGATCTGCACAGGGCCGGGTCGCCAGGTGGGGCACCGAGCGTCGCGGCACGTGCTCGCACAGGTCTGTGCATCTGATCTCGCCATCAAGTGCGCTGCTTAACTTGCACGTATATGTGCAGCCTTCTAGGGTTGATCGCATGACGACCTCCCTCTCCGAGACGGCGGGGGCCGTCCTCGTCCGCCGTCGCGACGCGCTCGCGAACCGGATCGCCCTCCTCGACGCCGGGCTGGCGGCCCTCACCCGGGACCCCGACGCCAGCCTGGAGAGCGTCGCCCGCGAGGCGGGCCTGTCCCGGCGCACCGTCTACGGCCACTTCTCGTCACGCGAGGAGCTCGTCGCGGCGATCGCGACCCGCGCCGGGGACCGGCTCGTCGCCGTCCTCGACGCCGTCGACACCTCCGCCGACGACCCGGCGACCGCACTGGCCCGGTTCGAGCTCGCCGTGTGGCGCGCCGCCGAGCCGTTCCGCTTCCTCGGTGCCCTGGCCGCCCGCTCCGAGCACCGCGACCGGGCGCTGGAGCGCCTCGAGCCGTTGCGCCGGCGCCGGGCCGCCCTCGTCCGGGCGGGGCAGGACGAGGGTGTCTTCCGGGTCGACACCGACGCCGACGTCCTCGCGCGGGTCGCCGGGCAGGTCGTGCTCGCCGTCTTCGACGAGGTGCTCGAGGGCGCCGTGGACCCCGCGGCCGCCGGCCGGCTCGTCGCGACGAGCGCGCTCGCCGTCGTCGGCGTCGCGCCGGCCAAGGCGTCCCGCTGCGCCGACGCGGCCGCGGCCGCCGATGCCTGACCCCGCCGCGGGCCCTCGGTCCGGGCGGTCTCCGGACGGCGTCCGGACCCGGCCCAGGCTCGTGCTGTGATCCTCTCGTCACGGCGGCCCCCGGGTGGCACAGTGGCGCCGTCCAGACGCCGGTGACGAGGGAGTCCCATGGCCGCGAACGCCGTCCCGCCCTTCCGCGCCGACCACGTCGGCAGCCTCCTGCGCCCGCCGCGCCTGCTGGCCGCGCGGGCCCGCCGGGCGGCCGGCGAGATCGATGCGGACGCGCTGCGCGCCGTCGAGGACGACTGCGTGCGCGAGGCCGTCGCCCTGCAGGCCGAGGCCGGGCTGCGGACGGCGACCGACGGCGAGTACCGCCGGACGTCCTGGCACATGGACTTCATCTACGCCCTCGGCGGCGTCGACCCGACCGACGAGCGCCTGCGGGTGCACTTCCGCAACGCGGCCGGTGAGCTGGATTTCGACACCCCGGCCATGCGCGTGCACGACCGGGTCACCCTGCCGCGGACCGTGTTCGGCGAGGCCTTCTCGTTCCTCCGGGACGCGGTCTCCGCCGCCGGGACCGGGGCGACGCCGAAGCTGACGATCCCGTCGCCGAGCATGGTCCACTACCGGGGCGGCCGGGCGGCGATCGACGCCGACGTCTACCCCGACCTCGACCGGTTCTGGGCCGACCTCGTGGCCGCCTACCGGGCGCAGGTCGCCGGTGTCGCGGAGCTCGGCTGCACCTACCTCCAGCTCGACGACACGAGCCTGGCCTATCTCAACGACCCGGCCCAGCGCGAGCTCGTCGCGGGTCTCGGCGGTGACCCGGAGCGCCAGCACGAGCACTACATCCGCACGATCAACGCAGCCCTCGCCGACCGGCCCGAGGGCCTGCGGGTCACGACGCACATGTGTCGCGGCAACTTCCGTTCGTCGTGGGCCGCCGAGGGCGGCTACGACTACGTCGCCGAGGCGCTCTTCGGCGGCCTCGAGGTCGACGGGTTCTTCCTCGAGTACGACGACGCCCGCTCGGGCGGGTTCGAACCGCTGCGCTTCGTGCCGCCGGGCCGGTTCGTCGTGCTCGGCCTCGTGACGACGAAGAGCGGGGCGCTCGAGAGCAAGGACGCGCTCAAGCGCCGGATCGACGAGGCGGCGCGGTACGTGCCGCTGGAGCAGCTGTGCCTGTCGCCGCAGTGCGGGTTCTCCTCGACGGTCGAGGGCAACGCGCTGACGTGGGAGGAGCAGCTCGCCAAGCTCCGGCTCGTCGTCGAGACGGCCGAGGAGGTCTGGGGGTAGGCGCGTGCGGCGCCCCGCTCAGAGCGCGCGCATCCGGTTGTTGCGCGGGTTGTGCTCGACCTCGGCGAGGCCGAGCTGCTCCAGCAGGGGCGGCAGGTACATCCCGAACCGGCCGCGCAGCCCCTTCTTGAGGCCGTACCAGCCGCCGACCGGGTTGTCGGCCGCGCGGCCCCAGGCCTCGACGGTGCCGGGCCTGGCGTCCTTCTGCTCGTCGGCGCTGCCCAGCTCCATCCAGTCCCCGTGGGCCTTGAGCATCGCCGCGAGGTCGTCGACGCAGCGCCGGTCGTAGTGCAGGACCGTCTTCCCCACCCGCACGACGACGACGTCCGTGCCGCCGACGGTGTCGAACCAGGCCTCGTACTCGGACGTCAGCGGCGGGGTCCGCAGGGTCCACGGGTTCTCCGGCGTGCCTGCCTCGGCGGTCATCGACGTCCTCTCGTCCGGTCGGGCCGCGACCGGCCCGGACGGACAGCCTGGCAGCACGAAGCTGACATCTTCTGTCATGTTCCTGTCTCGGACGATCTCCTCGGCCGGGTGTCACGCCGTACTGTCGTGGGGTGCGCGCGGCCCGGCTGCTGACGATGATGCTCACCCTGCAGCGGCGCGGCCGCATGACCGCCCAGGAGCTCGCCGACCTGCTCGAGGTGTCGCCGCGGACGGTGCTGCGCGACGTCGAGGCCCTCAGCGAGGCGGGCCTGCCCGTCGTGACGACGCAGGGCTACGGCGGGGGCATCGCCCTGCTGGACGGCGTCCGCGGGCTCCCCGCCCAGCTCTCCCACGACGCCGCGGAGGCGCTGTGGCTCGTCGGGTTCCCCGGTCTCGCCGAGGCGCTGGGGATGCGCGCCGGCGCGCAGGCGGCCAGGACCGCCGTCGGGGCGGCGCTGCCCGAGCCGGTCCTGCGGACGGCCGCGGCCCTCGAGGGCTGGCTGCACGTCGACCTCACCGCGGCGGACGACGGCCCGGTCGAGGCCCTGGCCGTCGTCGCGCGGGCCGCCCGGGAGGGGCTCGAGATCTCGGTGCCCGCCGCCGCCGGCGGGCGGGAGGTGCTCGCCCCGCTCGCCCTCGTCCACGCGGGCACCGGTTGGTGGCTCCTGCACACCGGGCGCGCCGGCACCGTCGTCCGGGCGACGCAGGTCGCCGGGCTCGGCGAGGTCCGGCTGCTCGGGACGACGTTCACCCGGCCGGAGGGCTTCGACCCGGCCCGGGCCTGGGCCGCACTGGGCCGCGACCGGGCGGCCGTGCGACCCTGACCCGCATGGGACGTCGGCTCGAGGTCGTCGGGGCGTGCGCGCTCGACTGCCCGGATGCGTGCTCGTGGGTCGTCACCGTCGAGGAGGACGACGCCGGCGGCCGCCGCGCGGTGTCGCTGCGCGGCAACCCCGAGCACCCGTTCACCCGGGGCGGCCTGTGCGCCAAGGTCAACCCCTACCTGGAGTACGCCGCCTCGCCGCGGCGGCTGCTGCACCCGTTGCGCCGGGTCGGACCCAAGGGCGGCAACGACTTCGAGCGGATCTCCTGGGACGACGCGCTCGACCTCATGGCCACGAGGATCCGGGACGCCGTCGAACGGCACGGCGGCGAGTCGGTCTGGCCGTACTCGGCGACCGGCACGATCAGCGTGCTGCAGGGCTGCTCCGGCTCGGGCGCCCGGCTGTTCAACACCCTCGGCGCGAGCCGGCACGTCGGCAACATCTGCTCGCCCGCCGGCCACGCCGGGATGGGGTTCACCGTGGGCGCGGCCGCGAGCATGGACCCGGCCGACCTGCGGCACTCCGGGACGATCGTGCTCTGGGGCACGAACACCCTCACCTCGAACCTGCACCTGTGGCCCTTCGTCACGCAGGGCCGCGACGCCGGTGCCCCGCTCGTCGTCGTCGACCCGATCCGCACCCGGACGGCGGCCCGGGCCGACCTGCACCTCGCGCCGCGGCCCGGCACGGACGGCGCGCTCGCGCTCGGCGTCATGGCCGGCCTCGTCGCACGCGGCGCGGCGGACGAGGAGTACCTGGCGGCGCACGCGCTCGGCTGGGAGGAGTTCCGGGACACGGTGCTCGCGCGCTGGAGCCCGCGGCGTGCCGCCGAGGTGTGCGGCCTCGGCGTCGAGGAGGTCGACGCCTTCGCCGACCTCGTCGCCGCGCACCGCCCGCTCGGCATCCGCACCCTCATGGGCGTGCAGCGGCACGGCGGGGCGGCGGCCGCTGTCCGGCTCGTGTCCTGCCTGCCGGCCGTCACCGGCGACTACGGCCGCCTCGGCGGCGGGACGGCGTACTCGACCGGGCGCTTCTACGGGTTCGACGACGCCGCGCACCAGCGGCCCGACCTGCGCCCGGCCGCCCCCGGTCGCGGCCTGGTGATGTCCCGGCTCGGGCGCGAGCTCCTGACGCGCGACGACCCGCCGGTCGAGGTGCTCGTCGTCTGGGCCGGCAACCCGGTCGTCTCCAACCCGGACCAGCGCACGACGCGCGCCGGCCTGGCCCGGGAGGACCTCTTCACGGTCGTCGTCGAGCACACCCTCACCGACACCACGGCGTACGCCGACCTCGTGCTGCCCGGCGCGATGCAGCACGAGCAGTTCGACCTCGTCGACTCCTACTCCCACCTGTACGTGCAGCTCGCCCGGCCCGCGGTGCCGCCGCCGGGGGAGTGCCTGCCGCACACGGAGATCTTCCGCCGGCTCGCCGCCCGGCTCGGGATCACCGACCCCGCGGTGCTCGCGAGCGACGAGGAGCTGCTCCGGGATGCCATCGGCGACGAGACCCGGGGGATCCCGGGCGTCACCTTGGAGTCGTTGCAGGAGAAGGGCTTCCAGCGGATCGACGTGCCGGAGCCGTTCCTGCCTTTCGCCGAGGCGTTCCCGACGCCGTCCGGCCGCTTCGAGTTCGTGAGCGCGACGGCCGAGGCGGCCGGGGCCGGCCGGCTGCCGGACTACCGGCCCCCGCACGAGGCGCTCGACGGCCTCGCGCTCGTCAGCGCGGCGAACCACTACCTCGTGAACTCGACGTTCACCGACTCCCCGAAGCACGACCGCGCCGGCGACCCGGTCGTGCTCGTGCACCCGAACGACGCGGCGGAGGCAGGCGTCACCGACGGGGCCGCGGTGCGTGTCGGCAACGACCGGGGCGCCTTCGTCGCCGTCGTCACCGTGACGGACGCCGTCCGCCCGGGGGTCGCGGCGACGACGAAGGGCCTGTCCCGCGGCCGGTTCCCCGACGGGTCGACGGTCAACGCGACGACGTCGGACGCGCTGTCGGACCACGGCGGCGGCGCGACGTTCCACGACAACCGGGTGCGGCTCACTCCGGTGGAGGACCCGGCCCGGTAGGCGCCCGGCCGGGCCCGGCCGCGGAGCACTACAGGGAGCGGCCCGGCGTGCCGATCAGGGTCGGGATGAGCACCCCGACGACGCCCCTCGCCTCGCCCGCCCGCCTGCTGCGCGCCGCGGCGCCGCTCCTCGTGCTCGGCGTGCTCGCCGCCGCCGTGGTGGTGCTGCACCGGCACCTCGCCGACTACCCGTGGCACCGGCTCGGCGGGGACCTCGCCGCGCTCGGGGCCGGGCCGGTCCTGCTCGCGCTCGGCGCCACCGTGGTCTCGTACGGCGCGATGACCGGCTACGACGCCCTCGCGCTGCGGTACGTGGAGCACCCGCTGCCGTGGCGCCGCTACGCGGCGGCCTCGTTCGTGGCGACCGCCTTCGGCAACTCGCTCGGCGCCTCCGCCGTCGTCGGCGCCGCGCTACGGGCACGCGTCTACTCGGCCTGGGCCGTGCCCGGCTTCGCCGTGACCCGGATCATCGGCTTCAACCTCGTGACCCTCGGCCTCGGCTGCGCCCTCCTGGCGGGCGTCGGCGCCGTCGCCGACCCGGCAGTCGTGGGTGCGGCACTCGGCACCACGCAGCCGGTCGCGCTGGCCGGCGGCGCCGCCCTGCTCGCGGCCGTCGGCCTGTACGTCGCCTGGTCGGGCGCCGGACGCCGTCCGGTGACCGTGCGGGACTGGCGGGTCGACCGGCCCTCCCGGCCGCTCGCCCTCGCCCAGGTCGCGCTGTCGACGCTCGAGTGGCTCGCGATGGCGGCCGTCCTCTTCGTGCTGCTGCCCGACGGCACCGGCGTCGGTTTCGCGACGTTCGCCCCGCTCTTCGTCGTCGCGACGGTGGCCGGGCTCGTGAGCAACGTGCCCGGCGGCCTCGGCGTCTTCGAGACCGTCCTCCTGCTCGCCCTCGGCGGCGCCGTGCCGCCGGAGCGGCTCGTCACGGCCCTCGTCGCGTACCGGTTCGTCTACTTCCTCCTCCCGCTCGGGGCCGCCGCCGTCGTCCTCGCGGGGCTCGAGCACCGGCGCGACCGGGCGGCGCTCGGCAGCCTGCTCGCCCGGGCCGGGCTCCTCACGCCGTCCGTGCTCGGCCTCGGGGTCGGCGGGCTCGGTCTCGTGCTCGTCGTCACCGGCGACGTCCCCGGTGACTCGGCCGCCCCGGACATGACGGCGTTCACCGCGAGCCTCGCGGGGGTGCTGCTCCTGCTGCTCGCCCGTGGGCTGCACCGGCGGCTGCACGGTGCGTGGGTGCTCTCGCTCTCGACCCTCGCGGCCGTGCTCGCGGTGGCGGCCACCCATGACGCCCGGGGCGTCGCCGGCACCTCCGCGCTGCTCGTGGTCCTGCTCGTCATGGCCCGCGGCGCCTTCCACCGCACGATGTCGGTGCTCAGCGACCCGCGCGGCTGGGGCTGGTCGCTCACCGTCGCGGCGAGCGTCTCGGTCCTCGTCTGGTGGCACGACCTGTGGACCGGGAGCGCGCTCGTCGACGGCCGGACCGTGCTCGCGGCGTCGGCCGCGGGCGACGCCCCCGTGCACGTCCGGGTCGGGCTCGCCGTCGGCCTCGTCGGGGTGGTCCTCGGCGGCAGCCGGCTCCAGGCCCCCGGCCGCGCGGCCCTCACGGCGACGGACGACGAGATGCGCCGGGCGGAGCAGGTGCTCACCCGGTCGACGCACGGCAACGCCTGCCTGCTGTGGACCGGCGACAAGCGGGTGCTCTTCTCCGGCGCCGGGAACGCCCTGCTCATGTACCAGGTGCGGGCTCGCAGCTGGGTCGTCATGTCGGACCCGGTCGGGGACGAGGCCGAGTTCGACGACCTGCTCGCGCGGTTCGTCGACGAGGCCGACCGGGCGTGCGGGCGGCCGGTGCTCTACAGCGTCCGCGAGGACCTCGCCGACCTCTACCGCCGTCACGGCCTGACCCTCGTCAAGCTCGGCGAGGAGGCGACCGTCCCGCTCAGTGGGTTCTCCATGGAGGGCAAGCACCGCGCGAAGCTGCGCTCGGAGTGCCGGGCGAGCACCCGGGCCGGGGTCGAGATCGAGGTCGTGGAACCGGCGGACGTCGAGGACCTGCTCCCCGAGCTCGCGGCGGTCTCGGACTCCTGGCTCGCCGAGCGCAACGCCAGGGAGAAGCGGTTCTCCCTGGGGGCCTTCGAGCCGGACTACGTCCGGCGCTTCCCCGTCGTCGTCGCCCGTCTCGAGGGCCGGGTCGTCGCGTTCGCGACGCTCTGGACGAGCGGTGCCCGGCACGAGGTGAAGATCGACCTCATGCGCCGGCTGCCCGACGCGCCGCGGACCGTCATGAGCCACCTCTTCGTCGAGGCGATGACCTGGTCGCGGGATGCGGGCTACGCCTCGTTCAGCCTCGGGATGGCGCCGCTGTCCGGGCTGCGCACCGACGGCACCGGCACCTTCTGGGACCGCGCCGGGCACTTCCTCTGGTCGCACGGCGAGCACTTCTACAACTTCCAGGGCCTGCGGCAGTTCAAGGAGCGGTTCGACCCGGTCTGGGAGACCCGCTACGTCGCCTCGCCCGGCGGCCCCGCACTGCCGGTCATGATGCTCGACGTCGCGGCGCTCGTCGCGGGCGGCGTCAAGGGGCTCGTCGCCCGCTGACCCGCCCGCCGGCCGACCCGGCCGTTCAGACCGACGACGGCCAGACCGGCGACCGCTTCTCGAGGAACGCGTCGATGCCCTCGGCCGAGTCGGCGCCCGCGAGGTCGGTGACCATCGCGCAGCCCGCGACCTCGTACGCCTCACCGATCCCGGCGTCGATCTGCGCGTAGAAGGTGCGCTTGCCGTTGGCGAGGACCGGTGCGCTGCGGGCCACGACGACGTCCGTGAACCGTGCCACGGCGGCGTCGAGGTCGGCCGCCGGGACCACCCGGTTCACCAGGCCCCAGTCGAGAGCCGTTGCGGCGTCGACCATCTCGCCCGTGAGCAGCAGCTCCATGGCGCGCTTGCGGCCGATGCTCCGGGCGACCCCGACGGCCGGCGTCGAGCAGAAGATGCCGATGTTCACCCCGGGCAGGCCGAACCGGGCGTCGTCGGTGCACACCGCGAGGTCGCACATCGACACGAGCTGGCACCCGGCGGCGGTGGCGATCCCGTGCACCTTCGCGACGACGGGCTGCGGCAGCTGCGTGAGGCGCAGCATCATCGCGGTGCAGGCGTCGAACAGGCCCTGCTGCCAGGCGTCGTCCCCGGTGTGCGCGCGCATCTCGGCGAGGTCGTGCCCGGCGCTGAAGCCGCGCCCGGACCCGGTGAGGACGACGGCCCGCACGGCCGCGTCGTCCGCGATGTCCCGCAGGTGCCCGTCGAGGGCGGCGATCATCGCGGCGGACAACGGGTTGAACCGGCTGCCGCGGTTCATCGCGAGGGTCGCGACACCGCCCGCGTCGGACCGCAGGACGTACGGCTCGTCGGCCGGGGACTGGCTCATGCGCACCTCGCTGGACGGCTCACCGGAACGACTCGCTCGACCGCGCGCTCTCGCGCAGCACGTTCTTCTGGATCTTCCCCGTGCTCGTCTTCGGCAGCGCGCCGAAGACGACGCTGCGCGGCACCTTGAAGTGGGCCAGGTGCGCGCGGCAGTGCTCGACGAGCTCGTGCTCGGTGGCGGTCGCGCCGTCCCGCAGCTCGACGTACGCGCGCGGGGTCTCGCCCCACTTCGGGTCCGGGGTGGCGACGACGGCGGCGAACGCGACGGCGGCGTGCTGGTAGAGCACGTCCTCGACCTCGACGGAGGAGATGTTCTCGCCGCCGGAGATGATGACGTCCTTGGCCCGGTCGCGGATCTTCACGTACCCGTCCGGCTCCCGGACCGCGAGGTCGCCCGAGTGGTACCAGCCGCCGGCGAAGGCCTCCTGCGTCGCGGCCGGGTTCTTCAGGTAGCCCTTCATGACGACGTTGCCGCGGAAGACGATCTCGCCCATCGTCTCGCCGTCCGCGGGGACCTCCTCGCCGGTCTCGGGGTCGAGCACCGTGACGGCGTCCTCGAGCAGGTACCGGACGCCCTGGCGACCGTTGGCCCGGGCCCGCTCCTCGAGGTCGAGGTCCGCCCACTCGTCCTGCTTCGCCGCGACGGTCGCCGGTCCGTAGACCTCGGTGAGGCCGTAGACGTGGGTGAGGTCGATGCCGATCCGCTCCATGGCCGCGATGAGCGAGGCGGGCGGCGGCGCGGCCGCGACCATCGCACTGATCTGGTGGTCGATCCCGTCGCGCAGCTCCGCGGGGGCGTCGACGAGCATCTTGTGCACGATCGGGGCACCGCAGTAGTGCGTGACCTTCTCCTCGCGGACGAGCCGGTAGATCTCCCGGGCGTCGACCCGGCGCAGGCACACGCTCGTGCCGGCGTTCGCCGCGAGGGTCCACGGGAAGCACCAGCCGTTGCAGTGGAACATCGGTAGCGTCCACAGGTAGACGCTGTGCCGGGGCATGCTCCACGTGAGGATGTTGCCCACGGCGTTGAGGTGCGCGCCGCGGTGGTGGTAGACGACGCCCTTGGGGTTGCCCGTCGTCCCGCTCGTGTAGTTGAGCGAGATGGCCTGCCACTCGTCGACGGGCTGGGTGCGGCGGTAGCCGGGGTCACCGCCGGCGAGGAACGCCTCGTACTCGACCGTGCCGATCCGCTCGCCGCCGCCCGTGAACTCGCTGTCGTCGACGTCGACGACGAGCGGCGTCACCGAGGCCGCCTCGAGGGCCTGCCGGACGACGCCGGAGAACTCGCGGTCGACGAGGAGCACCGTCGCCTCGCCGTGGTCGAGGATGTGGGCGATCGTCGGGGCGTCGAGCCGGGTGTTCACCGCGTTGAGCACGGCGCCGGTCATCGGGACGCCGAAGTGCGCCTCGAGCATCTCCGGGGTGTTCGCGAGGACGGCCGCGACGGTGTCGCCGGGACCGACGCCGTGCGCCTCGAGCGCGGACGCGAGGCGGCGGCAGCGGTCGCGGTACTGCGTCCACGTGTAGCGCCGCGCACCGTGGACGACGGCCGGCCGCTGCGGGTAGACGTCCGCGGCCCAGTCGAGGAAGACCAGCGGGGTGAGGGCCGCGAAGTTGGCGGCCGTCCGTTCGAGCCCGGTCTCGTAGATCCCGCTCATGCCTGCTGCCAGCTCCCGGTCCTCGTCGACGCCTCTGCCTGCGAACAGTAGGCGGCGTGCGAGGGTGGCGGAAGGACCGGCGGCCCGGCATGGGTCACAGCCGCGGGCATCGCGCACGTGCGGCCGGTCCGTCTGGAGGGGACGTGCTCGACCTGCTCGACTGGCGCCGCCGGGTGGCCGCGCTCTACGCCGACGTGCGCGCCGCGGACGCCCCGCGCGCGGCGCACGACCTGTGGCGCCGCGGCCGGGACGACCTGTTCGCCCACCACCCGCAGAGCCCGCTCACCGACGAGGCCCGGGCCGGTTTCGGTGGTCTGCCGGTGGCGCCCTACGACCCGGACCTGCGGTTCGACGTCGCCGTCGAGCCTGCCCCCGAGGAGGCCGGACCGAGCACGTGGACGGCGCGGACCGGCTCGGACGGGGACGTCCCGTTCACCCGGGTGGGCGTCGTCCGGCTGCCGGGGCTCGGCGCGCTCGACGTCTGGTGGCTCGGGTCGTACGGCGGCGGGATCTTCCTGCCGGTCCGGGACGCCGCGCCCGACACCTACGGCGGCGGCCGGTACGTCCTCGACACGGTGAAGGGCGCCGACCTCGGGGGCGGACGGCGGGCACGGCCCGCGGGGTCAGCCCGGGACGTCCGGGCCGGCCGGCTCGTCGTCGACCTCAACTTCGCGTACAACCCGTCGTGCGCGTACTCGCCGGCGTGGACGTGCCCGCTGCCGCCGGCCGGCAACACCCTGACGGTGGCCCTCCCGGGCGGCGAGCGCACCCCGCCGTACACCTGATCCGCGGTCGTCGACCGGCTCCCGGGCGACCGCCCCGGATCCGGTCGACCGGGGCGGATCAGCCGCGGGCGAGCACGCGCGGGTGGTCGCGCCAGGCCGGCATCCGTGCCATGTACGCGAGGGTGGCGGCCTCGAGGTCGGCGCGCGGGGCGTCCGGCTCGCGCCGGGCCTGCCACGCGACCATCCGCTCGAAGCGCTCCTCGAACGCCTGGAGGTTGCCCTCGGCGTCCGTGCAGTGGGCGCAGTAGCGCCCCGTCTCGATGGGCATGCCGCAGCTCTCGCAGCCGGTGCTCGTCGTCATGTCGGTCTCCTCCTGGTCGGGTTCTCGTCGGTGCTCGGCCCGGCGTCGTCGTCGGCGGCGACGAGGGCACGGACGCCGCGCACGAGCGCGGCGCGGTCCTGCGGGGTCATCCGGGCCACGGCGCGGGCGAGCAGGTCGACGGACAGCACCTCGCGGTCCCGGTCGAGCAACGCCAGCCCGTCGTCGGTGAGCCAGACGAGCGTGCGCCGCCCGTTCGCCGGGTCCCGCTCGCGGGCGAGCAGCCCCTTCCCGGCGAGCTGGGTGACGATGTCGCTGACGACCGACTGGGCCCGGTCCAGGTGCTGCGCCATCTCGCCCACGGTGAGCGGCCCGGTGTGCGCGAGATGGGTGAGGACCGCGCGCGAGGCCCCGCTGAGCTCGGAGCGCTTGCCGTCGCGCCGGTGGAACCGCAGGTAGGCCTGCTGGTAGGCGCGCTCGAACGCCCGGGCCACGTGGACGGCGTCCTGCTCCTCGTCGGGCCCGTCCCCCGCGCCGTCGATCCGCACGTCGATCTGCACGGCCGTCAGCCAACGCCCGCACCGACCCATCGTCAATCCCGATGGTTGTGCCGCCCGCGTTCGGCAGCCGCGAACGCCCCGCCCGGCACCCGCGAGGGCCGACCTACCCTGCCCCGATGAGCATCGTCGACAGCGCAGACCTCGCCGCGCGGGCCGCGGCGATGGAGGCCCGGATCCGGACCTACTTCGACGGCTGCAACGCCGCCGACGTCGAGGGGATGGTCGCCTGCTTCGTCCCGGACGCCGTCCACTACTTCCCGCCGGGGATGTACGGCGGCGCGTGGCGCGGGGCCCGGGTCATCGCCGAGCGGTGGGCCGCGTCCGTCGCGACCCGCGGCTCGGCGTGGACGATCGACCGCCTCGTCTGCGACCCGGCGAGCCACCAGGCCGTCATCGAGTGGAGCCACTTCAAGACCGCCGAGGGCACCGTCCTGCGCGGTGACGAGTGGTACGTCTTCGAGCCGGAGACGTTGCTCGTCAAGGAGATCCGGGCCTACTACGCCTCCCCGCAGGACCCGTCCCTGGTCCGCCTCGAGCTCGGCGACTTCGACTACGCCGGCCGCGGCTACGCCCTGGAGTGCCCCGTCCCGCGGCCGCACCCGTCGCAGCAGGGCTGACGCGCCGCCCCTGACGGCAGCGCCCCGGCGCGGCAGACTCGGCGGATGGCGACCTGGGACGACGTCCGCACGATCGCGCTCGCGCTGCCGGAGGCGGTCGAGGAGACGAGCCGCCGGGGCACCCTGTCCTGGTCGGTGCGGCGCAAGGGGTTCGCCTGGGAGCGCCCGCTCGGCAGGGCCGGCACGGCAGAGCTCGGGGACGCCGCACCGACGGGTCCCGTGCTCGCCGCCATGGTCGACGACCTCGGCGTCCAGCAGGCGTGGGTCCAGGCCGACCCGGCGGTGTTCTTCGTCATCGCCCACTTCGCCGGCTACCCGGCCGTCCTGGTCCGGCTCGACGAGATCGAGGTCGACGTCCTGCGCGAGGTCGTCGTCGAGGGCTGGCTCGCGGTCGCCCCGAAGCGGCTCGCGGACGCGTTCCTGGCGGCCGGGGAGCACCCGGATGCCGGGGACGACCCCGAGGTCTAGCGTGGCGCGCATGAGCGACATGCGCTACCGCCCGCTCGGGGACAGCGGCCTCGTGGTCTCCGTGGTCGGCCTGGGCTGCAACAACTTCGGCCGCCGGATCGACCTCGAGGCGACGCGCGCCGTCGTCGACGCCGCGCAGGACTGCGGGATCACGCTCCTCGACACCGCCGACACCTACGGGGCGAGCGAGGAGTTCCTCGGCGAGGTGCTCGCCGGCCGCCGGGACGACTTCGTGCTCGCGACGAAGTTCGGCATGGACCTGCACGGCGCGCTCGGGAACGACGGCGGGGCGCGGGCGTCGCGGCGGTACGTCCGCCGGGCGGTCGAGCGGTCGCTGCGCCGGCTGCGCACCGACCACGTCGACCTCTACCAGCTGCACCGGCCGGACCTCGTCACCCCGGTCGAGGAGACGCTCTCGGTGCTCACCGACCTGGTCCGCGAGGGCAAGGTCCGGTACATCGGCTCGTCGAACCTCACGGGCTGGGAGGTCGCGGACGCGGACTGGACGGCGCGCACGCACGGCTACGAGCGGTTCGTCAGCGCGCAGAACGAGTACAGCCTCCTCGAACGCGGCGCCGAGGACGACCTCGTCCCCGCGTGCGAGCACTTCGGCATCGGCCTCCTGCCGTACTACCCGCTCGCCAACGGGCTGCTCACGGGCAAGTACCGGCGCGACACCCCGGCTCCCGAGGGCACCCGGCTGCACGGCCGGCAGGACTACATCACCGACGACCGGCTCGACACCGTGGAGGCGCTGACCGGCTTCGCGGGGGAGCGCGGGATCGGCCTGCTCGACGTCGCGATCGGCGGCCTCGCCGCCCGGCCCGCGGTCGCGTCGGTCATCGCCGGTGCGACGCGTCCCGAGCAGGTCCGGGCGAACGCCGCGGCCGGGGCCTGGCTGCCGACCGGCGACGACCTCGCCGCGCTGGAGGCACTGCTCGACGAGCAGTGACGCGAGTCCGTCGTCGCACTGGGTGGCGTCCGGATCCTGGGACGGCCGGACCGCAGGACGCACCAACGCGCCGGAACCGCGGCGTGTCGGCGCCGGGAGCGCTCTTGTGACGGTCTGCGGTACGACGGTCCCACGATGTGGACGGCGGTCGGCAGCCAGGCCCCGGCCGCGGCGTTCGCCCGGACCTGCTCGGGACGCGTCGCACCGGCGAT